>JAZUAR010000176.1:0-5449 GCA_045638055.1 Candidatus Avispirillum sp.
CATAAAACTTGGGGCGGATCCCATACCCGCCCAATTGCAAACAATAAAATCCACCAATATGATATGTCTATAAATAGAATTTCGTTAAATTTGTAGGGCGGGTTGCTTGCTCCCGCCTCGTATCTGCACAATAAACCAAAGTGTTAAATAATCCGTATGGCTACAGATATATAATTTAGAAATAATTGTTACGTTTGCAAACGGTGGGAGTAAACAACCCGCCCTACAATGAATTAATCATTCTCATACAGCAATAACATATTAATTAAAACGTTCGCTTGTCTCGGGAGGATATAGAATCCTCCCCTACAAAAACCTTAATTATTTTGATAATTAAATTTAAAGTAAAAAACGTCGCTTTTCTGCGACGTTTTTTTATTTGAGCTTTAAGGTATATTTATAATCAAGTCGAAGAGGGGAATAGGAAAGCTTTGAGCGGCGAAGGCCCATAAGTCCCATGTCCTCCTCGCGGTTGATATACTTTACCGAATCGGGCATCATTTTCTGGTATCCGAGAGCAAGAGTCTGGTATGCTCCCGCTACCTCCTTCAACGCCTTTTCCGTATGAACGATCACAGTATCCTTATATATCTCTCCGAGGGTTATTCCGATTATCCTGCCCTCTGCTCTCAGCACAGCTCCCGACATGGAATAAAATTTGGGGTCGAGAATAACGGGCACTGTTGCTCTGAATTCTCCGTCATCCACAGATGAGGTTTCGGGATTATCCATGCAGTAGCGCTCAAAAAACTCAAGCGCTTCCCTCTTGTTTTCGTCGCAAAGAGGCTCAACTGCAAAATCGGGATGCTCCTTTGCGAATTTATTCAGGTTATATTTATAGTTATGATGCTTTCTTCCCGAGGGGTTACAAAACTCTTCTCTCAGATAAATATAGTCCGCCCAGTCGCGGTCTGCAAATATGCGCTCAATATCGATATCAAAGCACTTCGCTATCTGCTCCTTCATCCCTTCGGGCATTACGGAGAGAGTTGCCTCTTCTTTATCATTGAGATATTCGCAAAGAGGGATGAGAGAATCCTTGTCTGTCCTTCCAACGGGCATAAGATATGACGTTCCCTCTTCCTCCTCGTAATTTGCGCGAAGATACATACAGTCTCCAAAAATCGCGTATGAAAGCGAATACTCCTCATGCCACATTTTCACGGTGCCGGGAGCATAATCGCAGAATCGGGGACTCTCTTCTGCAAACTCGTTGATAGAAAAGTATTTATCAATAATAGGAAAATCTTCCTTTGTGATCCTTTTAAACTTTAACATAACAGTGTTATTTTTCTTCCATTTCCAACTTTTTATGTATTTGTCAAATATTACCAATCCAAATTCGCCAATTTTGTGCAACATTAAAATTGGTAATATATTGCATTTATTACCAATTTATGGTAATATTGAGCTACCAAATATTACCAATTAATGGAGTGCAAAATTATGGACAAAATTAAAATTCTTATTGCTGATGAAAATGCTGAGAGCAGAAAAGCCTGCAGAGAGGCTCTCCTTCGCGCAGGCAATCGCTATGTTGACGAGGTTTCAAACGGTGAAGAGGCTCTCAATTACATTATGAAAAACCACCCCGATATCGTTATTGCAGACGTCTGGCTTTCCAAGCTCGACGGTATAGGTCTCATAAGACAGTCAGTTACAGCCGACCTCGGTCAGGACAAGGCTCCCGCCTTTATTATCGCATCCCTCGTTACAAATCAAAATATCTTTATTGAGGCAGCACGCGCAGGTGCCGCGCTCTGTCTTCCCAAGCCCCTTGATTATTCAAGCCTTGCAGAGCATATCAGCTCCATATACCGCGGCCGTGCCGACGGAAATATCAACTCAGGCACAATGAACGCGACTCCCCCTGATATCGAGGCACAGGTAACAAAGATCATTCATCAGATCGGTGTTCCCGCACATATCAAGGGATATCAGTATCTCCGCACCGCCATTCTCATGACTATCAATGACAACGATATTATCAACTCCGTCACCAAGGTGCTCTACCCTTCCGTTGCGAAAAAGTATTCCACAACCACCTCAAGAGTAGAACGCGCCATCCGACACGCGATCGAGGTTGCATGGGACAGGGGTGATATCGACACTCTTAACTCATATTTCGGCTATACGATTCAAAACAACCGCGGAAAGCCTACAAATTCTGAGTTTATTGCAATGATCGCAGACAATCTCAGGCTCAAATATAAGATCCATTAATCGTAGAGCTTAACTTCCTTGCCGTCGGACACAAACACGACGTGACCCATCTTATCTGTTCTGAAGTAGGTTATATCTCTATCTTCAAGCTTTTCAATAGTTTCCCAGTGAGGGTGACCGTAGGAATTACCCTCCTCGCTCTGAATTACTGCAAACTCGGGAGAAACGGCATCAATAAAGCTGTCGTGATTAGAGGTGCTTGAGCCGTGGTGGCCAACCTGATATATATCAGCGCGAAGCTTGAGAGCGCCGTATTCCTCAACCATGATCTTTTCGGAATGATGCTCAACGTCTCCTGTTATAATTGCCGCAGTATCGCCAAACTCTACCTTGGTTACTACACTGTAATCGTTGAGGTCCTTAAACTCGGATATAGGAGAAAGAATTGTGAGCTTGATTTCTCCCGCATTGTAGCTGTCGCCCGCCTTTGCCTCAATTACGTTTGCTCCCGACTCATCGATCTTATCGAGAAGCTTAGTAAAGGTGAGAGTATCCGTATATGCATCGCTGAGAATAACGTTTTTAACCTCGATGCTGTCAAAAAGCTCATCAGCACCACCGATATGGTCCTCATGAGGATGGGTGAGAATGAGATAATCGATGGTATCTGTATAGCTCTTGATATACTTTTCGGTACTGTCTGCATGGTCCTGAGGTCCTGCATCAATAACTACTACACCTGTTTCATTTATGATCATTGTGCTGTCGCCCTGACCTACGTCTATAAAATGAAATTCACAATCGTCGGTCACATTGTTTTCAGTAACGCCGCCAATGGTATCCATAACGTAAAGTACAGCAAAGATTATCAAAAGGATTGCAACTGTACCTGCCGAAAGCTTACCAAAGGGCTTTTTCTTACGTCTTGCCATTTTATCCTCTTTATCAAAAAATAATTTATTGTAATTATACCATATTATTCCCTTTTTTTCAATAGCTATGCAAGGTCAATAATGCACCGTAAAAAACGCAGGAATTTTCATTCCTGCGTTTTTTTATCAAGATAAAGCTTTTTCAGCTCATCGGCAATTCCCTCTTTGTTACCTGCTATTTCCTCATAGCCGTAAAAAATGCTTCCACGGTAATTATAATAGCTCCCGGCATTTTCAACCTGAGAGGTCATAATTCCTGAAGGGGATTCCCATTCATCGTATCTGTATGCCGCATGGCTGACAAGAAGAGCCGTTCCCGTGCCCTCAAGAGCCTCTGACCACCACTCTGTGAGTACAGAGTATGATGCCGCAGCAGTATCGTCTGTCCAATAAAGCTGAGGAGCTATGTAATCAACGTATTCTCCCTTAGCCCAGGCAAGTGTATCGCAATAAATTTCAAAATAGGACTGAGAGCCTCGGGTCGCGCTTCCGCTTTCATCACCGTATCCGTTTTTCCAGATACCGAATGGAGAAACACCGAAAAGGCATTTCTTGTCAGCTTTCTTTACTGTTTTATAGGAAAGCTCCACCAGCCTGTTTACGTTATCGCGGCGCCAGTCACCGATATCATCAAACTCCGTGCCGTAGGCACTGAATGCATCATCATCGGCAAAGGCTGCTGCCACACGGTTTCCCTCTTCATCAGTTTCGTAATAGGGATAAGGGTAAAAATAATCGTCAAAAACGACACCTGCAACGTCGTAATTCGCAACTATCTCCTGTATACCGTCAGCAATCAGTTTTCTAACCTCAGGCTCGCCGCAGTTGAAATATATTTTTCCGTCTGCATACTTTGTGCACCACTCGGGATTTTTTGCCGCAGGATGATCCTTTGAAAGATCATCGACAGTTCCGCCAACTGCCACTCTGAGAGGATTAATCCACGCGTGAACGGAAATTCCCTTCTTCTCTGCCGCCTCGATTATATACTCAAGACAGTCAAGAGTAAGCCTTCCATCAGAAGAAAGGTATCTTGATACAGGGAAAATATCGGAATCATACAGTGCATCCGCAGAGGGACGTACCTGAAAGAATATTGTATCAAGCCCAGCATCTGCCGTGTTTTCCACAATTGCATCAAGCTCAGCCTTTAATTCGTTTTCTGAAAGATCGGGCTTTGAGGGAAAATCAATATTTGATATGGATGCGATCCATACTCCGTTCATTTCGCCGATAAGCTCCCTTTCCTGCTTCGGCTCATCAGCCCCTTCATCATCCTTGTTAAGCGAGATCATTAACACAACCGTGATCACGACAAACACAAGAATAAAAGCAAGAGCTATTGACGATATCATCAATACCGTTTTTTTATCTAAATTTTTAAAATTCATTATACCACCATAAAGCTTTTATACTTAATATATACTTGTCCCACTAAAAAAATATGATAGTTAATTTTATCGTAATTTAAAAAATAAGTCAAGTGGTATAAAACGGTTACAGTTCTACTCTTGGTTTATTCATATATTTTGACTGAGTAAACGCAAAGGGCTTTTTTGAAAAAAAGTCCTCTGCACTCCCAAAAAACTTTAAAAATTGTAATGGTATACAAACCCTAATGTATAAGAAAAGCCTCACCCTTTTGGGTGAGGCTTTTTTGTTATTAATAAGAATCAACAGTCTTCTTGTTACCGCCGAGATAGTCACGGTCGAGAGAGAGGATACGGTTGTCCATAGGGAAGATACGGTCTGCCTTAGCAGCAATATCAAGGTCGTGAGTTACCATCATAAGGGTCTGGCCACGTGTCTCACGGATATTGAGGAGGAGGCGAAGTACTTCGTCTGCGTTTGTACGGTCAAGGTTACCTGTAGGCTCGTCTGCGAAGAGCATCTGGGGGTTGTTGATAAGAGCACGAGCGATCGCTACTCTCTGACACTGACCACCGGAAAGCTCGGAGGGGAGGTGGTGGAGGCGCTCGGAGAGGCCGAGGCACTCAACAAGCTCACGGAGAGACTCCTGATAAGAAGCATCAGACTTATTACACATTACTGTGGGAAGAAGGATGTTCTCAAGAGCTGTGAACTGGGGGATAAGGTGGTGCTTCTGGTAGATGAAGCCCATCTTCTCACCTCTGAAACGGCCGAGGGCATCTGCGCCCATCTTTGTGATATCCTCGTTATCGATAAGGATACGACCTGCGTTTGCACGGTCGAGACCTGCACAGATATGGAGGAATGTAGACTTACCAGAACCGGAGGAACCGATGATTGCTACGAACTCACCTTTTTCGATCTTAATATTTACACGGTTTACCGCGGTAATAACGGAATCAGACTGTCTATACTGCTTAATT
>JAZUAR010000177.1:0-8993 GCA_045638055.1 Candidatus Avispirillum sp.
GGGGAGATTGCTAAGCCTCCCTTGCCTAAAGGGAGTGGAGGCGGATTGTCCCAAAGGCTTCCCCTTGAGGGGAGGCTCCGCCGTAGGCGGTGGTGAGGTGTAGCCGCGAAGCGGCGTGCCTATGAGAAGCGGCGTGGGTCTTGCGAAGCAAGAAAAAGATCAAGCTGCTACGCAGCATAACGGCAACTTACGTTGCCTACACCTCATCCGTCACCTTTCAGGTGCCACCTTCCCCTCGAGGGGAAGGCAACTCACCGATAAATACGAATTTATATAAACAAAAAAAACAGCCACCCTGGGGGTGGCTGTTTTTATTTGTTATTCATTTGTTCAACTATCCAGGGAAGGGCTGATTCAAAGTCAACTCCGTACCAACGGCGGTTTTCATTTTTGACTGTATTTTCAACTGCCTTTGCGGTGAAATCCACAGCAAGTGAGAGGGCAGAATCCACGTCTGTGCCTGATGCGATAGCGCCTACCGCAACGGATGCGAATACGTCGCCCGTGCCGTGGAGGGGGAAATCCGTATGTACGCGGGGAGCAAAATATGAGAAGAAGCTATCCTTTTCCCTATCGTATTTAACGATTCCGAGCTTTCCCTCTTCGGGGCAGATTCCTGTAATGACCGCAGCCTTCGTGCCGATGGCTGTCAGCCTTTTCGCCATGTCAAGGGCCTCCTCAAGGCTCACGCTTTCGCGATACTCCTCTCCGAGAAGGCAAAATGCCTCGGTTAAGTTGGGGACTATAATATCAGCCGCCGCGCAAAGCTTTTTCATATGATCGGGATAGCTTTCCTCAAAGCCTGTATAAAGCCTTCCGAAATCTCCCATTACGGGGTCAACGAAAAGGAGCTTTCCCTCGCCGCCGAAATCGCGAGCGAGATCAAAGGCCTGATCTACCTGTCGCACAGATGCAAGATAGCCCGTATAGATCATATCAAAATCAATGCCCTCGCGCTTCCATACGTCGCAGACAGCTCTGATATTATCCGTCAGATCCACTATATTAAAGTTTTCAAATGCCGTATGGGTGGAAAGCAGTGCTGTGGGAAGGACCGCACACTCGCACCCCATAGCGGAAATTATGGGCATTGCCACGCTGAGGGAGCATTTGCCCACGCAGGAAAGGTCCTGCATTGTTACGATTCTTTTCATATCAGAAATTTATAATCTCAAGATGCTCAAGAACGGTCTTTACACCGATGAGCACAAGGATGATACCTCCGGCAATTTCTGCGGGCTTCTTATATTTCTCTCCGAAGATTCCGCCGATCTTCGTGCCCAAAACGCAAAGAAGAAAGGTTACAACGCCGATGATGCCAACGGAAAGGAAAACGTTAAGTCCGCCCTCTTTTCGCGCCGCCATCGCCATTGCGATACCGACTACAAGAGCATCAATGCTTGTTGCAAAGGCGGGGGCGATCATATCTCTCGCCCTTACAGAGCAGTCGCACTTCTCTTCATCGCCGGACAGGGCTTCTCTTATCATATTGATACCGATAAGGAGAAGGAGGGCGAATGCAACCCAATGGTCTACAGCCTCGATATACTGCTGGAATGAAGCGCCGAGAAAGTAGCCTATAAGGGGCATACCTGCCTGAAATGCGCCAAACCAAAGTCCGACGATGCAGGCATTCTTCAATTTAACCTTGCACATTGCAAGTCCCTTGCACACAGACACCGCAAAGGCATCCATAGAAAGACCCACAGCAAGGATCAAAACCTCAATAAGTCCCATTTTATATCCTTTCAAATCCGCTCATTTCGAGAAATTCCGAGCACATCTGTGCGGCACTCTTCACTGCACCGTTGCAGTCTGCTACGATGCGGCAAGCATCAGGGTATCTTTTAAACCAGGTTATCTGGCGCTTTGCATATCTTCTTGAGGACTGCTGCACCGCTGCAATGCACTCGTCAAGAGTGGCAGTGCCGCCAAGATAGGGGAGAAACTCCTTATATCCTATTGCCTGGAATGCAGGCTTATCCTCCCTCAGAAGTCCCTTTTCAAAAAGCGCCTTAACTTCGGAAAGAAGCCCCGCCTCCATCATAAGGTGAACTCGCTTATCGATTCTTGAATAGAGAAGCTCGCGGTCTGAGAATTCGATTATCGCCATGGAAACGTCGTAGGGCAGCTCTCGCTCCTTTGAGCGGCGGTCCCACTCAGTTTTTGTGATTCCCGTAGTTTCGTATATTTCAAGAGCGCGAATAACACGGCGTACGTTATTCATGTGTATTGCATCAGCCGCCTCGGGGTCAACCTCTCTGAGACGGGCGTGAAGAGCTTCGTTTCCTTCTTTTTCGGCAAACGCAGAAAGTCTTTCTCTCACTCCGTCATCCTTGCCGCTCTCGGACATATCGGAAACGGAGAGGACGCTGTCAAGATAAAGTCCCGTGCCGCCGCAGAAAACGGGCACCTTGCCACGGGAGGCAATATCCTCGATTATCTCACGGGCGCGGGCACTGTAATCTGCGCATGAAAATTCGTCGGTGGGGTCGCAAACGCCAACCATGTGATGAACAATGCCGTCCATCTCTTCAAACGTGGGTGCGGCAGTGCCGATTTCCATACCTCGATATACCTGCATTGAGTCGTTGGAGATGACCTCTCCCCCGACTGCCTTAGCTATTTCAATGGCAAGGGAGGTCTTTCCGGACGCCGTAGGCCCTGCCACTGCAATTATTTTCGTTTTCAATATTTTTACCCTTTATTGAATGATCATACTGTCGCCGAAGGAGAAGAATCTGTATTCTTCGGCAACTGCCAAATTATATGCGGAAAGCATCTTGTCTCTTCCCGCAAAGGCGGAAACAAGCATGAGAAGTGTGCTTTCGGGCAAGTGGAAGTTTGTGATAAGCGCGTCTGTTATCTTAAACTTATAGCCGGGATAAATAAATATTCCCGTATCTGCACTGCAGGGATAAAGGATTCCGTCATCCCCTGCGGCACTCTCAAGAGTTCTGCAGGAGGTCGTACCAACGGCAATAACTCTGCCGCCTGCAGCACGGCGCGCATTGATTTCCTTTGCCGCCTCCTCTGTTACTCTGATATACTCGGAGTGCATCTCGTGGTCTGTAATCTTCTCCTCCTTAACGGGACGGAAGGTGCCGAGACCAACGTGAAGGAGAACGGGAACGATAGCTGTACCCTTTTCCTTTATCTTTTCGAGAAGCTCGGGAGTGAAGTGGAGACCTGCAGTAGGTGCTGCCGCACTTCCCTCTTCTCTTGAATATACTGTCTGATAGCGCTCCTGATTCTCAAGCTTTTCTGTGATATAAGGAGGCAGGGGCATTGTTCCGAGGGCATGGAGTGCCTCGTATACTGTTTTATACTCCTCGCCATCTGCAAACATTCTGACAACGCGAAGTCCGCCCTCGATTATATCCATGACCTCGGCCTTGAGCACACCGTCGCCAAAGGAGATGATATCGCCGACTTTAGCGCGCTTTCCGGGGCCTGCGAGAGCCTCCCAAACGTCGTTTTCTCTCTGCTTTAAAAGGAGAAGCTCAACGGGAGCTGTGCTTTCGCTTTCGATTCTTCCCTCGGGAGTCATCTTTTCGCTTCTGCGGCCGATGATTCGGGCGGGAATTACTCTTGTATCGTTAATAACGAGAACGTCCTCGGGACGGATATAGTCAAGAATATCTCTGAAAACCTTATGCTCGATATTATCCTTTTCACGGTCGATGACCATAAGACGGGAGGAATCACGAGGCTCCACGGGAGTCTGAGCGATTCTCTCCTCGGGGAGATCGTAATAAAAATCGTGCAATGTGAGTTCTGTTTTTATAAGCTCGTTTTTAATCATTTCAAACCTCAAATTTATGCATTACATTTCAGTATACCATATATTTCATTTTTTGAAAAGAGAAAAAATGAAATATGAAGAACAAAACTGATGCAAGTGTCACTTGATACGTCATCCTGAGCGGAGAACAATACCCCGGTGGGGTGTTGTTCGAAGTCGAACCCGACCCATGGGAGGGCACCGAAGGTGGGATCTGCGAAAAACTTTCGATAACTCATATCATATTCCGTAGATCCCGCCCCTATAAGGGGGCGCACTCCCTATGGTCGGGTTCGGCTCCGCAAACATCATACTATGATGTTTACTACGCTCAGGATGACGCTGTATTTCGTTATACTCTCCCGTGGGATGCTACTATTCCCTTGTTTTCGATATAGATAACTCCGTAGCTGCCCTGACCGATGCTGCCGGGGTTGAAAAGTCTGACCCCCTCGTAGCATCTCTCGTAGGGCTGATGTGTATGCCCGAAAAGGGCAAGGGTAGCTTCCTTTTCCTTCGCTCTCAGCCAAAGAGAAAGCTCCGAGGATTTAACACCGTATTTGTGTCCGTGGCAGGCAAAA
This sequence comes from Candidatus Avispirillum sp., assembly GCA_045638055.1. Classification (GTDB taxonomy): domain Bacteria; phylum Bacillota; class Clostridia; order Oscillospirales; family CAG-272; genus Avispirillum. Next base: position 4,366 of record JAZUAR010000177.1, read on the forward strand.
ATTCTGACCCCGCCAAGGTCGACGGTCTGCTCGTCAAGATAGGATTCCCCACCGTAGGAGGCAGAAAAATCGCAGTTTCCCTTCACTGCAACGTGGGGGATATTTTTATATTCATCAAAAAGACGATCGGCATCTCTCAGGCCGTCTCCCAAAAAGAATATCATCTCCGCATCGGGATGGGCGCCGATCGCCCTCTCCATATTGGAGTACGCTCCGTGTGAATCTGAAAAAACAAGTATTTTCATTTTTAAATTCCTTTCTGTGGCGAGTGTCCTCACAATTTTTATTCCGAATCATATACTATAACAAACCGCCAAGCGGAATTATATTCATAAGGACTGGATTTATTATGAAAATCGACAAGAAAACTCTGGATATGCTGTCCGCCCTTCCCGACGACAGCCTTTGGAAAATGATATGCGCCATCGGCGCTCAAAGCGGCATCGACCTTTCAGGCGTCAAGGTGCAGCCCGAGGATATCTCGAAGCTGCGAAGCGCCATGGGCACTCTGACAGACAATGATATAAGCCGCGCCCTGCAGATACTTGAAAACGTGAAAAAGCAGAGAGGTCACTGATGGATTCTCAAGGCGCTCTCGGGGATATTATCAATTCCCTTCTGAATAATCCCGAAATAATGAAAACCGTTGCCACTCTTGCAAGCAGCTCCCAAAGCGCCCCTGAAAGCGCGGAAGAGCCTTTACAAAAGGATGACTCTTCTCCTTCTCCACCGACGGAGGGTATTTCCATTCCGCCCGAGCTTCTCTCAAGCTTACCTCAGATGATGTCTGTGCTGACAAAGTCAGACCCCTCCCCCGAAAAAGGCGGCGATCACCGCACCTCTCAGAGAAAAGAGCTTTTGCGGGCGCTGAGGCCTTTTTTATCAGAAAAACGATGCTCAGTCATTGACGGGATCTTGCAATTCGAGGGCCTTGCAGGTGTGCTGGATGCCTTCAAATCCAAATAGGGAAAGCAGGTGAAATATGTATTCAAAAAACAAGGGGTTAACTGACAGAGACTATATTCTCACGCCGCCTCCCGGGTATGACGGCAGCCGCTTTCGCCGCCGAAGCGACGGAAGAGACGATGCTTTTCCAATGTATTCCGACAAGCCGAAAAGAATTCAGCCACCGGAGCCCCCCGTGGAGGAATGCCGTCAGGAGCCAGCGGAAGCATTCACCGATGAATGCGAAGAAGAAGTCTCCTGCCCTTGCGAGGAATCGGGAACCGATGAGTGCCCCTGTGAATGCTGCACCCCTGAGAAAAGCCAGAAAAAGGATTCCTCTATCCTTTCCTTTTTGCAGGGGATAGGCAGTGAGGAGCTTCTTTTAATTGCCCTCATCGTCCTTCTTTCAAAGGACAGCAAGGCAGGGATCGAAACTGTTCTTATACTCGCACTTTTACTGTGCATCACCTGACACAAGGCTCATAATATATTTCTTTGAAAATTCAAAGCTCTCGTCAAAATAAAGAAGGGGATCGCGGCTCTTGAAATCTACGTCGAACAAGGGGCGCTCTCCGATCACAAGGACCAGAGAAAGGCAGCCGACATCACTGTCGTTTCTCACCTCAAGAGTACATCCGTAAATCCCTGCGATATAGCTGCAAAGGCTGATATATGCAGCCACGGAGGGGAATGCGCGGGAAAGGTCATCACAGCTCTGTATTCCGACAAAATCAAAGGTGTCTGCTCCGACTGCAACCTCTGCGTTTTTTCCGTATTTGCAAATCTTCAGAAAAACAGAGGCTGTGCGGCAAGCGCCGGCTATGGACAGCACCATCATCATAACCATCTGCAGATAGCTGACCATGGGGATATCCTCGGGTATACAAATAGCGCACCCCGCTTCCTCATTCTCGCAAAAGGAGGCTGAGATTCCCATTTCCGAAATTTTGGAAATAAGATGGGCCGTGCTCGTTTTCAGGTCGATGAGGCCTTTTTTATCCGTAGGCTCAAAGCTTTCCTCAGAGATTCCGAGAAGGATGGAGGCAAACTCTACCTTCTCCTCGTTTGTGGGCTCAGAGGATTCCTTTTCCAATTCTCTTTCCATCTCATCCCGGCCCTTGAAAAACAAGACCTCGGCAAACCGTCTTGTGCAAATGCTGTCAAATCTGGCGACTGCATACCACAAGCCATCCGTTGTGTTTACGGTAAAAGAAAAAGCATCACCCACGCGGCATGATGCAAAATGAGCTTCATATTTCAGAACGCTCTCAGGGTTCATTCTTTCAAAAAGCCTTCCACCCTCAAAAAGCCAGCCGAGCTTTTGCCTTGCCTCAGTATTTTTTGAGGCAATATATGAGCCTGCCGTACAAATTACGGCAGGCACGTTACTTAAATATGATCTGATTATTTTCGCTTCCATCAGTTTTCTGTTCCATTATCGTTGCTATCAGCAACCGAAGGTGAAGAAACGTACTGTCTTGCAGTGATGGATGCTGCACTGAGCGCATCGTTTACAGCAACCACAAGCTCCCCATTCTCACCGGAAAGGAGAGGACGGAGAAGATACGCCGCAAAGCTTCCCGCAATCTCCTCGGAAAGGGCCGTTGCTTCATCTGCTGTACATCCGGTCATGTCAAGGGAAAGGAACTCTGTATTTGCATAGATCTTTTCAATATAGGGTGCATTTGACGGAGCCTTGAAGAAAAGGCTGTCAAAGGAGAGGCTGAACGCCATATCACCCGCAACGCTTCTCAGCCTGTCAACGTAGCCGCACACCTCAGAAACCATTTCATTATCAAACTGCACATAGCTTTCAAAGCCTCTGATGACGATCTCGTCAAAGCCAAGAGCCGCAAGCTCCTCTGCCAGAAGCTCATCACAAATGCTTTCGGAAGCGGTGATAACAGCACTAAGGCGAAGGCCCATGCTCTTTGCCGCTCTTGCCGCTGCGCTGAGCTCCTCATAGGCTACAAGAGCCTCGGAGGCAGGAAGCCTTGAAAAGGCTTCAACGGAAGGAGAGGCATACGTTACCTTTCCCTCGCCGTCTGTTACGGAGAAGCTGACGGCATTATATCCCTTTGCCTTGAGCGCCTCCACAGCCTTCACAGCTCCGTCTGTGCCATCCACTAAAGAAAGGTCGAGGCATCCCGCAACAACTCCTGCAAAAGCCTCATCATGAACAACACGAGGATTTTCAGGACTGTCGCCCTGAGGTCTGTTCTCCTCCGGGGACGTGGTAGTAAGAACGTCGGAGGTATCTCTCGGTGTGGTCTCAAGCTTGTTTTTCAAGACGTTTCCCCAAATCACCGTGAGCACGACTATTATCAATGCAACAACGCAGAAGAAGATTATTCTTCTGGGCATTTTATGCTTTTTTGCCGTATATGAGCGGTATCTTTTCATAACCGCACCTCCCGAATTTTAGTCTTTGTTTATAGTGTCAAAGGCTTCGTTTGTCTTAACCGTCATCTCTTTGATGCGCTCGTTGAGAAGATTGTTGTACTGAGCCTTGTAATAATCGTTTGCAAGGTCATCAACGTGAGAATCAATATATTTTTCGCTCTTATCGCATCTTACAAAAACACTGTAGCCGGAGGGACTTTCAATAACCTCGCTGATCTCGCCGATATCAAGGGCAAAGACCGCATCCTCGTTTGCCTTATCCCACATACCGCGGCAAACGTAATATCCGTCAGTATTATTGAACATATAGAGAGACTCGCCGTATTTGTTTACAAGAGCATCGAAATCCTCACCTGCGAGAGCCTTGTCGCGGGCTTCATTGGCGATGGAACGAGCCTCCTCGTCAGTATGCTTCTCACCTGTGAGATAAAGGGTATCATCAGAGGAAGCAATGCTGTTCTCGCTCATGACAAGAATCTGCTTTACACAGATGAACTCATCGGATGCGAAAAGCTTTTTGAGAGCATTCTCCTTAGTGGGATACTTGCCCGATTCAATAATTGCAGAGAGCAGCTCATCTGCTGTCTGGGAATGCTTTTTAAGGAAGCGGAAAACGCTGTCGTTCATATAGGTTTCGGAAAGAGCCTTCTTGTATTCCTTCTTGCCGCCGCACTCCTCAATAGCGAGAAGCACCGCATCGTCAACGATGGAGGCTATGTACTTGTCCTCGCTGTCGATACCGAAATCCTCTGCAAGAGAAAATACCGCATACATCTCGGAAAGCATCTCAAAGGCTTCCTTCTGAATCTCCTCATCCGACGCATCGGGAAGATCCTTTTTGAGGTTCATTGTAATATAAAAATAAAGCTCATAGGGCACCTCATAGTCACCTACGGTCATAACGATCTTCTTCTCATCCGCAGTTGAGGAAAGGGTCGAGCAGGATGCCAAAGACGAAAAAGCTGTCACAATACAAAGCAAAAAGCAAAGAATCTTTCTGAATTTCAAAGCGTGATCCTCCAATTAGTTACATAACTCTATTATATTATTTTACATCTATTTTATAAAATTGTAAATGGGATTTGCTCAAATAGATGTTAATTTTTATAGATAATCCACCCAACGTCCCCAAACACAATAAATTCGGGTTTATGGGGGAGGCGTGACTGGTTATCCGTAGGGGCCGATGCTGGTAGGAATGTTCCATTCCTACGATCGGCCCGTTACAGACGTAACAATTCGCTGTGAATATCGTTTCGTTCTCGTGCAGATGGGCGGGC
>JAZUAR010000178.1:0-2049 GCA_045638055.1 Candidatus Avispirillum sp.
ACCTTAATTCTTCATTATTCACTATTCACTTTTCATTTATAAGGGCGGGCGCAGAGACCCGCCCCTACTTTTTATGCGGGAGCGGCAAGCAGCTCCCCTACGATTTTCGGGCGGGCGAGCAATGCTCGCCCCTACGCACAACCCCTCCGTTTTTGTAAACAAAAACACCTCCCCTTGCACAGGGGAGGCTTTTATTTTTGCTTAATTTTTTATAACTACATTTCCGGATAATCGATATGGATAATATTCGGAATGTGGCCTGTTTTTCTCAGGAAAACCTTGAGGAAATCCTCTGTTTTGATGGCTAAACTGCCCGAATTGTCGCAAGGATGGACGCAGAACTCAGGGAACTTGAGCAGTTCCTCATCGATGATGAGGTTCACATCGTTGTCCTCGTCAAAAAGCAGTCCCATAGGGCTTATTGAGCCGCCGCGGCACTGCAAAAACTCAAACAGCTTCTCGTCCTTGCCGAAGGAAAGACGAGCCTTGCCGATTGTCTTGGAAACATCCTTTGTCTTGAAAGGCTTGTCTTCAATCATAAGCAGAAGGAAAAACTCTGTTTCCTGACGGTTACACAGGAAGAGATTCTTGCAGAAAGGCGCGCCAAGCTGCTCGCCGATAACCTTGCAGTCTTCCATTGTTGCCGCAGGCGAGTGCTGGGCACTCCTGTATGGAATGCCCAGCTTACCTAATTCGTTATACACTTTTTCAGCGATCATTACTTTGTGAGGCGGAGAATTCTCTGCATTTCGTTGTAAACGATCATGAAGCCTTCGTCAACGCCCATACCTGGCTTTGCGAGGATCTGGCAAGGACCAACTGCCATAGCAACGTTTGTGCAGATCTGAGCAGAACGGTCTGTTTCGTTACATGTACCGCCCTGGTAAGCGTAGATGTTCTTTTCCTTACAGTAGAGAACAGCTTCAGCAACGTTGTTGATACCGCCGAGGTCAGGAGTCTTGATCTGAACCATGTGGCCGGACTTTCTGTCAGCGAATTCCTTGATATCTTCGAGAGTGTTGCACCATTCGTCAGCAACGATGAGAGCGCCGGAACCGAGTTCGTCAACCTTCTTTGTGATTTCTGTGAGAGCAACCATCTGAGCTTCTCTTTCGCCTACGTCAACTGGACCTTCGATAGCAAGGCGGAATGGCTTTGCAGCTTCAGCGAGTTCTGTGATGTAGTGAGCGATCTTATCGAAGTCGTTGTTGAATGCGATACCCATTGTGCCGTAAACGTCGATGTGCATCTGTGGAACGTAGTCTTCGTTAGAACGGAGGTGGATGATACGGTCACGGAGCCACTTTACGTATTCCATGAGGAGTTCGCCGTCCTTACCGAGCTTTGTTTCAACGTTGTTGATGAGAGCGTGAGGAAGAACTGCAGCGCCCTTGATGATCATCTTGTCAGAGTTATCGTGACGGAGGTCACCGGACTGTGTGAAGATAGGAATTTCCTTATCGAGAACCTTTGTGCCGTATTCTTCAGCAACAACTTCAGCCATAACCTTGTGCTTTGCCTTAGCAACTGCATCGAGGAGAGCCTGTGTTACGCCGTAGCGGATAGCTGTGTGGATGAGCTTGCCTGTCTTTTCGTCGATCATGGAGTCAACCATTTCAGCGAGTTCACGGAAGGAGTTGAGTTCCTTGCCAACGAGCTTTTCAGCAACAACTGTTTCGATGAATGGGATAAAGTCTTCAGCGAGGAAGAGTGGGTCACGTCCGCCTGCACCGGAGTACTGAACAGCAGCGCAGTCGCCCTGAGCGATCTGGCCGTCTTCGAGAACGAGCATAACGGAGATGGATTCACCAGCCTGACGAACAGCTGTGAAGCCTGGTGTCATTGGTTCGCCGATGTAAGCGGAACCATCGGACTTAGCGCCAGCCTTGATAGCCTTCTGGTCGTCAAAGTAGAAGCCTGTGCGGCCCTTGGAACATAAAACTTTTGTGATTTTCATTTTTATCGTCTCCTAATAAAAAATTATTTCGATTGTAATGAGCCTCTCCTGTGCAAGGGGAGGTGTCACGCAGATGCGTGACGGAGGGCTTG
>JAZUAR010000179.1:0-4581 GCA_045638055.1 Candidatus Avispirillum sp.
CCGTTACAGACGTAACAATTCGCTGTGAATATCGTTTCGTTCTCGTGCAGATGGGCGGGCTGATGTGGGCATCAGCCCCTACGAAACACCAATATCGTCTCACCGATAAATAAAGTTTTTTGCGGAGCTTTTTTTCAAAAATGCGACCGTATCCCCTCCCCGATAAACCCGAATTTACCCAATGCAAACCTTATTCTTTGTTAAACGGAATAATTTGCAAAATTTCTTTACATCCATGTCCGTTTGTGATATAATTTAATTAATTATGAGAATTAGTGGGAGGAGTGTCTATGGCTAACATTATCAGAATCGCTGTGGGCGATGTTCTCGAGCTGAAAAAGCCTCATCCGTGCGGTGAAAAAACCTTCTCCGTTATGCGTATCGGCAGCGATATCCGCATCGTTTGCACAGGCTGCGGACGTGATATGACTCTCCCCCGTATAAAGCTTGAAAAGGCTATAAAGAAAATCCATCCGAGCGGAGGCTCCAATGACTGAAACCAAAGAAAAATTCCGCACCCCTCTCGCACCCAGAACGTCGATTCGCGACTTCTGGCAGGACTTCATAAAAAACAAAAAATATCTTCTCATCTGCTTTGCCACCCCCGCACTTATCACTCTTCTCATGTATATCTGCTTTCAGGTATACCCCATCGGCGAGGCAAGCGTTCTTGTTCTTGACCTGAACGGTCAGTACGTTTATTTCTTCGAGGGTCTCAGAGACATCCTCCTCGGTGACGGAAGCCTTCTTTACTCCTTCTCGAGAGCTCTCGGCGGTGAGTTTATAGGTATTTTCGCCTACTATCTCTCAAGCCCCTTCTCCCTTCTCGTTGCCCTCTTCCCCAAGGAAAATATCACGGAAGCACTCCTTCTCATGTTTATCCTCAAGGCGGGTGCCTGCGGTCTCACCTTCGGTATCTACATCGAGGCTACAAGAAAGAGAAACCGCATCGCAACAGTTCTGTTTTCAACAATGTATGCCCTCTGCGGCTTTGCCGTAGTTATGCAGCACAACACCATGTGGACGGACAACCTTATCTTCCTCCCTCTCGTTATGCTCGGTGTTGAAAACATCATCAAATACGGCAAATACAAAATGTTCATCATCTGCCTTTCAATGGCGATCTTCTCAAACTTCTACATCGGCTACATGATGTGCATTTTCGTCTTTATATATTATTTCTACTACTACTTTGCATGCTCCCCCGAGGAGCGCAACCCCCGCGGCGAGCGTCTCCACTTTATCAAATCAAGCGGCAGAATGGCGCTCTTCTCCGTTATCACCATCGCAATATGCGCCGCTCTTCTTCTTTGCACCTACTATTCTCTTACCTTCGGTAAGACGACCTTCTCAAGCTCAAACATCCGTCCCGATCAGAAGTTTGACTGGCTTGACCTTATTCCGAAGCTCTTTATCGGCTCCTACGACACCGTGCGCCCCGAGGGTCTGCCCTTCCTCTATTCCGGCACCCTCACTCTTATGCTTCTCCCCCTTTATTTCGTGGCTCCCCACGTTAAGGCGCGCGAGAAGATTGCTTCCGGTATCGTTATCCTCATTTTCCTTGCAAGCTTCAATTTCTCAACACTTGACCTTTTCTGGCACGGTATGCAGCGCCCCAACTGGCTCAACTACCGTTACAGCTTTATCCTTTGCTTCTTCGCAATTCTCCTTGCATATAAGGGCTTTGAAAAGCTTCGCGAGATAGGCTACAAAAAGCTTATCCCTGTATCGGCTACCCTTTGCATTATCCTTCTTCTCTTGCAGAAGCAGGAATACGAAAACGTTCACGATTTTGCAACCATCTGGCTCTCCCTCGGTATCATCGCCATTTATCTCGGTGTTCTCCGCGGTGTTGCCAGCGAGAGATTCGATATAAATCGCCCTGCGGCTCTCGTTCTTTGCATTCTCGTTTGCACAGAAATGTTCGGCGGCGGACTTCTTAACATGAATTCCCTGGGCCTTGACGTTGTTTATTCCACAAGAACCTCCTACCGCACCTTCATCGATGGGCTCACCCCCTCCGTTGAGGCGGTGAAAGAGGCTGACCCCACATTCTACCGAATGGAAAAAACCGTTCACAGAAAGACAAACGATAACTTCTCTCTCGGTATGAACGGTCTTTCAAACTCTACTTCAACTCTTAATTCCGAAACCATCAAGCTTCTCAACGCTTACGGTCTTTCCTCAAAGTCTCACTGGTCAAAGTATCTCGGCGGCACTCCCGTTCTTGATACTATCTTCGGCGTGAAATACGTTATTGCAGAGAGAAACGATGAGGAGATCCTTGAGCTTTACCGCGAAACTGACTACGGCGACGATGACTACACAGTATGGGAAAACCCCTACGCTATGTCTATTGCCGCAGGCGTTTCAAAGGACCTCAGAAAGCTCAGCTCAACTGATTACCTCTCCGCTCCCGCCCTTATGAATGCCACAGTTACGGCAATGCTGGGCGAAAAGGAAACCGTTGAGGTATTCCGCCCTACAAACACATCTATCTATGCATCCTGCGACAACTGTGTCCGCACAAGCATTGCAGGTCATATCAAGTATACTCCTCAGGATACTGCACGAACATCAAGATTTACGTTCACCATAAACGTTGACAGCGAGGACGTTATCTATATGTTCATCCCCACAGAGTATCTCAGAGAATGCTACGTATATATCAACGGTCTGAAAAACGGCTCTTACTTCGGTAACGAGTCTGACAGAATCGTTGAGATCGGCTCCTTCGAGGTTGGCGAAACTGTTACAGTTTCCCTTGAAATTCTCGATGAGGCCGCATATCTCCAGGAAACCGAGAGCTATTTCTACTATCTCGATTCCAAGACCTTTACAGAAAAGGCGCCCCTCCTTTCCGAATCTGCCTTTATGATCCACGAGTATTCCGATGATCGCTTTGAGGGCACCATCAACGTCAAGAAGGGTGACGAGCTTATCTACACCTCCATTCCCTACGACAAGGGCTGGAAGGTTTATGCCGACGGCAAAGAGGTTGAGACCGAAAAGCTTATTGACGGCGTTATCGGCTTTGAGCTTTCCAGCGGCGAGCATCACCTTGAAATGAAATACCGCCCCGATTGCCTCTATCTCGGCTCCTTTGTCTCAGTTTCCGGACTTATCGCCTTCGGCGCTATCTGGTTCTGCGATGAATATATGAGAAAAAAGAGACTTTTAGAGGGGGTAGCCGTATACGTTATCCCTCCCCGCGGCGATGAAAAGCACGATGATATCCCCGTGCTCCCCGATCCCGATGTTTTTGAGGACGATTCCATATCTTGCGATGAAACTCCTACGGAAACGGTTGAGACGGAAGAAGCCAGCAGCGACGGGGCTTGCGAAACTTCGGCAGATGCAGAAGATGCTATCGTTACAGACGAGAGTAAAGAATCTTCGGCAGATGCAGAAAAATCAGACGACAGCGAGGAAAATATATGATCTACTGTCTTACAGGCGAGCTTTTATACCTCAATGCCACCAATATGACCGCAGTTATTGACTGCGCAGGCGTTGGCTACAAGGTCTGCGCCTCAGGAAATGCGATAACCATGCTCTCCGCAAAGTGCGAGGGCGCAAAGGTGAGAGTTTTCACCTATATGTCTGTCCGCGAGGATGCCGTTGAGCTTTACGGCTTTGCAAACGAGGAAGAGCTTGATCTCTTCAAGCTTCTCATTTCCGTTTCCGGCGTTGGCCCCAAGGCCGCCATCTCAATTCTTTCCGTAATGTCAGCACAGGAGCTTATAAACGTTATCGTTGCAGAGGATGCAAAGGCGATCTCCCGCGCCCCCGGTGTGGGTGCAAAGACTGCCGCAAGAGTTGTCCTTGAGCTTCACGATAAGGTTGAAAAGAACTTCTTTGTATCAGCTCCCCAGACAACCGCTGTCAAGGGTACAAAGGCTTCTGCAAAGGCAACGGGCCATCTTTCCGATGCTCGCGATGCCCTTCTCGTTCTCGGCTACTCCCGAAGCGAGGTTGCCAATGCCCTCACGGGAATCGATGCAAAGCTTGACACCGAGGAGATCATCCGCACAGCTCTTGCAAAGCTTATGAAGTAATTTAAAGAAGAGAAACAATGAACGATTTTATTAACGACTTTGATTTTGAAAACAGAATAGTCGAAACCTCCTACACCGATGAGGACAGGGATAATGAAATTACCCTGCGCCCCGATTCCTTCTCGGAATACATCGGTCAGGAAAAGGCTAAGGAGGTTTTGAAGATCTATATCGATGCGGTCAAGATGAGAGGCGATACTCTCGACCACGTGCTCCTTTACGGCCCTCCCGGACTCGGTAAGACTACACTTTCCGGTATCATCGCTCAGGAGCTGGGTGTTAACTTCCGCGTCACCAGCGGTCCTGCTATTGAAAAGCAGGGAGATCTTGCCGCCCTTCTCACAAACCTCGGTGAGGGCGACGTCCTCTTTATCGACGAGATCCACCGCTTGAACAGAAATATTGAGGAGATACTCTATCCTGCAATGGAGGACTTCTCCCTTGATATTATAATAGGAAAGGGCCCTGCTGCCCGCTCCATCCGCCTGCCTTTACAGCATTTCACCCTCATCGGTGCAACAAC
>JAZUAR010000180.1:0-1919 GCA_045638055.1 Candidatus Avispirillum sp.
TTAAGAGCAAGGAGCAGAGCCTCAAGAAGCAGGATATCCAGCATTGAGGACTCGTCAACTATAATAACGTCCTCCTCAAGATAGCAGGAGGCATTTCTCATGAATCGAGGCTCCCGATCGTCGGAGTGCTCCATTTCAAGAAGTCTGTGAACAGTCTTTGCCTCGCATCCTGCGGATTCGCTGACTCGCTTTGCGGCTCTTCCCGTAGGTGCACAGAGAGCAACGTCAAGACCTATGGTGTCAAATATGGAGATAAGTCCCTTGATGACCGTGGTCTTACCCGTGCCGGGACCACCCGTAAGTATCATAACACCACCGCCGAGAGCAGAGGCAATAGCCTCTCTTTGCATCTGTGCGTATTTGATGTCGGAGGTTATCTCGACTCGTGTGATAAATCCTGCAATATCTCCCGTATCAACACGGGGGCAGGACGTGTCTATCATCTTAAGCTTTCTTGAAGTATATTCCTCAGCTTTAAGGTAGCGGGGGATGTATATATATCGTTCGTTTTTGTCGTTTCTTGCGGAGAGCCTTCCCGAAGAAAGTCCAACGCTGATGCCGGAGGCTATCTTGCTTTCTTCAAGTGAGAGAATGCGCGCCGCCTCTCTTATGAGAAGAGATTCGGGAAGACAGGTGTGACCGCCCGAGTGAGCGGCAACCTCAAGGGTGTAGTTTATTCCCGCAAGAACTCTTGATGCGCTTTCGCGGCTGATGCCGAAGGACTCCGCAACGGAGTCTGCGGTTTTAAATCCGATGCCGGAAAACGCCTCGCAAAGGCTGTAAGGATTATTTTTTATTCGGTCAACGGCACTGCCGCCCCATTTTTTGTAGATCTTCATGCTTGTGGCGCTGCCGAAAAAGTCCGCGCAGAACATCATAACGTTTCGCGCACCTGACATTTCGATAAAGCTTGAATTGATATCGGCAGCTTTTCTCGGTGTGATACCGGGGATCTCTGCGAGCCATTCGTGGTGATTTTCGATAACGTCAAAGGTGTCCTCGCCGTATTTGTCAACGATCTTTTTCGCAGTTTTCGGGCCGATGCCCTTGACCGTGCCGCTTGAAAGATAACGGAGGATATCCAACTCTCCCGTGGGAAGGGTCTTTTCGTAGACCTCCACCTTGAATTGCTTGCCGTATATCTGATGATTTATCCATTTGCCGCTTGCGGTAAGGGTGTCACCCTCGCAAACGTAGGGCATGGTGCCAACAAGAGTAACGGGGAAGCCGTTGCTGTCCTCTATCTCGATAACGGTGTAGCCCGTTTCCTCGGACTGAAAAATAACGGAGTCTACCGTTCCGCTTATGGTTTCGATATTTTCCTGATACATGGTAAGACTCCTTTCCTTGAGTTTACCTAATCATTATAATCCTTTTTTTCTTCTTTGTCAATTTTGTGTTTACGGTAATAAAAGTATCTGTATATCCTTCTTACAAGGTTGAAAATTTCGTATGTGGCGTTGTATAGTCCGTATACGAAAAATATTGATATAAATATTTCAATAAAGGTTTCCATGGTGCTTCTCCTTTCACAGTACAGTATATGCTGATGATATGGGTGTGGCGAGTGAGGGTGAGAAAGGAGATGTTTGACAAATCTTACAATATAGTGTATAATACTATGTTATAAACAACTAAACCGAAAGGATGATTTTATGCCTCGATTTTTTGTAAGAGCCTCCCAGATAGGCGTGAGGGATAGCGGAGAAAAGACTGTTCTCATAGTTGGAGACGATGCTCTCCATATCACCAAAAGCCTCCGAATGAAGGAGGGAGAGCAGGTGACGGTCTGCGATATGGCAAGAAAAGAATACGATTGCGCCGTAGTTTCCGTTGGCGAAGAGGTGCTTCTTTCGGTAAAGGATGAGAGGGAATGTGATACGGAGCCTCCATATAAGGCAACTCTTTATCAGGCTCTC
>JAZUAR010000181.1:0-2028 GCA_045638055.1 Candidatus Avispirillum sp.
CTTTATCATCAAGGGCTCAGGCCGCCCCGAGGACTGGTTCATCGGTCAGGCGCTTGTATTTGATGAAAAGGAAGCTTACGGTATCCTTAACCCCAAATACAGAGTTGGCCCCACAGCACGCGAGGTTGCAGCTCCTATCTATGACCGCGTGAAGGATCTTTCCGAGCTTGAGAAGAAGCAGTATCTTGACCTTAACCTCTGGCTCCCCGGCGATATCCTCCTCAAGGCTGACAAGGTGAGCATGGCTCATTCTCTTGAGCTTCGCGTTCCTTATCTTGACCGCTACGTTATGGAAGAGGCGGCAACATACCCCGCTTCCTACAAGATCGCTCACGATACAAAGGCAGTTCTTCGTACTGCCGCAAACAAGACCCTTCCCGATGCATGGGCAAACAGAAAGAAGAAGGGCTTCCCTGTTCCCATCGTTCAGTGGCTCCAGGATCCCTCCTTTGCCGCTAAGGTAAGAGAGGCATTTGAGTCTGACGTTGCCGCTGAATACTTCGATCAGGAAAAGCTTATCGGACTCCTTTCCGACGTTCCCCACCATCGCCGCAAGATCTGGACTGCTTATACCTTCCTTGTATGGCACAAGCAGTTTATAGGCTAATTTCTGCAGTTGCATAAAATGAGGTGTGACAATGGAAAAACAGATTATCCCCGTATTTCTGGGCGCTGACCTTAACTGCTACAACTTTGCCCGCGCTTTTCACGAGGCTTACGGCGTAAAATCCTACGCCTTCGGCAGATATGAGATCTCTGCGACTAAATATTCTAAGATCATCAACTTCACGGTTGTTCCCGATATTGATAACGAGGACACTATGATAAAGGTTCTTTCGGCATTCGCCAAAGAGCATAAGGGCGCTAAGATGTACCTCTTTGGCTGTACTGACGACTATGCGGCAATGATCATCCGCAGAAAGGCTGATCTTCCCGAGTTCATCGCCCCCTCCCCCTCAGCTGACCTCTATACATCTATTCAGAAGAAGGCTGAGTTCTATGAGGTTTGCGAAAAGTACGGCATCCCCTATCCTGATACTGTAGTTCTCTCCTCCGTTCCCGAGGAAGCTGATATGACAGCAGAGAAGCTTGGCTTTGAGTACCCTATCGTTATCAAGCCCTCCTCCAGTGTTGACTACTGGAAGTTCCCCTTTGACGGAATGAAGAAGGTATACTTCGCAAAGGACCCTGCCGATACCGTTCGTATCTGCAAGGAGATCTACGCGGCAGGCTACCCCGAGCGCCTTATTCTCCAGAAGGTAGTTCCCGGCGGCGACTCTCATATGAGAGTTCTCACAGCCTTCTCCGATAAGAACGGTAAGGTTCGTGCTATGTGCCTCGGTCACACAATGATCGAGGAGCATACTCCCAAGGGTCTTGGCAACCACGCGGCTATCGTAACCGAGCCCGTTAAGAATTATGCATTTGCCGAAAATATCAAGAATATGCTTGAAGCCATGAACTACACAGGCTTTTCAAACTTTGATATTAAGTACACAGGCGAGGGCAACGATTTCAGAGTATTTGAGATCAACCTCCGTCAGGGCAGAAGTAACTTCTACGTTACAAGCTGCGGCATGAATATTGCCCGTCTTGCCGTTGAAAAATGGGATGACGAGGGTGACGATTGCATCCTCAACGAAAACGCCCACTTCTGGCGCTTCGTTCCCTCCTCCGTTGCATTTGAATACACCGAGGACCGCGAGCTTGTTGAAAGAGCAAAGAAGCTTAAAAAGGAAGGCAAGAGCACATCAAGCCTCCTTTATAAGTACGATCTCAAGCTCAACCCCATGAGAACTATCTGCGTTCTTGAAATGCTCCGCAGACAGAAAAAGAAGTTCAAGATCTATTACCCCAAAACAAAATAAAGATTTCCGACCAAAGGTCGGAAATCTTTCGAAATTTTTCATTTTTCAATCCCGAAAGGAGTGTCCGATATGAATATAACCACCCCCCAGCGTCCCCTGGTCGGTATTCTCCGCGGTCTCGGTCCCATGGCAAGCGCATATTTCTATTGACTTATCACTT
>JAZUAR010000182.1:0-22569 GCA_045638055.1 Candidatus Avispirillum sp.
TTTGAGAACGTTCAGCACAGGCATTCCTGCGGTGCCCTGAGGCTCTCCGTCATCGGAATAACGGGCTCTCGCGCCGTTGTCGATATAGTATGCCCATACGTTGTGGGTAGCATCGCTGTACTCACGCTTCTTTTCTTCAACGATGGCCTTTGCCTCCTCCTCTGTACGAACAGGTGCGGCATAGCCTATGAATATTGACTTTTTCTCTTCATATTCGATCTCGCCCACAGAGGCAAGAGTCACTCTTTTTTCGTTGTCCATATCAGTCTTTTATAAACCTTTTAAGCTTTCCGAGAAGCTTTTCGTCGCAGGTTACGGTAACGTCGATTCCGTCGGCGGTGTATTCAACCTCAACGTTTTCTCCGTCCTTATAGATAAGGCCGAGAAGACCTCCCTCGGACTGGGGAAGAGTAACGTGAACGGTCTTCTTTCCTGCGGAGCAAAGCTCTTCAAGGATATTAACAAAGTCATCAATGCCCTCACCCGTAGCCGCGGAAATAAAGGCATATTTCGCGCCGCTTGTGGATGCGATCCTCTTCATCTGGAGAAGCTTTTCCGAGTCAACAATTCTGTCGCACTTGTTGAAAAGATAGAGGGTGGGCTTTCCTGTAGCGCCAAGCTCACGGAGAAGATCCTCCGTAACCTCAAGCTCAGAGGCAAACTCTCCGTCGGATGCGTCAACAACGATGAGAAGAATATCTGCAAAAACTGCCTCGTCAAGAGTACTCTTGAAGGCTTTGATAAGGTGGTGGGGCAGATTCTTGATAAATCCAACGGTGTCGGTGAGAAGTATCTTTTCACCGTGGGGGAGAATATACTGGCGGGTAGTGGGGTCAAGGGTTGCAAAAAGCTTGTCCTCGGCAAAGATACCCGCATCGGTAAGGCGGTTCAGAAGGGTAGACTTTCCTGCATTGGTGTAGCCTACGATGGCGCATTTTGTAATGCCGCTGCGGTCACGGGATGCGCGGATAACGCTTCTGTTTTTCTCAACCTTGCGAATTTCCTCTTCAAGCTGAGCAACGCGTGTCTTTAAGCGACGGCGGTCAATCTCAAGCTTTGTCTCACCGGGGCCACGGGTTCCGATACCACCTCCGAGACGGGACATATCACGTCCCTTACCCATAAGACGGGGGGCAGTATATTTCAGCTGTGCAAGCTCAACCTGAAGTCGACCCTCAGCACTCTGTGCGCGGGATGCGAAGATGTCAAGAATGAGCATGCTGCGGTCAAGGACTGAAATGTCGCACTCGAGTGCGTCTTCAATAGACTTGATCTGGGAAGGGGAGAGCTCAAAGTCAAAAACAACAAGCTCAGCGCCTGTATTCTTGCAGGCATCCTCAAGCTCCTTTATTTTACCGCTACCGATGCCGTAGCGGCTGTCGGGAGCAGATCTCATCTGTGTGATGATTGCAGAAACCTCGCAGCCTGCAGTATCAAGAAGTCGTCTCAGCTCCTCAAGGCCCTTAAGGCATTCGCCCTCCTGGCCCTTTTCAAAAATAGAAACGGTAACAGCCTTTCTGTTATCAGAGGGGGTAACCTCGTGCATCTTCTCTCGGGGAGCCTTTTCCTCCTCCTCGGGATGGATAACGGTTTCAGTTATTTCAATATAAAAGGGAAGTCCCTCAAAATCTTTTTCTTCCATAAAACCTCACAAATTAAGTGAACGAAAAAACCGGATAAGAACGTGCCGCTCTTATCCGGATCTTTATAGATGCTTTCTTATCTCTTAGCTGCTTCAAGACGCTTCTTGAACTTGTCAACTCTTCCGCCTGCATCAACAAACTTCTGCTTGCCGGTGAAGAAGGGATGGCACTTAGAGCAAACTTCAACACGGATCTCGCCGTTAGCATCACCCTTTGTAGAACGGGTAACAACAGTCTCGCCGCATGCGCAACGGATTGTTACTTCCTTGTAATCGGGATGAATTCCAGTCTTCATTTCTATCTCACTCCTTGCGGTTTTGATTTTTTACAGTACAAGGAATTTTAACACAAAAGACCGCATAAGTCAATAGCCTTTTGAAAAAAGTTTGGCAATTTTACGAATATTATATTTTTGAGCCGATAGACTCCCTGAGTCTTGTGATAATTCGCTTCTCAAGACGGGAAATATATGATTGAGATATACCAAGCATGTCTGCAACCTCCTTCTGTGTTCGCTCCTTTGTGCCTCCAAGCCCGTAGCGAAGGCGGATTATGGTCTGCTCTCTTTCGCAAAGACCGCGTACAGCCTCCCTGAGTATCTTTTCATCCTCGTCCTTTTCAAGGCTGTGGCTTACGCTGTTTGCATCGCTCCCAAGTATATCGGAGAGCAGAAGCTCGTTGCCGTCCCAGTCTGTATTCAGCGGCTCGTCAATGGAAATGTCTCCTCTGTGGGAGGCATTTTTCCTTATATACATCAGTATTTCATTTTCAATGCATCTTGATGCATATGTTGCAAGCTTTATATTTTTGTCCGATCTGTATGTGTTTATTGCCTTTATAAGCCCTATACTGCCGATGGAAATAAGGTCCTCGATTCCCGTTCCCGTGCTTTCGAATTTTCTTGCAATGTAAACAACGAGCCTAAGATTATGCTCTATCAGCTTTTTTCGGGAAGCAGAATCTGTTTCAAGACAGGAGATGACCTCGCTTTCCTCCTCTGCCGTCAGGGGTGGAGGCAGGGAATCGGGTCCGTTTATATAAAAATCCGAATCGCATTCCCCCGCGGAAAGCCTTGCCGCAATCATTTTCAGCTTCTGCCATACGCTTTGAAAAATATTGTTCATTTTTAATCCTTTCTAAGGCAGGAGTGACGATGGCAGAGTTGCCGGGTGTCCTGCGTAATAATTTTCGGGGCAATTTCTCGGTGCTATAACGCACCTGACCCGATTTTTTCTTTTGTCGCATTCAACTGTAACGGAATCGGGAATAAAGCCTCCGATAATACTGCTTTGTGAATCGCATCTGTGAGGGATGAGCCGAAGTGAAATACCGTCCTTTGAGAGCGCTTCTCCGTCAAGCATGAGAAGGGCATCGGTAATATCCTCGCCGCACAGCTTTATAACAGTTTCCTTTGATATTGGAATAACAGGATCTCCCGAAAAGGGATCCCGAAGTAGATTTCCGCTGTCGCAAAGAGCAAGGAATGAGACTGTGCGATCCTTCCATTTTATCTTTACAAGGGCAGTTTTTTTATTTTTTGTATTGCATATGAGTCTGACTGTTATATAAACCAAAATGACGGAAACGGCTGCTAATAGTCCCGTAATGCCGCCGCTTTTTTGATAATTTTCTTTTTCATAAGAGCCACCGAGGGAAAGGAGTGCTGTCATTATTCCTCCAAGCAAAGCTCCGCATCCGAATACAAGGGCGCTTTGCTTTATAAGTGCGAAAATGCTGTCTATCCCAAAGGCAATAAGGCACATTAGGATACTGACCGTGCCTGCAAGTAAATATGTATATAGTCCGCCAATATGAAAAACAACGGATAAAACTCCGTAAAGTCCTCCAAGGGAAGCCGCAAGTGACATTCTGAGCGCGCTGCGAGGCCTTGAGGTTAGTATTGCAGATATCCACAGCGTTATAAAATCCATACTGAAATTAACGAAAAAAAGCACGTCTGCATATAATGTGGTTTCCAAAAAACCACCTCCCGCAATAGATTATACCCATGCGAAACGGTGGTTTTTGTCGCATGTAGGCTTTGGCATTTTGAAAAAATACGCATATACTGCTAAAAAAAGAAAGGAAAATGCCTTATGCTCACATATTCAGATTATTTTACATCCATACCTGCCGTCGATACATTCTTTGCGGGTGCAAATACCTATACGGGATTTCAGGGAGAATATGAAAATCTCCTCTCCGAGGACAGCTTTGAAAAAATATACGTTATAAAGGGCGGCTCGGGGACAGGAAAAAGCACCTTGATTCGTAAGTGCCAGAGGGAAGCGGAAAGGATGGGCCTTTCTGTCACGACCCTTCTTTGCTCCTCCGACCCCAAATCCCTCGACGGTATAATCATAAAAAATGAAGAAAAGCAAATAGCAATAATTGACGGCACGCCCCCCCATACCCTTGAGCCCACTTACCCAGGAGCCTGCGGAGAAATTATCAATACGGGAGATTTCTGGGATTCATCCTTTCTTGAAAAAAGAAAAAATGAAATCGCAGCTCATACAAAAGAGAAAAACGCAGCTTATAAAACGGCATACAACTATCTCAGCGCGGCAGGAAATATCTTCCGTCTTTCTCAAAGGCTTGCAGCCCATTATATAGATACGGAAAAGATGGAAAGAGCGGTGGAAAGAATATGCGCGTCCTTTGGAAAAGGAAAGGAAAAGGGGAAGATCTCATACAGAAGAACCTGTGCAGTTTCAATGAGAGGTGCCGTCCGCCTTGCAAGCTTTGAGAATGCAAAAGCTGTTTTTTCTGTTGCAGACCGCGCATACATATCCCCCCGATTTTATTCATGCCTTACAGAAAAGCTGACGGCAAAAGGCTTTGATGCATTCGTTTCCGAATCTCCCTTCGGAGGAATTGCCGAAGTCTATATTCCAAGTGTTGACGCGTCATTTGTGCCGTACAGAGAGGATATAGAATATACAAAGGAAATTAATCTCAGGCGATTTGCAGACAGCGAGAAAATGTCGGAGGTAAAGCAAAAGAGAATATTTGCATCAAAATGCATGAGCTGCGTCATGGATGGGGCTCTTGAGAGCTTGGCTATTGCAAGAGAGCATCATTTCGCTCTTGAGAATATATATAAGGAAGCAATGGACTTTTCGGGCCTCGACACTCTTTGCGACAGCCTTTGCAGGTCTATACTTAAAAGATTTTCATAAAGGAATACAATCCACCTTGTCCGAGTATATATTACTGTAACTGAAAAAGGCGGTAATAAAATGGACAGAAATAACAGCTACTATGAGGAATGTGCAATAGGATATCTCCCCGTACATATGGGTGAGGTCATAAGAAGGAGCGCCTCTTTATACCGTGGCACTCTCAGCGAAATACGCTTAAGAGTTGGCTCGTCTCTTATGCTGACGGCAAGAGATGCTGGAATATGCACACCACATAAATGCACGGATACAGACGTCAGCTATACTCTGAGAGCCCTTTGCGGAAACTCCCTTTATTCTCATAGCGAGACGATAAAGGAAGGGTATATCTGCACAGACGGAGGTATCCGCGCAGGAGTCTGCGGAAGAGCGGTAACAGAGGGCGGGAAAATAATATCCGTAACAGATATAACAAGCATTTCAATAAGAATCCCCCACAGAGTGCCGGGGGCGGCAGACGGTATATGTAAGCTGATAATGAATGAGGGCTTTCGGGGGATGATAATATATTCTCCCCCGGGAGTGGGAAAAACCACGGCCCTTCGGGAGATTGCCGCAAGGCTCGGCTCAAAGCCGTACAGTGTGCGTATTGCGGTCATAGACACCCGATTTGAAATATGCGGAGGTCTTTCCGGGGATATGACAGTTGACCGTCTTTGCGGTTATCCCAGGGCAAAGGGGATGGAAACTGCCCTCAGGACCTTATCTCCTCAGCTGATGCTTTGCGATGAAATAGGAAGCTTTTCCGATAGCGAGGCAATCCGCGAAAGCTTTGGCTCGGGTGTGCCTACGGTAGTCAGCGCCCATGCCAGAGGTGTGGAGGAGCTGCGAAGGAAGGCATACATAAAGGAGCTTATAGATATGGGAGCTTTTACCTATGCTGTCGGACTTGAGAGAGGGATCGGTGGCTTTGAGCTGACTGTCACCGACCTTACAAAGGAATCGTGACAGCAGTTGCGGGAGCCGTTCTGTTTTCCCTTGCGGCATTTTTATGGGGAAGAGAAAGAGGGCGCAAGGAGGAGGAAAAGCTGAAGGCTTTGGAATCACTTATCTCCTTTGTCATATATACTGAGGAGCAGATAACGAATTTCAAAACTCCCCTTTCAAGGATATATCAGGATTTTTCAGATATTTATCTTGAAAAGGAGGGCTTTATCGCCCTCTTGCGAAAAAGCGGAGCTGAATCGGCAGTAGAGACCCTGAAGGGTAAGATCTGCGAAACCTCATATAAGGATGCATGTGAATTTGCAAGAGGCCTTGGCGCAGGATACAGCGAGGGGCAAAAAAAGCTTTGCGACGTAACCTTGAAAAGGCTTGAAAAAACGCAAAGGGAGCTGAAGGAATCTCTTTCGGAGAGGGTGCGGATGTATAGGCTCCTTCCCGTGCTGCTTGCCGCATCCGTCATAATCTTGCTCATATAGAAAAGATAAAAAGCGGGAGGTAAAATGGACATTTCACTTCTTTTAAAAACGGTGGGTGTAGGAATAATCGTTGCGGTATCGAGCCAGATACTTCAAAAAACAGGCAAGGACGAGCAGGCGATGCTTGTCAGCATCGTGGGAGCAGTAATCGTTATCGTTATGCTCATCGGCGAGATAGAAGCGCTTTTTGATACTGTCAGGACGGTATTTGAGCTGTGATGAATAATGTTCTGAGATTTTCCGGAATTGCACTTATAGGAGCCTTTGTATCCCTTTCTTTAAAGGAGCGGCATAAGACGCTTGGGATAACGGCAGCTCTCGCTGCAATAGTCCTCATAAGCCTGAAAACCGTGGAAAGCGGGGTATCGGATGCCGTATCGACAGTCCTCTCTTTTTCAAAAAATACAGGATTTGCAGAATACGTAATAGCTTTGGAAAAGGCTCTTGGAATCGGGTACATAACAACGATAACGGGAAATATCTGTAAGGACGCGGGCGAAGCCTCACTTGCCGCCTGCGTTGAATTTGCGGGAAAGGTACAGATTCTTTCCCTTTGCCTGCCTCTCGTATCCGCACTGCTGAAAATAGCCGAGGGGCTCTTATAAAATGATAAAAAAGCTGATAGTAATAATCGCAGTCATCTCTTTTTTGTCTGTCACAGTAAGGGCTGATAAGGTATATGAATACGATCTTTCAAAGGGCGCTGAGAATAAAGCAAAGGACAAGGTAGAGGAGTTTATAGAATCCCTCCCCGAGGAAATAAAAAAGGAGCTTCCCGAAGGCAGGGAAGCTCTGATGGTTGAAGAATATGATTTTGATTTTTTTGCAAAAGCAGTATTGAATGCCTTGAAGGATGCAATAGTGCCCGCCGTTGGCACGGCATCTATTCTTCTCGGTATCGTAATTTTAGCGGCAGTATTTCATATATTTTCAAAATCCGTTGGAAGCGGAAATCTGGAAAGCGTATTTTCCTTTTGCGCTTCTCTTTGTACTGCACTTGCGGTATTCGGTGCCATAAGCGGAGTATTTGATTCCGTAGACCGACTCCTTTCTTCCTTGAGCAGTACCATGATGGCGATAGTCCCTGCAATGGAGGCTGTGCATATAGCCACGGGGAATCTGACCACGGCAGTTGTAAGCTCAACGGGAATAAACCTGATGATAGGATTCACCCAAAGCCTTTTTTTAGAGGTCATCAGCCCTGCGGTGTATACATTGTTTATACTTTGCGTGGTTTCCTCAGTAACTAAAAATAAAGGAATGGAATTTATGGTAAGGACCCTAAAAGGCTTGCTAACAGGCACGGTAGTTGCAATTATGGCCCTTATGACCTTTGTGCTTTCCTTGCAGACGATGGCAAGCGCAGCAAGTGATACCGTCGCATCAAAAACCATAAAATTTGCAATCGGCACGTATATTCCCATAGTGGGAGGCAGCATTTCCGAAACCTTTTCAATGCTTTCTGCAAGTATGGGAGTGTTAAAAAGCTTTTGCGGAATAACGGCGGTTACCGCTTTGATAATTGCCTTTCTTGCTCCATTTGCAAACCTTCTTCTGTCCCGTATTGCCATAGGCTTGTCGGGAGCAATTTCGCAGACTCTCGGATGTGAAAGAGAGGGGGCGCTCATTTCGGAATGTAAGGGAATATGCGACCTTCTTATTGCAGTGAGCATTGCCTCCTGCGTTATGTTTATAGTTGCCCTCGGCATTTTCTGTACTACAAACGGGGCGATAGGATAATGGGAGAATACGTATATACCGTCATTTGTGCCGCTGTCTGTACGGCGATCATCATAAGCCTTTCTCCCGACACAGAGGGGGGCAGCCTTGGAAAATACATAGCATTTGCAGGGGCTGTCGTCATGGCGCTGATAATGCTTTCGCCCCTTACCACTCTTTTAAAAAATGCTTCATCCTATGATTTTAATATTGCTGAGAGCGAAGTTAAGGAAACGGCAAAGCAAAAGGGGGAGTATTATGCAGAAAGTGCCGCAAGCGTGCTGAACGGACTTTACGGGGTGGACAGGTCAGCCCTGTCTGCAAAAATAACAGAGGGAGAAAAGGGTGAGCTTTTGAAAATAACACTGATCCTTGAGGAATGCAGCTTTAACAAAAAAGAAGCCGAAAAGCTTCTTTTTGAAATATACGGTATAGAAATGGAAATAGAGGAGGCAAGGGATGGATAAGGTGCTGACGGGTGCAAAAAAGTATTGGTTGATCGGCGCCGCCGTCCTCGGAATACTTTTGATGATTCTGCCGTCCGTTCTTCCGAAAAACGAGGAGAAGGACAGTAAAGAACAAAGAGAAGAGACAGTATATTACAGCCGTATCCTTGAAGAAAAGCTGACAGAGCTGATAACGGCAGCGGAGGGTGTGGGGGAGGCAAAGGTAGTAGTAACTCTTGATTCATCGACCCAGAGCGTATGGGCAACCAATGAAAGGACAGACGAGAAAAGCCTTGCTGTTGAATACGTAATAATAAAGGGCTCCGAGGGGGACGAGCCTGTACCCATAAAGGAAATTTATCCAAAGGTGAGGGGCGTTGCCGTGGTTTGTTCGGGCGGGGGAAACTCCGAGGTCAAAAAGAGGGTAACGGAGCTTATATGCGCCGCCCTCGGCCTTTCCGCAAATAAAATTGCGGTGTCGGGTTAGTCATAGGGATGTATTTAATTGAATATCTTATAAAGAAACAAATTCAGAAAGGAAGAAGGCTATGAAAAAGAAGCTTAAGAAACTGTGGGAGAATACAAAGGAGGTGGCGGTGAAGATTGCAAAGCGGCTTAATAAAAAGGCTGTGGTTGCCGCATCTGCAGTCCTCGTCCTTGCAGGAGCCGTGCTACTGAATTTTCTTCTTGTGCCTCAAAGCAAAGAAAAGGAAAAGGAAGGCCTTGACGTGGCATTAGACCTTTCCGACGTATCAGCGGCGATCAAGGATAAGGAAGCTGAGTCCGTTTCAAAGGATGAGGGAGGCGATGCCTTTTCCGAGATGACACTTTCCCGCAAAAAGGCAAGAGATGAAGCACTTGAGGTGCTGACAGGAGTTGCCGAGAGCAGCACAGCAATCGATTCAATGAAGCAGGAAGCCCTCAGCTCTCTTCAGGCGATCGCCTGCGATATTGAAAACGAAGCCAATATCGAAAGCCTTGTAATGGCAAAGGGCTTTTCCGAGTGTGTTGCCGTAGTCAACGGAGACACAGCCAGCGTCATCGTCAAAACAGACGGACTCCTTGACAGCGAGGTAGCCCAGATAAGCGAAATAGTATACGAGCAGACAGGCATCCACCCCGACAACCTGAATATAATCGAAGCGGAATAGGAAGGGGACGCGGACGCAGAAACTTTTTTGTAAAAAAGTTTCCGCACCTTCAAAAAACTTTAAAAATTGGTATAGCTGAATTAAACAAGGCAAAAGAAAGCGGTGCAAAGCACCGAGGCGATTATATCGCCTCCCAACGCAGAAAAAGCAGTAAAAATGAGCTCGTTCATTTTTACTGCTTTTTCTTAGCGTTGGCTTTTGCCTTTTTTGTTTCTTTGTCTTTTTGAAGTTTCTTTGCTACTTTCTTTTAAAAGAAAGTAGGTAATCCACCTGCGTCAAACTCAGGATTTATATTTCTTCTCCCAATGCAAATAGAGGAAATATCCGGGGATTGTAAAGAGGGATGTGAAGAAGGGATAACCGCTGTCGCGGCAGATATCTCTTGCCTTCATTTTCAGAATTCTTCCGTAATAATGGAGAAGAAGGGCGCGCTTTATGCGGTATGTAAGGCAGCAGCGCTTATTAAGACCAACGATCTGGCTGTGCATGCCTCCTACAGGGCAGGTGCGCCAGAAGCTTCTTCCCGACTTTGTAAGTCCGCCCTCAACGTATTCGCAGATGTAGATAACCTTCGGAACGTACACGGACTTATATTTATCAGCGCTTCCTATCCAAAGGTGGGATTCGTTCATATATCTCTCGCCAACGTAAACGGGGAAGGCGAATTCACGAAGAACGGTTGCGCGAAGGACCTCGCAGCAGTCGCCGTCCTTCTTTTTGTTGATGCGGTATTCAATATGATCGGAAACGATCTCGTCCTTTTCAAATTTAACAAAGGGAGTGTTTCTGTCAGTTCCGCGCTGGAAGCTGATGATGCCGATTTCTTCATTATCCTTATATTTTTCAATATAGGAAACAGCGGTCTCAACGGCATCGTTTGTGAGAATATCATCGCTGTCGAGAATAAGCACCCAGTCGGATTTTATATAGGGATGAGCGTAGTTGAGCGCCGTATGCTTTCCGCCGTTTTCCTTGTAATGATACTCGATCATAAACTCGGCATACTGGCTGTATTCCTCAAAAATACTCGCTGAATTTTCACGGCTTCCGTCGTCGATTATAAGCCATTGAAAATCCTTTCTTGTCTGAGCGCAAAGGGAAAAATAAAGGCGCTCTATATACTGACCTCTGTTGTAAAGAGGGGTTATGATTGTAATGGATGGAGTCATTTTCGTTCTCCTTTCAGGTCTTTATATAATTTTATCATATAAGAACCCCCATTTCAATAGTATTTATAAGGTAAAAAAAGAACCACGCAATTTTGCGTGGTTCTTTGATTTTTGAATAACTTATGCGTTAGCAGCCTCTGCAGCCTTCTTTGCATCCTGCTCGCGGAGGAATGCACGCTTAGCAGCCTTGTCAGCAGCACGCTCGATAGCGAGAGCTGTCATCTTTTCTGTAACGTGGTTGATATCGTCACAAGCCTTATCAACGTCAGCACCGTACTCAACGGAAATTCTGAGAGCCTCGGAGCCGTCCTTGAGCTTGAGAACGAAGTAGAATACCTTAACCTCGCGGCCTGCAACCTTTACAGAAGAGGGCTCAACGAAAGCAGAGTCAACGTTCTCGTAGGGGATAACCTGAGAGATCTCGTAGTTTGCACCGTCGGTGTCATCAACGAGGCAGATGTGTCTGCCGTAGATGTAGATCTTTTCCTTTGTGAAGTAGAGCTGAGCTGCATTGTAAGCCTGAGTTCTGAACTTGTGGTCGGGACCCTTCTTGCAGAGAAGATCCTCTGCGGAGTAGTCAAAGCCTCTGAGCAATACAGGGTTGATGATCTTGAGGAAGTGGCGCTCATAAACCTCGTGCTTGATCTGAGCCTGTTCGGGGATATCCTTAACGATACCGTGGATCTGGTTGTCGATATCAGCCTCGCCGGACTTTGCGCCGGAGCCGTATACTGCAACTGCGCTACCTACGAGAAGGATAACAAGACCGAAGGGACGTGTGTTACCGTCGAAAAGGAGAATAGCGCCGAGAAGGCAGATAACAAGGCCTACGATAAGGATTACGTTGATTCCTTTAGAAGTAAAGTACTTCTGATTGCGTTTAATTTCCATCTTTACACTCCGTTTTATAAATTTTCAGAATTTTCAGTCTACGCGAACGATCCAGCCCATATCGTCTTCAACCTTACCCCACTGGAGAGCGGTGAGACTGTCATAGAGCTTCTGGGAGATGGGGCCGATCTTACCGTCGTTGATGGTGAGAACGTTGCCGTCATCATAATATTCTCCAACAGGAGAGATAACCGCTGCAGTACCGGTTCCAAAGGATTCCTGGAGCTTTCCTGACTTGTGCGCATCGATGATCTCATCGATGGAGATCTTGCGCTCCTCAACATCGTAGCCCCACTTTTTAAGAAGCTCAATGCAGGAGCGGCGGGTTACGCCGGGGAGTATGTTTCCGTCATCAAGGGCGGGAGTGATAACCTTGCCGTCCATAACGAAGAATACGTTCATAGCGCCAACTTCATGGATATACTTTCTTTCGATGCCGTCGAGCCAGAGAACCTGAGCATAGCCCTTTTCCTCAGCCTCTTTCTGACCGAGAAGGCTTGCCGCGTAGTTTCCGCCAACCTTTGCTTCACCCGTACCGCCCTTAACGCAGCGAACGTACTTTCTCTCGATCATGATCTTAACGGGATCAAGACCGCCCGCATAGTAGGAGCCAACGGGAGAAAGGATGATAATGAACTGGTAGAACTTAGAGGGGTGAACTCCGAGCTGAGGCTCGGTTGCGATGATGAAGGGGCGGATGTAAAGGGAAGTGCCCTCGGAATGAGGAACCCAATCCTTTTCATACTCTACAAGAGTTTTGATCGCCTGGAGTGCATCCTCCATGGGGATCTCGGGTACGCACATCCTGCGACATGTATTGTTCATACGCTCGATGTTTTTATCGGGGCGGAAGAGCTGGATGTGACCGTCAGCACATCTGTAAGCCTTGAGACCTTCAAAAAGCTCCTGAGCATAGTGGAAAACCATTGCGGAAGGGTCAAGTGCGATGGGACCGTAGGGAACGATTCTGGCATCGTGCCAGCCTTTTTCAACATCATAATCCATGATGAACATATGATCTGTGAAGTGGCGGCCGAAGCCGAGAACATTGTCTGCGGGCTTTTCTTTTTTGCTGAGTGCTGCTGTGATTTTTATATCAAGCATTATCTAACCTCGCTTTACACAATTATTCTAATAAATTATACACGAGAAATAAATTAAAATCAATATATAAAGAACAAATAATATTAAATTTTAGTTAATAATTTTATAAAAATGGCAATAAAGGTTATATCTTTTTGCATTTAAGACAACAATAATGCCGTAACATACAGAAAGGAAATGAGAAAATGAAAAAAGTATTTCTATCATTAGCAATCGCTTTCGCGCTTTTGGTGTCTGCAGTTTCTGCGACGGCGGCAAATCTGTCCTGCGGCCTTGACGTTATAGCCGCAGAAATGGACCTTACGGTGTCAGCTCTCAAAGGGGAGGACGTTGTCTTTTCCCCCGAGCAGTTTTCCGATGCGGTGGGCGCATCCTCCTATGAAAAGCTGAAGATAATCTCTCTTCCCAAGGAGGGTGAGGGCGCCCTTTATTTCGGTGACGTCCTTGCCGTAGAGGGTCAGGTAATAAAAAGGGATGCAGTTTCCTCCCTTCGCCTTGAGCCCTGCGAAAAAGCAGAAAAGGCAAGCTTTGATTTCACCTTTGACGGCGCATATTCCATGACCTGTAACGTCATCTTTTCAGATAAGGTGAATAAAGCTCCTACAATCCTTGAGTCCCCAAAGCTTATGACCTATGCAAAAACAGCAGTATCGGGAGAAATGAGAGGCTATGATAAGGACGGTGACAGCCTGTTTTATGAGGTAGTCAGCTATCCTGTGGGCGGCGAGCTTCGCTTTGACAGTAAAACAGGCGAATTCACCTATACCGCAGGCAGCCTTATTATGAAGGATTCCTTCACTTACAGAGTAAAGGACAGCGCGGGAAACTTTTCCGATGAGAGCAAATATATCCTTGATATTACGGAAAAAAGCACAGCCACAGTATTTTGCGATATGGAAGAATCAGCGTTTGTGGTATCAGCCGTAGCCATGGCAGAGGGCGGCTATATGACAGTCGTTGAGAATAAGGGTAAAATGTATTTTTCTCCCGACAGCGAGGTTTCAAGACTTGATTTTCTTGTAACTGCAATGAACGTTTTCGGTGCGGGAAATATCCCGAAGGTGAAAAGCACCGCCTTTGGCGATGACAGCGCGATCCCCGAAAAATATAAGGGATACGTGTACAGCGCAGCAAAGCTCGGTATTATCAGTGAGACAGGCAATTTCAGACCGAACGATAAAATAACAAAAGCCGAGGCCTCCGTTATCCTTAACAGAGTTATCGGCTATGATGCAACAACGGTAAGCAGTATGGCAGACGTGCCCGAATGGGCGCAGAGCGCCGTTTGCGCCATGTATGAGCTTGGAGTATACGATCTTGAAGCAGGAGCGGCAAATTCAGGCAGCTTTTTGAAAAAGGATGAGGCAGCAGCGATGCTTTATAAAGTATGTTGCCTTCTCGGTGAATAATTTTCGAAAAAACGAAAATAATAGTAACGTACCCCTGCGGGGCGGAGTCAAGCGCAAAAGCGTAAATCCAAATGACCCCGTTCCGGACCAATGGTCAAAGAAGAGAAAAAATGAATCAGAACCAGAATCAGCAGAAGAATCAGAACAACCAGAACCAGAACAAGAACCAGCAGAACAAGAACCAGCAGAACAAGAACCAGAATCAGAACCAGCAGAATCAGCAGAACAAGAACCAGAACAACCAGAACCAGAACAAGAACTACGACTAATTAAGGACTGAAAAAGGGAGGCACTTCTTAGTGAAGTTGCCTCCCTTGTCCGTTTTGTTATTGAAAATATCGATTGATGGCAGCCCGTGGTGCAGTATGAAAAAGAGTGAGCTTAGCCTCTTGTTTCTTTTTCCCATTCTTTATGTGTCAGATGCCATCTTTCGCTATGAGCACCTAATGCACCAATCTGCCTGGGGTGCGCCAGCGGCAGCACCTTTATTCTTTTTGAGCCAATGATTGCCTCGGATGGATTACCATAACCATACAGATCAACATATTCACCAAGAGTGGAATATGGAACATCTGCGACTTTTTTCAGATATTGTGCAATCGGAATGTCTCCCAAAAGAACTAACAATTCTGCTTCGGACTGCATCAATTCTGCTGTGATTTCTTCGCTGCGTTTTTGATCGCAAAAATCCGAAGGACGCTCAGGTATTGTAACTGAATTTAAGCCGTACTGCTCAATAAGAGGATTGTATTTTTCTCTAATTGCTTTAGCTTGACCGGGATTGATTCGTGTCTCGGGCAGGCAGTCGCATAACCAGGCATCTTCTCTGGTATAACCTAATGGTGCAAGAATATTCTCGTCGAGTACCTTTGCCGAAGGACCGTTTAACTGTCTGCTTGCAGGCTCTAAAATACCAAGCTCGTGCGGAATATTAACGGCATCAATAATTTTTTTTGCTTCTTCGGGATTTCCGTCCCAAAATATGCGTGGTTCACTGGCTACCGCCAAGGCCTGACATATGACCTTGCCATCCTTTTTCCATCGAGCATGAACTGCACTTGCATATACACCTAAAACAAATACTTTTTTAGGTGATTTATCTTCTTGTCGTAATGGATTTAATGTTTGTCCAAACGGGAAATAAAAAGGCATGAAAACCTCCTGTATCAGCATAAACATTTTGATTTATTTTAATTATAACATACGGATACTTCTGTATCAATAGAAAAATCCCTCTGCCGAAAAATCAACAAAGGGATAAAATTACTCCACAATTGAATTTATGGAGCTTTTTTATAAAAGCACTGCTTAATACAATCCCGCACCTTTATATCCTCGCCCCGCAAAGCCTTTTTCAGATTCGGGAAATGCTTTACCATAACGAGGGCGCTTATTGCAAAGGCTGTCAGTATATACACGATGCTGTCCGAGCGGAAGATGCAAAGAGAGGGGAAAAGTATTCCCGCAGACCACGGCATGAAAACTCCGTAATTTCCAATTATCATAAGGGCAGCGCAGATAAAAAGCAAGATGAGAAATAAAAATGGGTCAAGCCCGAGTATCATTCCCGCATATGGCGCAAGCCCCTTTCCGCCCCTGAATTTCAGATAAAAGGGAAAGATGTGCCCAAGCACCGCAGCAGCTCCGCAAAGAATTTTTGCAAAGTCCAATTCAGGGCAGAAGCCCTCGGCAAGCTTTACGCAGATAAATGCCTTTGAAATATCAAAAAGCATAACTAAAGCGCCGTATGCTTTGCCGAATATAATGGCTGTATTCGTTGCTCCGAGATTTCCCGTTCCGCATCTTTTCAGATCTGTTCTTTTGAGCTTTCCGATTAGTGCGGCAGGATTTGCCGACCCAATTATATAGCTTATTAAAATACATATTATCAGTTTCATTTTGACCATGTCCTTTTTTGTTGGTACAAGATAAATTATATGTAATAATCCCTTTCATATAACTGCACAAAATGCGAAAAAACTTTGAAGTAAAGTTCTATTTGTCCCGAAATTACATAAAAATACAGTAAAGGTAAAATATGCTTTGAAAGGACTTTATTGAATGAAAAAGCTGACGGCGATAATTTTGATTTTAGTTATGGTAACGGCCGCAATTCCCGTAAGTGCGACAGAGGAGATAACTCCCTTTGACGTACAGGCAGAGAGTGCCGTTTTGATGGATGCAAAAACGGGAAGGGTGCTTTATGCAAAGAATCCCGATACACCTCTCCCTCCCGCATCGGTGACTAAGGTAATGACCCTTCTTCTTGTTATGGAGGCGATAGACTCGGGAAAGATGAAAATGACAGATATGATACCAGTCAGCGAATATGCCGCATCCATGGGCGGCTCTCAGGTCTTTTTGGAGGCGGGAGAGGAGATTGTCTGCGAGGATATGCTCAAAAGCGTTGTGATATCATCTGCAAACGATGCCGCCGTTGCCTTTGCCGAGGCTGTTGCAGGCAGCGAGGAGGCATTCGTTAAAAGAATGAACGAAAGAGCGCTGGAGCTCGGTATGAAAAACACAAGCTTTGAAAACGTAACAGGCCTTGACGACGATGTAAAAAACCATACTATAAGCGCATATGACATTGCTCTCGTTTCCCGCGAGCTTATAACGAAGCACCCTGCAATCCTCAAATACAGCTCCATATGGATGGACTCGATCAGAAACGGAGAATTCGGCCTTACCAATACAAACAGGCTGATAAGATTTTATAAGGGCGCAACGGGGCTTAAAACAGGCTCTACCTCAAAGGCAGGCTTTTGCATCAGCGCAACTGCCGAGAGGGAAGGACTTCACCTTATTGCAGTAATAATGGGAAGCAAGACCCGTGACGAAAGAAACAATGCCGCAAAAAAGCTTCTCGACTTTGGCTTTGCAAATTACTGTGTATACGAAAGCGAAAAAACTGAGGGTGAAGAGATAAAAGTTGTAAAAGGAACAAAGGATAAGGTAAAGACCGAGATACAGCTCTTTTCAAGCCTCATAGAAAAGAATGGAGAGGGAAACGTGGAAATAAAAGCTGAGTATAAGGGCAAAATAACAGCACCGGTGAAAAAAGGAGATAAGGTAGGAAGTGCTGAGTATTATATAAATGGTAAGCTGATAGGCGAAAGCGATATAATAGCATCGGAAAACGTTTCGGCTCTCGGATTTGCGGAAATTTTCCTTCGGCTTGTGAGATCATGGCTTTTGAAGTAATCAAACTGTGTTATAATTTCAAAAAAATGGCAGAAAAACCGAAAAAACTATTGAATTTCGTAAAGTGATATAGTATTATGATGAAAGTGATTTTAATATCGGAGGTCAGACAGATGTCTATCAAAATCAATAACAAATATATAAAGCAGTTTGTAACTGATGAGGAATATAATGCAATCGTTCCCGAAGTTGAAGCTGCACTCGAAACAGTAAAGAAGGGCACAGGCGAGGGAAGCGACTTCCTCGGCTGGTACACTCGCCCTGTAGACTATGATAAGGAAGAGTATGCTCGTATCAAGATCGCTGCAAAGAAGATCCAGGGTATGTGCGAGGCGTTCATCGTAATCGGTATCGGTGGCTCCTACCTCGGCACACGTGCCGCTCTCGACTTCATCAAGTCCAACCACTACAACAACCTTCCCAAGGATACACCCGACATTTACTTCGCAGGCTACAGCCTTTCCTCCTCTCACCTTGCAGATATTCTTGCAGTATGTGAGACAAAGGACGTTTGTATCAACGTAGTATCCAAGTCCGGTACAACAACAGAGCCCGCAGTAGCATTCCGCGTAATCCGTGAGTTCCTCGAGAACAAGTACGGTAAGGAAGAGGCTGCAAAGAGAATCTTCGTAACAACAGATAAGGCAAAGGGCAAGATGAAGGAGCTCTCCGACAGAAACGGCTATGAGACATTCGTTATTCCCGATGATATCGGCGGCAGATACTCTGTTCTCACAGCAGTAGGTCTTCTTCCCCTTGCAGTTGCAGGCGTAAACACAGACTCTCTTCTCGAGGGTGCTGAGGACGCTATGAACGAGTACAAGGCAGCATCCATCAAGGATAACCCCTGTCTCCAGTACGCAGCATACAGAAACATCATGTACCGCAAGGGCAAGGTTACTGAGATGCTCGTAGTATATGAGCCCTTCTTCAGAATGTTCTGCGAGTGGTGGAAGCAGCTCTACGGCGAGAGCGAGGGTAAGGACGGCAAGGGTCTCCTTCCCGCATCCGTTATCTTCTCCACAGACCTTCACTCCCTCGGTCAGTATATCCAGGAGGGTCTCAGAAATATGTTTGAGACAGTTGTGGATATCAAGGAGTCTAAGCACACTATCACAGTTCCTTACGACCCTGAGAACGCAGACAGCCTTAACTACCTCTCCGGCATGAGCTTCAACCGTATCAACCACAGAGCTATGAACGCAACACTCTTCGCTCACGTTGACGGTGACGTTCCCAACCTTGTAATCGAGGTTCCCAACAGAAGTGAGTACTCCTTCGGTCAGCTCGTATACTTCTTCGAGCTTGCTTGCGCAGTATCTGGTTACACTCTTGGAGTTAACCCCTTCAACCAGCCCGGCGTTGAGGCATACAAGAAGAACATGTTCGCTCTTCTCGGCAAGCCCGATCCTGCACTCAACGAGCTCAAGAAGTCTCTCGCAGAGAGAATGGCTCAGGACTAATTTAAAACTCAAAAGCACCGTGATGAACCACGGTGCTTTTTGAAAATAAGAGGAAAAATATGTACAGATTCAATTGTGATTATCTTGAGGGAGCCCATCCCAAAATTTTAGACCGCCTTGTAGAAACAAATCTTCTCCAGACAGCATCCTACGGCGCAGACGAGTTTTGCGAGAGTGCAAAAGAGAAGATAAGAAAGGCCTGCGATTGCGAAAATGCAAAGGTATTCTTTCTTGTAGGCGGAACTCAGTCAAACTATACTGTCCTCGATTCAATACTCAGAAATCACGAGGGCGTGCTTTCCTGTGATACGGGACATATTGCAGTCCACGAGGCGGGAGCAATCGAGTATTCCGGACATAAGGTGCTGACAGTACCCGGTGAAAACGGAAAGCTCAGCGTTGAGAATGCAAAAAAATATCTTGAAACCTTTTATAGCGATGCTACGTACCGTCATATGGTGCGCCCCGGCGCAATATATATATCTCACCCCTCCGAGTACGGCACCCTCTATACAGAAAACGAGCTTAAGGGACTCCGCGCTCTTTGCGATGAGTATAAAATGAAGCTTTATCTTGACGGTGCCCGCCTTGGATACGGTCTTGCGGCTGAAAATACAGACGTAGGTCTTCCAGAGATCGCAAAGTATTGCCACGCCTTTTACATAGGCGGCACAAAGGTAGGCGCACTTTTCGGAGAGGCTGTTGTATTCACAGATTCTGAGTGCGGTGAATATTTCTTTACTGAAATGAAGCAGCACGGAGCGCTCCTTGCCAAGGGAAGAATCCTCGGCCTCCAGTTTGACGAGCTTTTTACCGATGACCTTTATATGAATATCGGTAAATATGCCGTAGGCCTTGCCATGAAGATAAAGAAGGCATTTATTGAAAAGGGATATGAATTATATCTCGATTCCTATACAAACCAGCAGTTCTTTATCCTGCCCAATGAAAAGCTCAGAGAGCTTCTCGAAAAGGTAGTAATAGACGATTGGGGCCCTGCAGGGGAGGGAAAAACTCTCGTCAGAGTAACAACAAGCTGGGCAACAACAGCAGAGTCCTGCGATTATCTCATCTCTCTTCTTTGAGAATCTCAGCGCTTTCCTTCTTAGGTGTTTTGGTTTTAGTGTAAATTGCAACAAAATTTTAATGCGATTTCTACAAAAAGTTCATAAAAAAATCGGCAATCCCCTTGCAATTGTCACAGAAATGCGGTATAATGAGGCATATTAAAA
This sequence comes from Candidatus Avispirillum sp., assembly GCA_045638055.1. Taxonomy (GTDB): domain Bacteria; phylum Bacillota; class Clostridia; order Oscillospirales; family CAG-272; genus Avispirillum. The sequence continues at coordinate 20,035 of JAZUAR010000182.1, forward strand.
AAGCATATTGCTATAAGCTATATCTAAGGAGGATTTTACTATGCTTGAATTGATTATTGGTGTTAAGGGTACAGGTAAGACAAAGCAGCTTATCGAACTCGTAGACGCTGCCCTCGCTACTTCTGATGGAAACGTTGTCTGCCTCGAAAAGGGCGATAAGCTGAGATTTGATCTTAGCTACCGTTGCAGACTTATAGATACAGAACATTACGGTGTTGACAGTGCTGATACTCTTTACGGAATGGTAGCAGGCATCCTTGCAAGCAACCACGACGTTACCGATCTGTTCATTGACTCTGCTCTCAAGATCTGCAAGGACGACATCGTAGCTTTTGAGCCTGTTCTCGATAAGATCAACGCTCTCTGCGAGAAGTGCAACGTTAAGTGCGTTATCACTTCCTCTCTCGACGTTGCTGCAGCAACAGACACTCTCAAGAAGTACATTAAGTAATCAAAAATTAAGGAGCCGAAAGGCTCCTTTTTTTGTTGCAATATTAAAAAAAGAGATGTATAATTAATTATTATAACAATTTTATCTGCGGAGGCGGATATGAAGATAATCGATATAATCAAGGGCGAAAAGCCAAGCCTTTCATTTGAGGTGTTTCCCCCTAAAACTGACGATAAGTTTGAGAGCGTAATGGGTGCGGCATCAGCCATTGCAGACCTTTCTCCCTCATATATGAGCGTAACCTACGGAGCAGGAGGCACAACTGCCGCATATACTGCGGATATTTGCGAAAACCTCGTGAAAAAGAACGTAACTCCCCTTGCTCACCTTACCTGTGTAAATTCAACTAAGGAAAAGATAAGAGCGGAGCTTCAAAATCTTCGTGAAAAGGGAATAGAGAATATTCTTGCTCTCAGAGGAGATATTCCTGCGGGGGCTACAGCTGAGAATTTTGAATTCAAGTATGCCGCCGAGCTTGCCCGCGAGATTGCGGATTTTGGCGGATTCTGCATCGGCGGTGCCTGCTATCCCGAAACGCATCCCGAGAGTGCGGGAAGCCGAGAGGATATAGAAAACCTTAAAAAGAAGGTGGATTCAGGCGTTGAATTTTTGACAACCCAGATGTTTTTCGATAATAATATTCTCTATAATTTCATGTACCGCATGATGCGCGGCGGTGTGGACGTGCCCGTTGTTGCAGGAATCATGCCTGTAACGAATGCAGCGCAGATAAAGAGAATAATGTCTATTTCAAATAATGCGCTTCCTCAGCCCTTCGTTCGTATCGTAGACAGATACGGTGACAGCCCCGAGGCTATGAAGCAGGCGGGTATCGCATTTGCAACACAGCAGATAATCGACCTTTTTGCAAACGGAGTCAACGCAGTTCATGTTTATTCCATGAATAAGCCCGACGTTGCGGCGGCAATCAAGGCAAACGTATCGGAGATCATAAAATGATCTGCGAAAAAATAGATGCCCTCCACCTTAGCCTTAGTGAAAGCGAGGCAGCACAGCGTCTCGGTATGCCGAGAGGCCTTACCCCTGAGGGGGCAGAGAGCTTAAAAAAAGAGATATTGTCGGCAATCGATTGTAAAATGGCGGCTGTCCGTGTCCCTGTATCGGTTTTCGGCAGTGAAATAACCCTTGGGGATATGAAGCTTGAAAGCGAGAATCTTAGCTATGCTCTCGGTGAATCGAAGGAAGCCTTTGTCTTTGCAGTAACTCTCGGAATGGGAGCTGAGAGACTTCTCATTCGTCTTTCACGCCTTTCTGTCAGCGAGCATTTTATTGCAGATGCCCTTCTTTCCGCATATGCGGAAGCGGCGGCAGACCGCGCACAGGAGATACTTAATACATACGCAAAAACAAAAAAGCGCTTTTCTCCCGGCTACGGTGATCTCCCCCTTGAGATTCAGCCCATGATACTGAAGGCTCTCGACAGCGAAAAGACCCTTGGAATAACTATAACAGAGGGACTTCTGATGAAGCCCCAGAAATCAATAACCGCAATAGTTGGAATTGAAAATGAGTAATTTGAGAAATCTTATAAAAGAAAAAAGAATATTTCTTGACGGTGGAACAGGAACAGTTCTCCAGTCTATGGGACTTCCCGCAGGAACTCCTCCCGAGGCGTGGAACTTAACTGCGCCCGAAAAGATAGAGGCCCTCCACCGTGCCTATTTCGAGGCAGGAAGCAATATCGTTGCAACAAATACCTTCGGTGTAAATTCCTTGAAGTACGAAAACTGCGAGGAATATATCAAGGCGGCAATCGAGTGCGCAAGAGCGGCAACAGAGGGAAAGCCCGACCGCTTCGTGGCATTTGATATGGGTCCCACAGGAAAGCTTCTCGAGCCCCTCGGTGACCTTCCCTTTGAAAGGGCAGTTGAGGTCTTTTCGGAGAATGCCCGCCTTGCAGAAAAGCACGGTGCAGACCTTATCCTTATCGAAACGATGAACGACTGCTACGAAACAAAGGCGGCAGTTCTGGCGGCAAAAGAGAATACAAGCCTTCCCGTGTTTGTAACAAACGTGTACGACGGCTCAATGAAGACAATGACAGGCTCATCCCCCGAAGCGAT
>JAZUAR010000183.1:0-19577 GCA_045638055.1 Candidatus Avispirillum sp.
CCTCTGCATTATATCCCCTATAAATACGAATTTATATTATAGATTTTCATTTGATTTTTTATGTTTTTACCTTATTGAACAAATTTCGATACTGTGGTATAATAGGTTGAAATTGAAATCGAGGTGATATTGTGTTTAAAAAAATGAATGCTCCTGCGGATATGACCGTGGGTGCGCCCTGGAAAAGTATTTTAAGATTCACAATTCCCATGCTTATCGGAAATATTGCTCAGCAGCTTTACAGCACTGTTGACAGTATCGTTGTAGGCAAATATGAGGGCGACAACGCTCTTGCGGCGGTTGGAAGCGCAACACCTATCTTAAACCTTCTTCTCGTTTTATTTATCGGTATTTCCGCAGGTACGGGAGTAATGGTTGCACAGTATTTCGGCGCTAAAAACAGAAAAGCGCTTTCTCATACCATCGGTAACAGTATTACGGTTGCAGCACTTTCCTGCCTTATTCTTATTGCAGTTGCAGCACCTATTATCAATCCCCTTCTCACTCTGCTCAATACTCCCGAGTCTATCCACGATGCCTGTGCAGGATATCTTATGATATCCCTTATCGGTATGGTGGGTATGGCTTACTATAATATCCTTTCCGGAGTTCTTCGCGGAATGGGCGACTCTGTTTCCCCTCTCATCTTCCTTCTTATTGCAACGGTAATCAACATCTTCCTCGATATTCTTTTCGTTGCTGAGGAATTCGGAATTCAGATGGGCGTTCCCGGCGTTGCTCTTGCAACTGTTATTGCTCAGTGCATTTCCTCCGCACTTTGTATGATCAAGCTTTCAAAGATGAAGAGCCACTTCGACGTCGGAAGAGAGTATCTGAAGCCCAAGAAGCACTACGTTAAGACAATTATCAAGCTCGGTCTCCCCTCCGGTCTCACTCAGGCTATCTTCTCCTCTGCGATGATCATCGTTCAGTCTCTCACAAACAGCTTCGGCGAGATGTTTATTGCGGCAAACGTTGTTATCATGCGAGTTGACGGCTTTGCTATGATGCCTAACTTCTCCTTCGGTATGGCCCTCACCACCTTTGCGGGTCAGAACGTTGGCGCAGGACTTTACGACAGAGTTAAGAAGGGCGCAAAGCAGGGCACTTTTATGGCAGTTTTATGCTCCGCTCTCATTACAGGCACAATTCTCCTCTTCGGAAAGCACCTTATGGGTCTTTTTACAGACACAAAGGAGCTTGTTGATCTCAGCAACAGCCTTATGAAGATCCTTGCTGTTGGATATATCGCCTTTGCTGTAACACAGAGCCTTTCCGGTGTTATGCGAGGCGCAGGAGATACTCTCACTCCTATGTGGATATCTCTTATCACAACAGTTCTTATCCGAGTTCCCGTTGCATACGGAATCTCCTATCTCACAAGAACCCCTGAGCTTCCCTTCGGAATACAGGAATGCATCCAGATTTCCCTTGTTTCCTCATGGGTCATCGGTGCGATACTTACCTTCATTTTCTATAATATAGGAAAGTGGAAATCAAAGGCTATCCAGCAGTAATAATAAAACCACCGGTGACCCCGGTGGTTTTTCGTTTGACTTTTATTTTAATATGTAGTATAATAAATTGATATAGTATAAAAGAAGGTGATACCTTGGAAAACAATAATTCTCTTCAGAAAAGCACTCTTTCAGGTATGATTTGGAAGTTTGCCGAGCGTATCGGTGCTCAGCTCGTTTCCACTATCGTTGCCATCGTGCTTGCAAGACTTCTGACTCCCGATGATTACGCTGTCATCGGTATCGTTACTATCTTTTTCACTTTTGCAAACGTTTTCATTTCCTCAGGCTTCAACACAGCCCTCATTCAGAAAAGAGAGGCTGATATAAAGGATTATTCAACGGTACTGTATATAAGCCTTATTGTTTCCGTAGTGCTTTACGGTGTGCTGTTCTTCACAGCGCCTCTTATTGCAGGAATATATGATGCACCCATACTTATCCCCGTTATCCGCGTTATGGGTCTTACTCTTATCGTAAATGCCGTTAAGAGCGTTCTTTGCGCTTACGTTTCAAGCACTCTTCAGTTCCGTAAGTTCTTCTATTCTACTATTATCGGTACAGCTATCTCCGCCGTTGTAGGTATCATTATGGCCATCAAGGGCTTTGGCCCCTGGGCGCTTGTTGCTCAGCAGATGACAAACACCTGCATCGATACTCTCATCCTTTTCATCACAACAAAGGTGAGATTTATCCTTGTTTTCTCCGTAAGAAGACTGAAGCAGCTTTTCAATTACAGCTGGAAGATACTTGTTTCCTCCCTTATCAGCGTTATCTACGATGAGATCAACCCTCTCATCATCGGTATCCGCTTTACGGGCGCCGATCTTTCTTACTACACAAAGGGTAAGAGCTTCCCCACACTTATTTCCAACACCATCAGCGATACCTTCTCCGCAGTTCTTTTCCCCGTTATCTCAAAGCTTCAGGACGATACTGAGGCGGTGCTCAGATATACGAGAAGATTTATGAAGGTATCCTCCTATCTCATATTCCCCCTTATGGTGGGATTCCTTGCCGTTTCCGACAACTTCGTTACCGTTGTTCTTACTGACAAATGGATGGCTGCATCTATCTATATCCAGATATTCTGCCTTTCCTATATGTTCAACATTATTCAGAACGGAAACCTTCAGGCTATCCGCGCGATAGGTCGAAGCGATATTATCCTCATTCTTGAGGTTATCAAGAAGTCCCTTTACCTTGCTATCATCATTTCCTTTATCCTTCTTTCCGACAAGCCCGAGATGCTTGCGATCACCTCTATCGTCAATACTCTTATCGCAACTGCGGTAAATACATACCCCAACAGAAAGCTTATCGGCTACCGCTACCGTATGCAGATCATGGACCTTCTCCCCAACCTTCTCACAGCAGCAGTTATGGGCGGAGCGGTCTATGCAATGAACTTTATTCCCATGAATGCAGTTCTTCTTCTCTGCCTCCAGATCGTGGCAGGTGCTGTGATCTACGTTCTTCTCAGCGTTGTGACAAGAAACGAAAACTTCAAGTATTTCCTCGATATGCTCAAAAAAATACTTAAAAAAGGAAAGGCTCTGTAATGTCTTTTATCAGAAACTTAGCTAAAAAGATAATAAACCGTCTTCCCACAAAAAAGCTTATCATTTTCGAAAGCGCACCCGATCTTTCCGATAACACAAAGGCTGTTTTCGATGAAATGATAAGAAGAGGGATGAACGAAAAGTATAAAATGCTGTGGCTTCTTTCAAAGGAGCCCTCGGACAGCCTTCCCAAAATCAAAAACGTAAGCTACGTCAAGATGGAGAATTCCAAGAAGATCCTCCTCATAAAGTATATGGCAAGATGCTTTATCTGCTGTAACGACTGGCTTGAAAGCCTGAGAGCGGGACAGACCTCCTTCTATCTTTCCCACGGTACTACAATTAAGAATCTTGCAGGCTATTATGACGAATTTCCCGAGAGAATGGACTACTGCCTTTCCGCAGGAGAGGATGTTGCCTTCCTTTGCGAGCGAGAATTCGGTGCGCCCAAGGAAAAGATATTCTCCCTCGGCTTTCCCCGAAACGATATTTTAGTAACTGCTGACCGCGACCTTCATCCTCTGTTCCCCGACTGCGATTTTGAGAAGATAATCGTCTGGTATCCTACATACCGTCAGCATCAGAACGGCGGCGTGGTTTCCGGCGGAAATTCTCTTCCCATCATCCACGATTCCGAGGCGGCGGCAGCCCTCAACGAATATGCAAAGGAAAAGAAGGTGCTTATCGTCCTCAAGCCTCATTTTGCACAGGACGTAAGCTACGTTAAGGATATGGGTCTTTCCAACGTCCGCTTTATTGACGATTCCTTCTTTACAAAGAACGATATCTCCTCTTATGAGTTTGTAGGAAGCTGTGACGCTCTTATCACAGACTATTCCTCTATCTACTACGATTTCACTCTCTGCAAAAAGCCTATCGCCCTTATCTGGGAGGACTTGGAGGAATACAAAAAGGTTCCCGGCTTTGCCGAGGGCGTGGACAGCCTTCTTGAGGGCGGAGAAAAGGTCTATACTCTTCCCGAGCTTTGCGATTTCGTTTGCGAGGTTGCAGAGGGACGAGATAAGCTTCGCGATATAAGAAACGAGATCTGCAAAAAGGTCAACTTCAATGCAGACGAAAAAAGCTCTGAGCGAGTTGTTGATTTCATTATAGAAAAGGCAAATCTTTAAAGGATTGGTGATATTATGCCGAAATTCAGTATAATCGTTCCCGTTTATAACTGCGAAAAGGATCTTCCCAAGTGTCTTGATACTCTTGTGGGACAGACTCTTTCCGATATTGAAATTATCATCGTTAACGATGGAAGCCCCGACAATTCTCAGGCTATCATCGATGATTACCAAAGCCGCTATCCCGATCTTATCAAGGCATATGCTCAGGAGAACCGCGGTCAGTCTGCGGCGAGAAACTTTGCTCTTGAAAAGGCAAGCGGAGAATTTGTTTTCTTCGTTGACAGCGACGACTACGTTGAGGTGACCACCTGCGAAAAGACATATCAGTTTGCTCTTGAGAACGATCTCGATATCGTTTGCTTCAACTACTGGATCGAGCAGGACGGCAGAGAGCCTAATTTCTGCAACAGAGTTATTTTTGAGGACCTCCCCACAGACGAAAAATACGTTATGTTTGAGTCCTCCCCCTGCACAAAGGTCATCAGAAGAAGCGTTCTTTCCGATAACGGTCTTAAATTCCTTGAGAACTATATCTACGAGGATTTTGAGCTTATCCCCCGTCTTATCCTTTATACACAGAAGGTGGGATATATGACGGATGCCTTCTATCATTACATCATCCACGAAGGCTCCACAATGCGCCAGAAGACCTATAACAAAAAGCTTTCAAGCATCTATTTCGTTCTCGAGTCCCTTAAGAAGGCCTTTGAGAATACAAAATACAAGGAAGTTCTTGAATACCTTTATATCGAGCATCTGCTCCACCTTTCAACCCTCAGATACCTTGATTACGAGGAAGGAAAAGAGGATATAAAGAAGATTGCAAAGATAATGAAGGACTATTTCCCCAAGTGGAGAAAGAACAAGTATTATCAGTACAGCGACGTTAAGGTCAAGATTTTCTGCGAGCTTGCCGCAAGAAAGCAGATAAAGCTTTTGAAGCTTATAATGAAAAAGTAAGAAAAGCCTTTGTAATGACAAAGTCATTACAAAGGCTTTTTAATTATAAAAATACTATGGCTGCGGCAATGCCAAGCACCAGAAGAACGATTGCATAGACTACTGCAAAGGTTATATGTATTCTCGGCCGCTTTTCGCACAGCTTTATATAATGAGAGCTTAAAAATGCGGCAGAAGAAAGAATGCTGGCCTTGACAAGCTGAATGATCGTAAATGCAATAAGCACTACAAAGACTCCGATCAGGGCTATTTTCATATCAACCTTGTTTTTGTCGGCAAAGTCAATGAAAAGTATGGCAAGATACCATATTCCGCCCCACATGCCCACACCCAGCAGTGCTGCGACTCGTTGTGCAGTTCTGATTTTGAAAGCACCGAACAAAACGGAAACGTCCAGAAGCTCAATTCTTGCACACAGTCCCCGCATCAGCGTATAGCATAAATAACCGATTCCAACGCCTGCAAACACTGCAGCCAGAAGAGCAAGCAGTGGAGCAAAGGTGTTTTCATTGATTTTCGTGAACAAGATAAGAAGTGTGACAGCCAGAGAAAAGCATTCCCACAAAAGAGCGCCCTTCATGCCTCTGACATCACTGTCATAAATCAGGGAATATCCCGAGCTTCCTTCAACGGCAAGCTTTTCAAGCCTTCTGCTTTCAGTCTGAGTAAAGCCTATTCTGAACTCCCTGAAAAGCTCCTCAGCCATTTTCTCTACTGTTATTACAGAAAGCTCATACTTCTTTCTGTGCAGCCATTTGAAGCTTTGCATCTCGGGAGGGTATTCGATATCGTATCCGATATGGCATTCATTTACAGCCATAAGAGAGAGCGAGTTGGGATTGGCTTTCCAGACGTAGCCATAAACGGTTCTGAGCTCATCATTCTCATCAGAGGCCGCTCTTTCTGTCGCACCTTCAGTGAGCACAAACACAACGTTTTTGCTTCTTTTAAGATTTCTTTTTACCTTTTCGGAAAGATTTTCGCTGTCATAGCAGAAAATATCCGATTTAACCGCCAAATCCTTTTCAAGATAATCGGCAACGGCGGTGAAATATTCTCTATATATCTCGGGGCAAACGAAATATGCCTCATAATTCGCTCCAAGATTGAAATGATTAACGATTACGCTCATATCACACCACCTTAACGCCCAGCACCAATGCCGCCAGGAAAGCTACTGCAGGCAAAAGTATGATCCAGCCAACGATTCTCCATATCTTCTGAGCCTTTGTTATGCCCTTCCAGCGAAGATATCTTTCAGGATATCTTGAAAGAATACAGTTCAGAAAGTGGCACAGCTCGAGAAAGGCTTTGATTATCAGGCGAATACAGGGAATAACAACAAAGGTTGAATATATGCAAAGTAAAAGCATATCTTCCGAGTCCGTCACCTGAGTTATTCCGCCAAGGACCGTCTGTCCAACGGCAATTCCGAGAATAATACTGCCAAAGCTTATGATCATTGAGCCTATCAGACCCACGAATGCGAAAAGAATAAGCCAGCCCCAGACCTGACTCAAGGCTCCTATCTCTGAACGGTCTGTCCAGTGTATGGAAAACGGTATCGGCTTTCCCGTTTCCTCGTCTATAACCTTTTTGTGCTCAAGGAAATACAAAATAAAGCTGAGTCCGCCGAAAATCAACGAAAGGAAGGACCAGTAATCGTTAAACTCAACGCCATCCGGCTTTATTTTAAAGCAAACAAAGAAAAACGAAAGTGCCATCGCCAGCGTGGGAATAAGATAAAATACTGTATTTCTCAGCTTGTTTGCGCTTTCGGCAAAGTATCCCCTTTCTGTTACGTTCTCCTTAGAGAGGTAGGGCTTTCTGAGAATACATTCAACAACACTTTTCTCATCCCAGTTTTCGCGAAGTCTGCTATTAACCTGAACTGCTATAAGCTGAGCTGCCATATAAGGATCATCAACGTCGCATCTTATTGAACGAAAATCATGCTCGAGAAGCCCCTCAAGCCCTGCGGGAAGTCTTTCGGGAAACTCAAAGCCCTGCAGCTTTACCGGAATGATAGGCTTTTTGCGCTCAAGGAAAAGAGATACCTCCTTAGTTATCCAGTCGCCCTCCCTCTCACAGCGGGAAAGGGTTTCGGGGGTTAGCAAAAGGATCAGATATTTGCTCTTTTTATTGTTTTTGATAAGCTGCTCACGAAAATCTCCGAAATGGAGTCCTTCATCATCGCGAAAGCTGTTAATGGCATAGGCCTCCATCAGCTCATCATGAATAGCCTTAGCAAGAGGATTGCATTCCTTATGTCTGTAGCTTATAAAAGCCTCATAATCTCTGTCCATGATCCTCCACCTTTCAGAATTTTACTTATTATAACATATACCAACATTTTTTTCAACAAAGGCAAATAAAAAGCCATGAAAAGCAAAGCATCTGTTTCATGGCTTTATTATTCGATTAGTCCTTTTCCTTGAAGGAGCCTGCGATAAGGGTTACTTCCTTTTCACCTACGGTTAGAAGACCTCCCGTGAGATGGGCTGATATCTCGCTATCGTCCTCAAGAATGATGGTGCAATCCGAGGGAACAAGGCTTGTTACAAAGGGGACGTGACCTGCCATGATGGCAAGCTCACCCTCTGTTCCTCTGACTGAAAGGCTGACACACTCTCCGGAAAACACGTTTCCGTCGGGTGTTGATACCGTCAAATGATAGGTTTTCATATTTAACCTCTCTGCGCCTTTTCCACAGCCTCGTCAATAGTTCCTACAAAGAGGAATGCAGACTCGGGAAGGTTATCGTGCTTTCCTTCGATGATCTCACGGAATCCGCGGATAGTCTCTGCGATAGGCACGTACTTACCCTCAAAGCCTGTGAACTTCTCGGATACGTCGAAGGGCTGAGACAAAAATCTCTGGATCTTTCTCGCACGTTGCACGAGAAGCTTATCCTCATCGGAAAGCTCATCCATACCCATAATAGCGATGATATCCATCAGCTCGTTATATCTCTGGAGGATTCGCTGAACCTCCTTTGCAACGCTGTAATGCTCCTCGCCCACGATATCGGGAGAGAGGATACGGCTGGAGGATTCAAGGGGATCAACTGCAGGATAAATACCCTGAGATGCAATATTTCTCGCAAGAACGGTGGTTGCATCAAGATGTGCAAAGGTTGTTGCGGGAGCGGGGTCTGTCAGGTCGTCCGCAGGCACGTAAACTGCCTGAATGGAGGTGATAGATCCCTTCTTTGTAGACGTGATTCTCTCCTGCAGAGCGCCCATCTCAGTTGCGAGAGTGGGCTGATATCCAACGGCAGAGGGCATACGGCCGAGAAGGGCGGAAACCTCACTACCTGCCTGAGTGAATCGGAAAATATTATCAATGAAGAGAAGAACGTCCTGTCCCTCCTGATCGCGGAAATACTCAGCGCAGGTAAGTCCGGAAAGGGCAACTCTCATTCTTGCTCCGGGGGGCTCGTTCATCTGTCCGTACACGAGGGCGGTGTTCTTAAGAACGCCGGACTGCTTCATTTCATTATAAAGGTCGTTACCCTCTCTTGTACGCTCACCGACACCGGTGAACACGGAGATACCGCCGTGCTGCTTTGCGATATTGTTGATAAGCTCCATGATAAGTACAGTCTTACCAACACCCGCGCCGCCGAAAAGACCGATCTTACCGCCCTTAGAATAGGGGCAGATAAGGTCGATGACCTTGATACCTGTTTCGAATATCTCAGCGCTTGTGGAAAGCTCGGAGTATTCGGGGGCGGGACGGTGGATATTCCATCGCTCCGCAGCCTTTACCTCTTCTCCGTTGTCCACAACGTCACCGAGAACATTGAAGATTCTGCCGAGAGTCTCGCGGCCAACGGGCACGCTGATGGGCGCGCCTGTATCAGTTACCTCAGTATCGCGGCAAAGTCCGTCTGTGGACGCCATAGCGATACATCTTGCAGTATTATCTCCGATATGCTGAGCAACCTCAACGGTGAGTGTTCTTTCACCAACAGGGATAGTCAGCGCATTATAGATAGCGGGAAGCTGTCCCTCGGCAAAGCGCACGTCAACGACAGGGCCCATTACCTGAGAGACCTTACCTATATTTTTATTGTTATTCAAGTGTTTCACCTCAAATCACGCGCCGCTTCCGGCAACGATCTCTGTAATTTCCTGAGTGATGGCACCCTGACGGGCACGGTTATACTCAAGCTGGAGAGAGTCTATCATCTGACGGGCATTCTTTCCTGCGGAATCCATAGCCATTCTTCGCGCAGACACCTCGGATGCAAAGCTCTCACGGGCGAGAACTGTTATCATTCCCGCTACGTATTCAAGGGCAATATTATCAAGCACGGTCAGACAATCGGGCTCGAAAACGGCTGAGGAATTTTCCTTTTTCTCCTTTTTTTCAAAGGGAAGAAGCCATTTGATGCGAGCCTCCTGAGTCATTACGGAAATATATTCCGTAAAGATAACGCCAAGGCGGTCAAATTCACCTGCTTTAAAATCATTGCAAAGCTTTTCTGCAAGGATATAAGCATCGTCAAAGGAATAATGCTCGCTGGAATTGATCTCCTTGCCATACTTTTCGCAGGCGCGCTTGCCGACGGGGATAAAATCAGCATCGGGATATTCCTTTGCAAGGCGGAAAACGTTTGCGTTATATCCGCCCGCAAGTCCGCGGTCGCCCGCAATTATAACGATTCGGGTTCTGTTTTCTTCTCTGACTGCCATATAAGGGCTTCTCTGACAGTCGCGCTCTGCGGAAAGCATATCTATTGTGTCGGAAAGCGCCTTTGCATACTGTCTGCCCTTTTGCATTGCTTCGCTGGCGCGGCGGATCTTTGAGGACGCCACAAGCTCCATAGCCTTTGTAAGCTGCAAAGTTGAAGTGACGCTTTTGATGCGCACGCGCAGTGCTTTTGTGTTTGTAGCCATGGCTTAACCCTTCATTTCGCCAAGGATTTTGCGAAGCTCTTCCTCGTCTGAGCTTTCCCAGCTACCGCTCTCGACTCTCTCGAGCCAGCTCTGATACTTATTCTGAAGGAGTGCAAAAAGATCCTTTTCATATTCATGGACCTTTGAAACGGCAACGCCGTCAAGATATCCCTTGATAACGGCATATACGATGGCAACCTGACAGCCAACGCGGCAGGGCTCGTTCTTGCCCTGCTTCAGCACCTCAACGATTCTCTCACCGAGGGCAAGACGCGCCTTTGTATCTGCGTCAAGATCGCTTCCGAACTGAGCAAATGCACGAAGCTCACGATACTGAGAATAAAGGAGCTTTAATTCACCGGAAACCTTCTTCATACCCTTGAGCTGCGCCGAGCCGCCTACACGGCTTACGGAAATACCGGGGTTGATAGCAGGCATGATACCGGAATGGAAGAGCTCTGTTTCGAGGAATATCTGTCCGTCTGTAATTGAAATTACGTTTGTGGGGATGTATGCCGAAACGTCGCCCGCCTGAGTTTCGATAATGGGGAGAGCTGTGATGGAGCCGCCGCCGTAGGCATCATCCACGCAGGCAGCTCTCTCGAGAAGGCGGGAGTGGAGATAGAATACGTCTCCGGGGTAAGCCTCTCGACCGGGAGGTCTGCGGATAAGGAGAGACAGGGCGCGGTATGCAACAGCGTGCTTTGAAAGGTCATCATAAATGATGAGAACGTCCTTTCCCTGCTCTCTGAAATATTCAGCCATAGCGCATCCTGAATAGGGGGCGATATACTGAAGGGGCGCGCTTTCGGAAGCACTTGCAGAAACGACGATGGTATAATCCATAGCGCCGCATCTTGTAAGCTCGCCGCAAAGCTGAGCCACGGAGGTGCTCTTCTGACCTATCGCTACGTAGATACAGATAACACCTGTTTTCTTCTGATTTATAATAGTATCAATCGCGATCTCAGTTTTACCTGTCTGTCTGTCGCCGATGATAAGCTCTCGCTGACCGCGACCGATGGGGATCATACTGTCGATAGCCTTGATACCTGTCTGCAAGGGGACGCAAACGCTCTTTCTTTCGATAATTCCGGGGGCCTCAGACTCGATAGGGCGGGTGCCGGAATATTCGATGGGTCCCTTGCCGTCAATGGGCTCACCGAGGGCGTTGACAACTCTGCCGAGAAGTCCCTCGCCGACAGGCACGGAAACGACCTTGCCTGTTCTTTTAACCTCAGTTCCCTCTTTGATATCGTTTTTATCGGAAAGAATAGCAACGGAAACAGTTTCGTCCTCAAGATTCTGTGCAACACCGAAGGAGCCTCCCTCAAACTCAAGAAGCTCGTTCGCCATACAGCTGCGAAGACCGAAAACTCTGGCAATACCGTCACCAACGAGGATGACCTTGCCTGTTTCTGTCATTTCTATCTTCGATTTATAGTTTTTAATCTGTGTTTTGATAACATTACTGATCTCGCTGGGTCGTGTCATCAAGCATCACTTCCTTTACATCGCGAAGTCGGCTTTTCAGGGTGCCGTCATAAACCCTGCCGTCCATTTCCACAAGAAGACCGCCCATAACGGAGGGGTCGACCTTATAGGTGGGGACGATCATTTTGTTGTTTGCCTTTTCAAGCTTTTCCAAAAGAGCTGATTTTTGCTTGTCATTCAGCTCGACCGCTGAGGTGATATTAGCTGTGATCCTGCCGAAATATACTGTGCAGAGATTTTCAAACTCTTCGATGGAATCGAGAAGGATAGACATTCTTCCCTTTTCGCAAAGAAGCTTCAGAAAATACACACAATATTCGCAAATTCTTCCAGAAAAGGCCTCGTCAATAGCTGCAAGGCGCTCTGAAAGGGGGATCGCGGGAGAGGCAAGCATGAGAGAATACTCGGGATTCTCACAAAATGCCTCTCTCACCGTTTTCATATCGGAAAGTGCGCTTTCACATATATCTTCCTCAACACACAGGCAAAACAGCGCTTCGGCATACTCTCTGTCAGTCTGCCTCATATCAGTTACCTATATTATCGATAAAGGAATCGATAAGCTTCTCGTGATCATCGGCAGATATTTCTCTCTCAAGCATTTTTTCGGAAAGGAGAGTGGAAACCTCGACGATCTCCTTCTTGATATCCTCTCGCGCTCTCTTCTTTTCGAGAACAGCATCTGCCTCGGCTCTTTTAATTATGCCTCGCGCCTTTTCATTTGCATCATCAATGATCTCTTTTTCACGGGCCTTAGCAACGTCTACGGCGTTTTTAAGGATAGTACCCGCCTCATCAGCGGCTGTGCTGAGCTTTTCTTCATAGGCCTTCATATCAGATTCAGCTTTTTCCTTAGCATCGGCAGCATCCTTGTAGTCATTGTCGATGGCGCTACGGCGCTCGTTAAGCATATTCTTGACAGGCTTATAAAGGAACTTTTTAACGATCAAAAACAGCAGAACAAGATTGGCAAGGGATACTGCCATCTGCCATATATTGACCGAAATTACATCCAGGCTTTGCATACGATTACCACTCAGTTAAAAATCAAAGAGAGCTGATAGTGTTTACAAGAATGTCAACAAGAAGATTAGGCGCAACAAAGATAAGCAGAATTGCGATTACCAGCGCATAAAGACCGGTAGTCTCGGCAATAGCACAACCCATGAGCATTGTTGTTGTTACGCTGCCCTTGCTTTCGGGCTGGCGGGCGATCGCCTCACAAGCCTTAGCTACTGCATTACCCTCACCAATACCGGGGCCTATACCTGCGATCATTGCAAGTCCTGCGCCGAGAGCGCAGCATCCTAAAATAATACCAATTGCGAGTTCCATTTGTTCCTCCATTATGTTAATTAATTATTTTTTTGTTTTTTAAGAAGCCTTCTGGCTTTTCTTTTTTCATATTCATCCTCAGGGAATCCGCCTGCAACGTACATCATCGTAAGCATTGCGAAAATAAAGGCCTGAAGACATCCGCTGAACACATCGAAATAGATGGACAGCACCGCGGGAATACCTACCTGAAGCAGGGGTATATCCGCAAGGAATCCCGGCAGCCAGCCAAGGAGCATCGAAGAGAGGCCGCCGAGAGCAGTTCCGAGAAGCACTGAGATAACAGCGCCGGAAAGCACGTTACCGTAATGACGGAAGGCCATTGACACAGGGGTTGCCACCTCACTGATGACGTTGATGGGAGTGAGCAGGGCAACGGGCTGAGTAAAGCTCTTCATATAAACCAAAGGTCCCGCCTTAAGCTTGTAGTAGGTGATAAGAATGAATACAAGCAAAGCCCAGCCGCCAACGATATTGATATCGGAGGTGGGGGGATAGAGTCCGAACAGGCTGAGCAGGCTGGACAGTCCCGAAAGGGCCAGTATTGAAATTATAAAGGGAGCAAATGAAGCGAAGAAATCGCCCATATTCTCCTTTACAAGGCTATCCACCTTTTCAACGATAAACTCCGCAAGATGCTGTCTTTTAAGATCGGCCTTCTCTGAAAGACCGTGGGTGATATAAAGACAAAATCCCAGAAGCACGATCATTACTATGAGGGAATTCACCTGGGATTCCGTTACGGGAAAATCCTGCAGGGGCATGGGAATCGTAAAGAATATCCGAGCTCCCGTTATCTGAACTCCCGAGGAGGGCGGCTCTGTTATCACCTGAAGAACGATTCCGAAAATAATTGGAACCGTCATCATTAAAATGAGAAGTATATCCACGATCTTAAATCGCAGATCCTTTCCTTTCAATTCATTCACCTCCCCTTTCTTTATTAAACAAAGGTCTGAAAGCTATTGCGATTCTGGGAAAAAGGAACGGCAGCACCGTTGCAACAACGTTGCAGAGCGGCACAAGGTATCCTATAGCGCCTACGGCAACAAGCATAATAAAGCGCAAGGACTGGGAAAGCTTTATCACGTTCTTTGCATCCTTTTCTTCCTTACCGAGAGCAGACTGCACCGAGATTCCCATTATAAAGAAATTGAGAACAGCGGCAGCCACTCCGAGAAGATTTCCGAAAAGGACGGTAGTGTCCCATTTCCCGATTATTAAAAATACGGCCTGCATAAGAAGACTAAGTATTACAGTCCATATAAAAATGTAAACAGTCTCCTTTTTTACAGTAGGATCAATTCTTTTCATAAACCTGAACCTTTACATGTGATTTCAGAATATTATATCATTTTTCTTGTTATATTTCAATAATTTTACGTTAGATTTTCCTGCAAATTTGTAAAATATATAAACAAAAGATTTAACACTTATTTAATATTACAGAGCTGTTTTCGGGACACTTTCCCCTATCTGAGTATTGACAATTCTCTTTTATTGTTTCCAGCTTTACAATATCTATATATAAAAACAAAAAACGCTGTTGCATTTATCTGCAACAGCGTTTTTGTTATGCCTTTTCGTATCCGAGAAGTGCATCGCGGTCGATAAGCACTCGTCTCGGCTGCCCCCTCTTTTCTACGGGGGCGAGTATCTCAAGGGCCTCCAGCTCCTTTATCAGCTTCAGCGCCTTTGAATATCCTATATTTAATTTCTGCTGTAAAAGCAAGGAGGAGATGCCTCCGCACTCGACAGCAGCCGCAATAGCATCATAAACAATAGGGCTGACCTTCTTTTTGGGCGCCATTTCACATCTTGACGGCACAAGCTCTGCCGCTCTTTCGGAAGAAACGTAAGCTGCCTGGATTCTGAGAGGCACGTTTCCGCCAATGGGGCAAAACAGCATATCACCCTTGCCACACAGGCGCTCCGCACCCATCTGGTCAATTATTGTTCTTGATTCGATCAGTCCCCTCACTCTCAGCGCAATTCTTGATGGAATCATAGCCTTGATAAATCCCGTAAGAGTTTTCGAAGAGATATCAGCTGTTGCGATAACCAGATGTATGCCGCAGGGTCTGCCCTTCTGCGCAATACCGCAAACAAGGCGCTCAAATTCGTTAGGCTTTGCCGAAGCTATGGGTCCCGCCTCATCTATAAGAACAACGATTCTCGAAAGCTTATTTTCAGATACGGAATTATAAGCATCGAGAGTACGAACACCTGCCTCAGAAAACAGCTTCAGTCTGCCGTCGCACTTGTCAAGAATATCCGCAAGGACCGTCAGGCACTCATTCTCGCTGTTAATAATATCCCTGTAAAGGTGAGATGAATTTATAAAGGGCGTAAACTGACATCCCTTGGGGTCCATGAGTATGATTTTTGCCTCTTCGGGGGTATTTCGGCGCATTATACTCAATATTATATTTCTGAGAATAGAGGTCTTTCCGCTGAAGACCTCGCCTCCGATAAGCAGATGAGGCATTCTCGAAAGCTCAACACAATATGGCGCTCCGTAAAGATCCTTTCCCAATACAAAACCGAGCTTGTCTTTACATTCCGCAAACTCTTCCGATTCATAAATCTCCTCGAAATCAACTATCTCAGGATTATTTTTCGGAACCTCAATGCCAATAGCACCCTTGCCGGGAATAGGGCATATCATTCTGACGTAACCGCCGCCGAGAGCCAGTGAAATATCATCCCTGAGCTCCGCGATCTTTGCAAGCTTGGTTTTCTCACCGGGGATAAATTCGAATCGGGTTACGGACGGGCCGTCAGCTATACCGCAGAATGAATCTATTTTCACTCCGAACATTGCAAAAAGGTCAATAAGCTGAGCCGCTTTTTTCTTTTGCTCGTAGGTGGGACAAAACGCAGGCTCTTCCTTCTTGGCTTCTACCTTTTTCTCGACCTTTACCTCTGCTTTTTCTGTTTTTTCCTCGTTTATAAGGCAGGGCTTCAGAATTGCGGCACTGAAAAGCTCGTTGTAAAAGGCATCCATATTTCTCGAGCGATTCATAAACACAGCCTGATGACGCCCTGTTCTCATTTTCAGTCCTGCAGGAATATTCAGCTTTTTGATCTCATCCTCATAAATTACGAGAACATCCTTATGATTATCCAATGCATATCCGATCTCGTCAAGACAGTATCTGGAATCGATATAGTTTCCGTTCATAACACAAACAAAAACTCTGCAGCACTCGATATGCTCCGCAATATAATCGGAATACTCGGTACCCACCTCGATTCCCTCGTCATACCAGACGTTATATCCCTGCTCTTCAAGCTTTTTTATTATTTCCAATGATTTTTCAGCTTCCTTATGAGCATAGCTGAAAAATATATATGGCTTGTTTTCTGAGAATTTCATATTAACTGATCCTTTTAGGTTAATATTATTTTATTATAGCGGCAAACACATCCTCGATGGATTCACGGATAACGTATTCTGCAAATCCATCGTAGGGGGTGGGGGAATAGTTGATTATAATAAGATGCTCGCCCGCAAAATCCGCAACCAATGATGCCGCAGGATATACAGTGAGCGAGGAGCCTGCCGCGATAAGCACGTCAGCCTTCTCTATATGCTCCTCAGCTGCCGAGAACGCCTCTGCAGGGAGAGATTCGCCGTAAAGTGTAACGTCGGGGCGGATTATGCCTCCGCATGAGCAACGGGGAATATCGCTGATATCATTAATAGCATCGGGGGCATATGTCTTGCCGCATCTGTCGCAAAAGGAACGGGAAAGTGTGCCGTGAAGCTCAAGGACGTTCCGGCTTCCCGCCATCTGATGAAGACCGTCAATATTCTGAGTGATGACCGCCTTTATGATGCCCTCAGCCTCAAGACGGGCAAGAGCATAATGTGCATCGTTGGGACGTGCATCGGGATAGACCATTTTTTCTCTGTAAAACTCAAAGAATCTCCGAGGCTCGCTCAAAAGACATTCGCGGGAAAGAAAATACTCCGCCGGCTCATCGGAAACGGTATAAAGTCCCGCCGCACCGCGAAAATCGGGTATACCGCTGGCAGTAGAAACTCCCGCACCGCCAAAAAACACTGCGTGGCTTGAATTTTTGAGAATTTCCTTTATTTTTTCTATTTCATAGAGAGCTTCGTCTTTCATATGGGCCTCCTATCGTATACTCTTATTTTATAATAACATAATTATTTCAAATACGCAAGGTATCATAAATTAAACCCATCCGTTATGGATGGGTTTAATTTATGATACCTTATTCAGCTTCTTATATTGCTCGTAATGCCACAGATTACATATGTATGATCTCTCGTATCTTACCTTGATCTTTTTGTTTTTGCCCTTCTCGGTCACGGTATTGAAATTGAGAGTATCATTTTTGAAGGTATATGAGGAATAATCCGCAACGTAGATGCATTTATCAACGTCGATCCTTCTTTCGCCCTTATTGTCGCACAGGAGCTCAAAATATTTCTTTGTGTCAATATCCTTCAAAAAGACAGCATAGTAGAACTGAGGCTTTCCTCCCTCGTATACATTCTGTCCGAATCCGAGAAAATGAATATCTACGTTTTTCGGATCAATACCGTCCTTTCGGATTCTGACTCTCGCTATAAGATTATCGAGAATCGTATCGCGCATAAGATAATCAGCATCAATAACGCCGTCGTTGCCCTTGGGGCAATCCAGCTTTACTGCTATTGACGACGTGATCTGATTTTTTGAAATGGTAGAGGATCTGTTTCGTCTCGGAACAAGGATTCTGCCGTCACTAAGGAACACAAGAGCGTTGATTCCTATATGATTTGACATTTTCGAATCCTCGTAGCTTGAGAGATTGGGGCCGTACTCGTATATATCACGAAGGGTAGCTCCCTCGAAAATATCAAAATCTATTGCTCTGTTTGTTACAAGATGATTGAAAACCGTGCTGCGCGACAGGTACATAGTACAAGTATCACCGTCAAGCTCAAATTTGTCAAGTCGCACTGTTTTGGAGTTTACCTTCACCGATGAGGAATGTGCCGAGAAAATAGTAGGGTAATTCTCCATCACGAAATCATCAAGCTGAAACATTTTATTCTTATCATCAACGACTTTAAAGCTATAGCCGCGATTTACAAGGCTCTCAGCGTATGCAAATTCAACCTTCGTTTTATTAAGCTCAAGAGATTTCTTATAGTTGTTATCGCCGTTATAGACCTTCAGAAGGTAGTCTGTATCATAGTTGATTTTAAGAAAATCCTCAAAAATATCGAGGACTAATCTTAAAATATAAAGAAATACCGATGAAAACAGAAAACCGACTACAACACCTACTACGTTGCTGATAACCTCCTGGGTGGCCAGATACAAGAAAGCCACTAATATTACTATAAAAAATAACGTCTGAACTAAATATTTTGAAAGATGGTCTCTTTTAAAGAATTCAATAGTCTTTATAAAAGCTTTTCTCATAATTCCTCGTTCACCTTAAACAGAAAATCATGGATACGGATGCTTGACACAGAGTCAATTTCTTCTCTATATTCTGAAAAATAATGATAATAATGCTGGGCAAGTCTTTCCATATGATAGCAATCAACAGTTTCATCAGGTGTGACTATGCACTGGCCCGAATGATTGAGTACAATCTTTTTACCGTCATAAATCACGTAGGATTCCTTATGGTTTATACGGTTTCTCCAATCTATATTGATCGTGGTTTTTACAGAATCGATATGAAGATCAGCGCGAATGAAAATAGGCAGACCTGTCTTTTCGCACTTCTGACATTTGATTTCGTCTATTTCCATATTCTCAAAAGGAAGCCACATTTTTATCATTGAGAGAATATTAACGCCGCTATCTACCCATACGCCACGGAGTTTAACCTTATCATCATTAATAACAACACCGTCATCGCTGTAAGGGTCTTCAACGGAAGCATAAATTTCCGTAATCTTTGAAGTATCAAAAAGCTTATTGAAGCAAAGCACCTCGCTACCGTTCTGCCAATGATACATGACCTCAAAAATACAGTTGTTTTCCTCAGCAAGTCTTGAAAGCTCGCTATAATCAAGAGAATTGAGAACAGCAGGCTTTTCCACGATAACGTTAACGTGGTTTTTGAAGGCATAGGAAGCGATCTCGAAATGTGACAGAGGGGGAGTAGAAATGATAATATAATCAGGACACTCTTTTTCGATCATTTCTTTATAATCGTTATAGAAAGGATATGAAGAAAACAGATTCCTTGAAACAGAATTATCGGAAATATCGCAAACAGCCTTCAAGGAAAGGAAAGATGAGCTTTCAAGGCCCTTGATATAGTACTGTGTGATAGTTCCAAGACCGATTATTGCAACCGTTTTCATTAGAGTATGCCTTCTTTCATAAATAAGTGTGCATCTACACTATACTATAAGGAAGAGGAAAAGTCAACCTGATTAGGAGTAGAGAGGTGTTTAGATCCTTTGCAAGTTAAGTGGATATGCAAAGTTAAAATTTAAATAGAGTATAAAAAAGCACTTACATTGGCAAGTGCTTTTTTTGTGACCATTATTCCATTACAAAAAACTTTCGCAATACGGAAAGTGAAGCACTCGCTACGCTCGCGTGATGTATTTGCTTCGCAAAAATCATGTAGCTGCCGATGGTCGCAGTGAAGTGACGTGTTCGTTTTATGGTGCCGAAGGCACAC
>JAZUAR010000184.1:0-9659 GCA_045638055.1 Candidatus Avispirillum sp.
ACACAGAGTAGAGCTCACAGAGTCCACAATCGAGGCTAACTCCCGTCTCTTCAATTCTGCAGACGAGGTTCCCCGTGCAGCTCTTTCCATGGGTATCGGTAACATCATGTGCGCAAAGCAGGTTGTTCTCGTAGCAAACGGCCCCAAGAAGGCTGAGGCTATCAAGGCAGCTCTTGAAGGACAGATCACACCTTGGTGCCAGGCTTCTATCCTCCAGCTCCATCCCGACGTAACATTCATCCTTGATGAGGACGCAGCAAGCGCTCTCGAAGAGTACAAGGCTATCTGAATTTAACTTGACTATTACCGAAAGGATTGATAAAAATGATTAAAGCTATTCTTGACCCCCAGTTCCGCCCCGCGGCTGTGGTTATCGCTGAGTTTAAGAAGGCAGTAGCAGAGGCAGGCGGCAACCCCCTCGTTATCGCTGTTGAGAGAAACAAGGGCTACGTTTCCACCTTCGCTATCGACGTATTTGCAGACGGCACAGGCCACGATGAGGAAAACTACGAGGTTATCGAGCGTCTCGTTAAGACTCTTCTCTGGATCTACGGTGGTTACAAGGTAACTATCCCAGGCTCTAAGAAGATCTACGAGGGCATTGCAGACGCATACCGTAAGGGTGGCGCTCGTGAGTTCGACGCTGACTTCATGGCAAAGATCTATGAGGCAGACTTTGAGGTTATCTACTGCGAGAACGCTGCAGACGCTCCCAAGGAGAACATGGCAGCAGCTCCCGTAGGCCGTCACCTTGACCGTTGCCGTATCGGCTTCGATGGAGGCGGATCCGACCGTAAGGTTTCTGCTCTTATCAACGGTGAGTCCGTATATTCTGAGGAAGTAGTTTGGTTCCCCAAGCTTCACTCTGATCCCGATTACCACTATCAGGGCATTCTCGAGGCTATGAAGACAGCTGCATCCAAGATGCCCCGCGTTGACGCTATCGGCGTTTCCTCTGCAGGTGTTTACATCGATAACAAGATCATGGCAGCATCTCTCTTCCTCAAGGTTCCCGAGGAGGACTTCAATAAGAAGGTTAAGACAATGTACATCGACGTTGCTAAGGAGATCGGCGCTGATATTCCGATCGAGGTTGCAAACGACGGTGACGTAACAGCTCTTGCAGGTGCTATGGATCTTAACGATAATAAGGTTCTCGGTATCGCAATGGGTACAAGTGAGGCAGCAGGCTACGTTGACGGTAACGGCAACATCACAGGCTGGCTCAACGAGCTCGCATTCGTTCCGATCGACTTCTGCAAGGACGCAATCGTTGACCCCTGGGCAGGCGACTACGGTACAGGCGCTATGTACTTCTGCCAGGAGGGTGTAATCAAGCTTTCTCCCGCAGCAGGCATCGAGCTTGATCCCGCTCTTTCTCCCGCAGAGAAGCTCAAGGTTGTTCAGGGCCTTATGAAGGAAGGCGACGAGAGAGCAGCAAAGATCTACGAGACTCTCGGCGTATACTTCGGTTACTCCATTGCATACTATGCAATGTTCTACGATATCAAGCACCTCATCATCATGGGCCGTGCAACAAGTGGCGACGGCGGTACAATCCTTCTCGAGAACGCAAAGAAGGTTCTCGCAGAGGAGTATCCCGAGCTCAATATCAACCTCTACATCCCCGACGAGAAGAGCCGCCGCGTAGGTCAGTCCGTAGCAGCAGCATCTCTCCCCAAGATCGGCTAAGAGGAAAGGATTTGCCTACTTTCTTTGAAAAGAAAGTAGCAAAGAAACTTCAAAAAAGAATAATAAAAATGGCTATGCGAAAGCGTAGCCATTTTTTTCGTTTATTTTTTTACTAATTCAAATTCCGGATTTTTCAAGAGAATTCCATCTTTGGTAGCAACAATTTCAACCTTGTCATTCAACCCAAATCTGTGACGAAGCTCTTTGGGAACAACAATTCTGCCAAGCTTATCAAATTCCTTTATAATACCGATTTTATCCATATTTTATGTCCTGCTCTTGTAAATATTTAAAATTCTTATCTTTAACACAATTATAAAGAATTAATGTGTTAAAGTCAAGAAAATTCTTGATATTAACACAAAGCGGAGCAGATATGAAAATATACGATTATAACGGTAAAAAGAATATTTGCGGAGATAGAGTAAGAGAAGCGAGAAAGAATCTTGGGCTTTCTCAGGAGAATCTTGCTGCAAGACTTCAGACCGAGGGTGTAAATATCGAACGCGATAGTGTTAGCAGAATAGAGATCGGAACAAGATTTGTTGCAGATTTTGAATTGGTGATACTTTGTAAAGTGCTGAATGTCAGTGCAAATTATCTTTTGGGAATCGAATAATTATTATGGCTATGCGAAAGCGTAGCCATTTTTTGTTCTCATTTCTCTCTCGACATTCCCTCTTGACACCATCTTCGGGTTAGTATAAAATTATACTATACTATGACCGGAGGCAACTATGTTCTATAAGATCCCCCTTTCCCACGATTTTGATTATTACTGCGATAAGATAGATACACATATTAAGGAAGACTTCGAAACGAAGATTCCTGATTACGGTGCGGAGGCATTCAATCCCATCGGCTTCCATTTCAAAAGAAGAAATAACAGCATCAGCGGCATATACAGAAGCAAAAATGCAAAGGTCGGCGGAAACGCGTTTGTTTCTCAGTCCACCCATATGCACTTCTTCGGTAAGATGAAAACGGATAAAAACGGCACGGGCTGCCTTAGCTTTGTCCTCATTCCTCAGCTCACTCAGCTTTTCATGCTCGTAGTGTCCCTCGTTTTCATCATCGCTCTTGCCCCTAATATTGCAGATACTTATATCTACGTCGGTCTCTTTGCGGCGATCCTCATCTATTCCGCATTCGAAACGATCCGCCTCGCCGCCCTCGTTAAAAAGGAATTTCAGAAATTTTTCAAATAAAAAAGAACCCCTGGGGGAGTTTCCAATAAAGCAGTATGACGGAAGGAGGGGGATTAAGTGGACGCATCCGAACAGTTGATTATTGTGAACGGGAAAGATAAAACAGAATCTGTCGTTTCTGTTCAGTTTCGTGGTAGCAAATGTGATGTGGTTTTTGATAATTCCTCTCATGTGTATAGTTACAATAGTAGCAATGTTAGAATTATCAAATTAAAGCAGGTGTTTGACCCGAATAAAATTATCTTCAAATACAAAGGTACTATTATCGCTGATATCGATCAAGTACGTGATTTTGGCGAGTTCTACAGAGTTATTCGTGCCGGAAAAAAGGAACTCTCTTGTAGGCGAACTGATGTGCAAATATCGCAAAACTGTCTTGCGGAAGCTCATAGCAAAGAACTGTTTCAATATTTCAAAGATACAGCAACTGCCGTCAGTCTCAAAACAGAAAACGGCATAAATATTCTAAAACTTCAGTATGACAAAATTGTAGCCGTTGATGATTGCACCGTATTATCACGATTTCTCAAAACAAACCTTCCTGTCGAAAAGAGAAATCGCACTGCTCCATTGATATTTCCATTCGGATTAAATCAAAGCCAAAAAGTAGCAGTGGAAAATGCTTTTTCCTCTCAAGTCAGCATTATTCAAGGACCACCTGGAACAGGAAAAACGCAGACTATATTGAATATCATAGCAAATGCCGTGAGGTACGGAAAAAGCGTGGCTGTTGTATCCAACAACAATTCCGCAATTCTAAATATTGCAGAAAAAATGGAGAATCAAGGAGTTGATTTCCTTACAGCCTTTTTAGGAAGTCAAAAAAATAAAAATAGATTCTTGGATACGCAAAACGGCACATATCCCAATATGCAGTCTTGGCTTTTAGATGCGGAAAGCAAAAATGCTATTGATAATGATGTGGCACAGCTTTCAGAAGAACTCGATACCATGTTGAATTCAAGAAATCGGATTGCAGAAATTGATCAAGAGCTACTGGCATTAAAGCCGGAGCATTTTTACTTTGAAAAGTATTATAAAGGCAAGCGAACCGTTAAGATTGATGCTAAACAATTAGCCCGATTGACATCAGGCAAGCTCCTGTCACTTTGGCTGGAGTACGAATTCAATTCTGGCAAAAAACTTGGATTTTTCAAAAAAATTTTCTTCGCTATTCGATTTAGTAGAGCAGCGCTTTCTTTGTTTTCACATGTTCCTGAAGATGCAATTCCCTTTGTGCAGGATCTATATTATAAAAACAAAATGACTGAGCTTTACGAAGAAAAGAAATCGTTGGAAGCAAAACTCCGAGATTATCATTTTGATGCCAAAATGAAGGAATTGGGCGAAAAATCCATGAAACTCTTCAAATCGGAATTGGCGTATCGGTATCAGTGGCAGCAACCACGATTAATTTTTGAGAAAGAGGACTTCCGTGGTAAATCGGATGAATTCAACAAAGAGTACCCCATTATTTTAAGCACCACGTATTCAATTAAAGGGACGTTATCTACAGGGCATATTTACGATTATATAATTGTCGATGAAGCGTCTCAAGTTGATCTGGCAACTGGCGTTTTGGCTTTTTCTTGTGCAAAGAATATCATTATTGTTGGAGACCAACAACAGCTTCCAAATGTACTTACCTATGATGATATACGAATTGCCGATGATATTTGGAATAAGCATAATTTTGATGAGCACTATCGATTTTCTACTCATAGTATGCTGGCAGCTGCAACAGAAATCTGGAGCGAAGCGCCTTCAGTCTTGCTACGTGAGCATTATCGGTGTCATCCTAAAATAGCGAATTTCTTCAATCAAAAGTTCTATAATGGGCAATTGATTGTCATGACAGAGGATCATGGCGAAGATGATGTGCTGTCTATGTATCGCACTGCTCCTGGCAATCATGCTCGTGGCCACATGAATCAACGACAGATTGATGTAGTCCAAAATGAGATTTTGCCCGTTTTGAAAGAGCGTGGATATAGAGATATTGGAATCATTACGCCCTATCATGATCAAGAGTATGCGATTCAACGACAATTTGGGAATGCATACGATGTTGCAACGGTTCACAAGTTCCAGGGGCGAGAGAAGGATGCCATCGTTTTGGTATCGGTAGACAATATAATTGGCGAGTTTGTTGATAATCCCAATCTTCTTAATGTTGCGGTTTCCAGAGCAGTAAAATCACTGACTGTGGTGATTTCTGATAGCAAAGAAAACGAAAAAACGAATTATGGTGATTTGGCAAAATATATCGAATATAATAATTTTCAGATTGTTGAAAGTAAGGTCTTTTCTGTTTTTGATCTCTTGTACAAAGGGTATTACAAGCAGAGAAAGGATTACTTTATAAAGCATAAGCGAGTATCTGAATATGATTCCGAAAATATTGCCTATGCTGTGATCAAAAAGATTTTGTCTTTGCCGGAGTTTTCTAAAATTGATTGTGCAGTACATTCTTCTGTAGCCACGTTGATTAGAGATTACTCTCTGATGACCGACGAAGAAGCGCGGTATGCATCTAACCCACTAACACACTTGGATTTTCTTTTGTTCAGTAAGATGGACAAGAAACCTATTATGGCCATTGAAATAGATGGTACTCGGTTCCATGCAGAAGGCAGTCGTCAAGCTGAAAGAGATTTACTAAAGAATAGTGTGATGGAGAAATACGGATTACCTCTACTGCGGATTAGGACAAACGAAAGTGGTGTAGAAAAGCGTATTATCACAAAATTGAGAGAAATATTGTAAGTAATGATAACGAGCAAGATTCTACCATGGAATCAAATTTCACCTGCGTTTCATTTAGCTTTTACATAATCTTGTTGGGGAGTACCTTTTCCAATCCCTGCTATCTAAAAATCGGGAAGTGTCATGATATAAATCATGTGACTTCCCGATTTTTTATACTGTTTTATTGAACCGAACCCCGCACCATGATGGGGTTCTTTTTTTATTACTCAACAATAGTAACGGATTCCATCTTCATTTCGAACATGGGCTTGTCGTTTGCGCCTGTGGGAACGGATGCGATCTCGTCAACAACCTCCATACCTTCAGTTACCTTACCGAATGCAGCGTACTGACCGTCAAGGAAGGTAGCGCCTGCGTGGCAGATGAAGAACTGGCTGGATGCAGAGTTGGGATCCTGGCTTCTTGCCATGGAGATAACGCCTCTCTTGTGAGAAAGTGTGTTGTTGAAGCCGTTGATCTTGAACTCACCGTAGATGTTTTTGCCGCTGCCGCCGAAGCCGAGACCCATGGGGTCGCCGCCCTGGATCATGAAGCCTGCGATAACGCGGTGGAAGATAAGTCCGTCATAGAAGCCCTCGGAAGCGAGGTTCTTAAAGTTTTCAACAGTCTTGGGAGCGATGTCGGGGTAGAGCTCGAGCGAGATCTTGCCGCCGCCTACCATAGTAATTTCAGCTTTTACAATGTTCTTTTCCATTTTTGTAGTACCTTTCTTTATTTGATCTCAGCTGCGCTTGTTGTGTCAGCGCTTGTTGTTTCTGTTACGTCAGTTGTTTCAGTTGCATCGGTTGTGGTTTCTGTTTCTTCGAGAACCTTAACGTACTCGATAACGATCTCATCGTAGGGAGCGTCGCTTGCGTTTGTATCAACAACAGCGATCTCGTCAACAACCTCGATGCCCTCGATAACCTTACCGAATGCGGCATACTGACCGTCAAGGTGAGGTGCTGCCTTGTGCATAATGAAGAACTGGCTGGAAGCGGAGTCGGGTACGTTAGTTCTCGCCATGGAGATAACGCCGCGATCGTGCTTCAAGGGGTTGTAAACACCGTTTGAGGAGAACTCGCCCTTGATAGACTTTGCGCTGTCGTCGCCTTCACCGCCCTGGATCATGAAGTCCTCGATGATACGGTGGAATACGCTGCCCTCGTAGTAGCCGCTTTTTGCAAGGGAGAGGAAGTTGGAAACAGTAATGGGAGCGAGGTTAGGGTAAACCTCAAGAGTGATCTTGCCGTAGTCCTTTACAGACATTTCAACCTTAACGGGATTTGCATAAAGCTCTTCTTCGGACTTTGTTTCTGCGGGTTTTGTGTTGTCAGCCGCATCAGCGCCGTCGCGGTCGTATGTGCCTGTGATGATAACGTAATCAAGAACGATCTCGTTCACGGGAACGGATCTCTCGCCGCTCTGAGAGTTGATGGAAACGGGGGATGTAGCGATGGAGTCAAGGGTGTCAAAGCCATCCTTCAGCATACCGAATGCTGCGTAGTTTCCGTCAAGACCTGCGTTGTCAGCGTGCATGATAAAGAACTGGCTGGATGCAGAGTTGGGGTCGCTTGTTCTCGCCATGGAGATAACGCCGCGCTCGTGCTTGAGAGTATTGTTAAAGCCGTTTGCGGAAAACTCGCCCTTGATGGTCTTAGCATCTGCTGAGCTGATGCCGTCGCCGTTATCGTCGCCGCCCTGAATCATAAAGCCGTTCATAATGCGGTGGAAAACTGTGCCGTCATAGAAGCCCTCAGTTGTAAGCTTAACGAAGTTTTCAACTGTTGCGGGAGCGATGTCGTGGTAAAGCTCAAGAGTCATCTTGCCGTGACCCTTTACGGACATTTCGATCTCAACAACGTCCTTGATGTCCTCAACCTTCAGATCCATGGACTGCTTTGAGCAGGAAGCAAGGCAGAGAAGTGTGCAAAGGACAAGGAAAAGAGAAATTATCTTTTTCATTGGATTAATTCCTTTCATATTTCATACAAAATTAATTATAACAAAATACCTCCTCCGTGTAAACACTTTTTTCTTTTTGTTTGTAAAAAGACTGTTAAGTGGCAATAATAAACGAGGATCGGAGGTGACAGGATGGACGAAAAAATAAAGAAATTTACCCTTAGGGCAGTAGCGGTGCTTCTCTTTGCTTTGTTTTTGGTGGCGGCCTTTAAATATATCTTTCCCGTTTTGCTACCCTTTGGTCTTGCCTATCTTATATCTGCGGGGATTCGCCCCCTGTCGGCTTTTCTTTCAAAAAAGACAAAACTGTCAAAAAAGGTATGGTCGATAATCCTCATTGTTCTTTGCGTCCTTATTATAGTTGCCCTTTTGTGGTTTCTCGGCTCAACCCTTGTCCGCGAGATAAAGGAGGTGCTCTCCGGGGCGCAGCTTTCGGATAAAGGAAGTCCCGTCAGAAAAATATCGGATAAAATGAAAAGCCTTATGGAAAAGGCAAGGCTTTTCGGAGGGCAGTCCTTTATCGACGTTGAAAAAATGCAGACAACGGCGCTTTCAAAGGCGGCATCTGCCCTTGCGGACTTTGTGGGGGGACTTGTAAAAAGCGCTCCGTCCTTTCTCCTTTTCACAGTTGTGATGATACTATCTCTTTTTTATTTCTCCTACGATATGGAGGGAGTGAAAAAAGAGCTTTCAAAAATCCTTCCCGAAGGGATGATGAATAAGCTTTCGTCCTTAGCAGGGCTTTGCCTTTGCGCCGTGGGAAGATTTGCAAAGGCATATCTTTCTCTCTTTTGCATCACCTTCGGAGTCGTTACCGTAGGCTTTTTTATAATAGGAATAAAATACCCCTTTCTCGGCGCCCTCCTTTGCGCCTTTGTAGACCTTCTTCCTGTGTTCGGTGTGGGAAGCGTTCTTTTTCCCTGGGCGGTATTTTTGTTCCTGACGGGGGAAACGGGAAAGGCTGTGGGAATGCTTGTTTTGCTGGGAGTAATGTATGCTCTCCGTCAGATTCTCGAGCCGCGGATAGTGGGAGGAACTGCGGGGGTACATCCTGTCGTTGTCCTTTTCGGAGTGTTTCTCGGATTTAAGCTGATAGGTGTGGGAGGAATGATAGTGGCTCCGCTTCTGTTGAACGGAGCAAGCGTATTTTTGGAAGAAAAACGAAAAAAACTTGATAGTAAAGTTGACAAAAGGGACGGAAAGCATTATAATTATATAGAATAGAATTATATTGGGGTTGTATCGCAACCCGTTGAAAGGTCTACTTTTATGGCTAACAGCATGACAGCCTTCGGCAGAGCAAAAGGACTCTCTGCAGACGGCTCCAAGAATATAACCTGTGAGATCAAGTCTGTAAATTCCCGCTATCTTGATTGCACCGTAAAGATTTCCCGAGTATATTCCTATCTTGAGGAAAAGGTAAAGGCATATCTTACACAGAAGGGTATTTCCCGCGGTAAGGTTGAAATTTATATCGGTGTTGAGGTAATCGAGCAGAAGGGTCTTGAAACAGCTCTTGACTCTGCGGCGGCAGCATCCTATATTCAGGCGCTTTACCGTCTGAGAGATGAATTTAATCTCCCCGATGATATCTCCGTTATGAGAGTTGCTCAGAACAGAGAGCTTTTCACAACTGTCCGTCCCGATGAGGATGCTGAGCAGGATTGGCAGGACGTTCTTTCCGTTCTCGATCCCGCAATCGATTCCTTCCTTGAGAGAAGAAGCGCTGAGGGCGCTCGCCTTGTGGCAGATATCGGCGCTAAGATCGAGGGTATTCGCGAAACTGTGAAGAAGATATGCGCTCTTTCCGCAAACGATATTCAGGGATATAGCCAGAAGCTGACAGAGAGAATCAAGAAGCTTCTTTCCGATTTCGACGTAGAGATCTCAGAGCAGAGAATCCTCACTGAGGCTGCTATCTTTGCAGATAAGGCGGCAATCGATGAGGAAATGGTAAGACTTGAAAGCCATTTCAAGTCCTTCTATGAGATCGTTGAATCAAAGGAGCCTGCAGGAAGAAAGCTTGACTTCCTTCTTCAGGAAATG
>JAZUAR010000185.1:0-7606 GCA_045638055.1 Candidatus Avispirillum sp.
ACGAAAACTTTAAACTGAGATAACCTAGCTTTGTTTTTTTAACTTTTTTGGGAGTGCAGAGGAGTTTTTTGCAAAAAAGTCCTTTGCATAATTACTCTTTCTCTCTTGTTATAAAATTCACTGCGGCAGCGAGTGCGAAGGAAAGGATAAACAGAACGGTGCCTATTGCCATGCCGTAGCCGTACGAGGAACTCGTGTATGCCTGCTTATACATATAGCTGAGGAGCACCTCGCTTCCGCCGTCGGGGCCGCCGCCCGTCATGGCGCGGACAAGGAGAAAGCTGATATTGATATTGCTTATAATAAAAAAGGTAAGAGTCGTTCTGAGTGTGGGCATGATGGAGGGAAGGGTGACAGAGAAAAACGACCGCAGCCGCCCCGCCCCTTCGAGGGATGCCGCCTCGTAGAGGCTGTTCGGCACCTGAGCCATTGAGGACATATACATGACCATATAGTATCCCACCGCCTGCCATATCATAGCGATGGCAACTGAGTAGATAACGAGAGAGCGGTCGCCCAGCCACAGAATCTCGTGATTTTTTGAAAACAGAGAGATAATGCTGTTGAGAAGACCTCTTTTAGGATCGTATATCGCCGAGAAAACTGCGGCGATAACAACGGTTGAAAGAATATTCGGGATATATAAAACGATCCTGAAAAACGTTTTCCCCCGAAGCCGCTCCCGCACAAGGACCTCAGCGCAAAACAGCGAAAGAACTAAGGTAACAGCGCTGACAACGATGATGAGAAAAAGAGAGTTTCTGAGAGAATCAAGAAACCGTCTGTCCTCAAAAAGTATCTTATAATTTTCAAGCCCCACAAAGGTTTTTGTTGCGGAATATCCGCCCCACTTGAAAAGGGAAACGTTGAAAATGGAGAAGGTGGGGTATATAACGAATACAGTGAGTAAAAGAAATGAAGGAAAAAGGCAGGCCGCAATAAATGCGGCGGTGCCTTTTTTTCTTGATGATGTTTTCATTTAAGGGCTTTTCTCAGCTTTTCGCTGTCCTTTGCCACTGCCATTCTCCATTCCTCGGCAGTCTTATCTCCCAGAACAACGCTGTTGTAGGTTGAGAAAAGGGTTTCCGTAATGCTAACGCCCTCCACAGGCTCTGTTGCTCTGAATCCTCCCATAACAGCCTTGGCTCCCGAATCGTAAACTGAGTAGAAAAGTCTGTTGTCACCCTTTACGAAATCGGATGCGTTTTTGATAGGCTGCACAGCACCTGATTCTGCAAAGAATCCTGCCGCCTCGTCGGAGTAGAGATATGCGAGAAACTGTTTTGCCGCGTCCTTGTTTTCGGCACCCTTGGGAATCCAGCCCTGCTCGAAGAAGGTGAAGGAATAGCGGTCGCCCCCTTCCTCAATGGCGGGAAGAGCGGTGAATCCCCATTTGAAATTCTTGTCCCTCGGAGCATCCTTCATTTCTTCAACCACCCAGGTTCCGTTGGGCATAAACAGCGCCTTGTTGTCAAGGATAAGCTGCTGGTTTTTTAAAAAGTTATCGCCTGTTGCGTTAGCTACTGTGGTGGGCTCCATATAAAGGGCGAGCCTTTCCATAATAGCAAAGACCTCCTTTGCCTCCTCGGTGTCCCATACGCCCTCATCGTATGACATACAGCGGTCAAAGAAATCGCTGCCGCCTGCCTCTGCCAAAAGCGCATACATGAAAGAGTCAAAATAGCCTACTGTAGGGTATGTGAAAAGATATATACCTTCCTTTTTTGCCCTGTCCCCAAGCTCCCACATCTCGTCCCAGGTTTTTGGCACCTCCCAGCCTCTTTCTTCAAAAAGCCCCGCATTGTAAAAAAGTCCGCAGGGGGAGTAGAACATGGGGGCAAGATAGGTCTTTTTATCGGAGTAGGGATTTGTTGCGAGTGTGTCTGTAAAGCCGGGAGTCAGCTTCCCCTCCACAGTTTCGGTCTCCCCGGGGATCGCTGTTTTCAGTACGTCGTCTATTGGCTCTATTGCCTCTTCTTTTATGAGAGTTTCCGTAAGACCTGCCTCTCGTCCCGTTGCAAGGTGAACGTAGTCGGGCCAGTCTCCCGATTTCATTTTAGAGCCTATAACGTCTTCGAGGTTTTTCTCGGCAGTAAGCTCAACGTCAATATCGGGGTAGATCTTTTCAAAGCCTGCGCAGACCTTCTCCCACATTTCGGAGCCGTATGCCGATTCAAGAACTGCTACCTTCAGCACATCCTTGCCGTTGTCAGCCCCTTTTCTTGAGCATCCCGAAAGGGAGGAAAGGATGAAAACCGCGGATAAAACGAGAGAAACTATACGTAAGAATTTTATTTTCATATATATTACCTCCAATGCTTGTTTCTATAGCTTTTCCATAGGAGTGGGACAATATACGGCTGATGAAATTTTGTGTTTGTATTGAATTTATAAAAAAAGTGTGATATACTTGTAAAATAATAATTCCCAAAGAGGTATATCTGTAATTATGAAACATATTGCAATCCTTGGCTTCGGTGTAGTCGGTGGCGGTATTACCGAGGTTATTGATCAGAATAGAGAAAAGCTCATTTCTTTTGTGGGCGATGATATAAACGTAAAGAAGATCCTCGACCTTCGCGACTTTCCCGATTCTCCCTACGGCGATCGCGTTGTTCACGATATTTCCGAGATCGTAAACGACACAGAGATCGAGATCGTTTGCGAGACAATGGGCGGTGTAAACCCTGCATTTGATTTCTCCGTTGCCGTTATGAAGAGCGGCAAGAGCATGGTAACTGCAAATAAGGAGCTCGTTGCAAAGCGCGGTCTTGAGCTTATGGAGTGCGCGAGAGAGAACGGCGTTCAGTATTTCTTTGAGCCCTCTGTCGGTGGCGGTATCCCCGAGATCCGTGGAATGAGAACAAGCCTTGCAGGCGATACGATCACTGAGATCGACGGTATCCTCAACGGTACAACAAACTATATCCTCACAAGAATGAAGAGAGAAGGCGTTGATTTCACATCTACTCTCAAGGATGCTCAGCGTCTCGGCTATGCAGAGGCAAATCCTGCGGCAGACGTAGACGGTCTTGATGCTCAGAGAAAGATCATGATCCTCACTGCAGTAGCAACAGGCTATCTCGTTTGCGAGAAGGACGTGTACTGCGAAACTATGACAAAGCTCACTCCCGCCGATATTGATGCGGCAAAGAGATGGGGCGGCGCTGTAAAGCTTCTCGGCTCTTCAAGAATTTCCGAGGGCGGATGCGCGCTTTACGTTGCACCCTTCTTCGTTCCCGAATCCTCTCCTCTCTGCTTTGTTGAGGACGTATATAATGCTATCCGCGTAGTCAGCCCCGTAACAGGCGACGTTATGTTCTACGGTCGCGGCGCGGGCAGAATGCCCACAGCAGGCGCTGTTGTTGCAGACGTTGCAGCAATTCTTTCAGGCCTTGCACTGAAGGAAAAGAAGTGCGACTGGCAGGCTGCTCCCGAAGGCTACGTTAAGTCCTTCGGCGAGAATAAGTTCTCCTACTACGTAAGAGTAAAGACAGATTCCGTAAGCGATACTCTCGAGGCAGCAAGCCTTGCATTCGGCGAGGTGAAGGCACTCGATGGCGCACCCTGCGGCTACTGCGAGTTCATCACAGCAGAGATTTGCGAAAACGAGGCTCAGTCTATCCTTTCCGGCGAAACTCTCGGAGCAGTTGAGTCTTCTATCAGAATCCTTAAATAATCAGAAAGCTGTTGCAGATACTGCAACAGCTTTTTTAATGTTAACGTGGGCTTGACAGGGAGGAGTTTACCTACTTTCTTTGAAAAGAAAGTAGCAAAGAAACTTTAAAAAGACAAAGAAACAAAAAGGCAAAAGGCCCGTAATAAAAAAGCATTGAAGAAATGAATTCATTCATTTTCTCAATGCTTTTTCACGGGTAAGGCACCTTCGGTGCCGCAGGGCTGCGCCCTGCAGCTTTTGCCTTGCATAATTCAGCTGTACCGATTTTTGAAGTTTTTTGAAGGTGCGGAAACTTTTTTACAAAAAAAGTTTCTGTGAAAAACACCTCGAACTCAAATTCAAAAAACGCCCTGTTGGCGGAACTTTTATTGCAAATGTTAAACTTACGCATTTTTATTGTTTTTGCGATGGAATTGTGATAAAATTATAAAAAGAAAGGAGGTGCGGTACAGTGAATGCTAAGACTATGAGAAAGCAGCTCAGCGTTGTTAAGCCGTTTTTGAAGAATCTGTCTCTCAGGACTATTCGCAAGGCGCAGGATTTTATCGGTGAGCTGATGGAGTCTAAATATCGGGACAGTGTAATGCAGAAAAAGCATTCCTTTGAGAATTTCGAGGCATCCTGGGTCATCCCCAAGGACGTGCGCCGCGAGGGCGTTATTCTTTATCTCCACGGCGGCGGATACACCTGCGGTGGAATGGACTATGCAATGGGCTTCGGCTCGACCCTTGCAGCAACTCTCGGAACTCACGTCCTTTGCTGTGCATACAGACTTGCACCTGAAAATCCTTATCCCGCAGCTCTTGATGACTGTGTTGAGTCCTACAAATATCTTCTCTCCAAGGGATACAGCCCCGCTCACATCACCCTTTGCGGCGAAAGTGCGGGCGGCGGTCTTTGCTATTCTCTTTGCCTCAGACTTCGCGAGGAGGGGATGGCTCTTCCCAGCGGCATTATTGCTATGTCCCCCTGGGTAGATATGACCGCATCCGGAGATTCATATAAGGAAAACCGCGAAAAGGACCCCTCAATGACTGAGGAATTGCTCAGCTTTTTCGCAGATTCATATACAAAGGACAGAGAAGACCCTATGGTCTCCCCTGTTTTTGCAGACCTTTCAGGTATGCCCCAGTCCCTTATCTTTGTGGGCGGTGATGAAATAATGCTCAGCGATTCCAAGCTTCTTCATGAGCTTTTGCAGAAGTCAGGCTCAAAGAGCCGTCTTATAGTAACAAAGGACCGCTGGCACGCGTATCTCTTGTACGGCCTTTCCGAGGACCGCGGCGATATGCAGACGATAAACCGCTTTCTGAACAAGGTGATGGCCAAGGAGAACAAGCTTCGCTGGCTGAGACTTGACAATGCGGCAAAAATATATCCTGCGGCAAGAAGACAGCATTGGTCTAACGTTTTCCGTGTTTCCTGCACTCTGAAGGAGGAGGTAGACCGCGAGGTTCTCAGAAGCGCCCTTGACGTAACGGCCCGCCGCTTTCCCTCCATTGCGGTAAGACTTCGCCGCGGAGTTTTCTGGTATTATCTCGAGCAGCTTTCCGAGGCTCCCGCCATTATGGATGAGAGCAGCTATCCTCTCACAAGGATGTCCAAGGAGGAAACGAGAAAGTGCGCTGTGAGAGTTTTGCATTATAAAAACCGCATAGCCGTTGAGATATTCCATTCTCTGACAGACGGCAACGGCGCTCTTGTGTTCTTGAAGAGCCTTGTTGCGGAATATATTTTGCAGAAATACGGCGCCGCCATTCCCGCAACGAACGGAGTTCTTGCAAGGCTGGATGAGCCAAGTGATGAAGAGCTTGAGGACAGCTTTACAAAATATGCGGGCAGCATTGCGGCATCAAGACAGGAAAGAACTGCATGGCATATGACAGGCACCCACGAGAAGGACGATTTTCTCAACGTGACCTGCCTGCAGGCCCCTGTAAAGGAGGTCCTTGCAAAATCAAAGGAATACGGCGTCAGCCTGACCAATTTCCTCTGTGCCGTTATGATGCAGGCCCTCCAGGAAATGCAGAATGAAAAAGAGCCTGTACAAAAAAGGAGAAAGCCCATAAAGGTGCTTATCCCCGTAAATCTCAGAAATCTGTT
Source organism: Candidatus Avispirillum sp. (assembly GCA_045638055.1). Lineage (GTDB taxonomy): Bacteria > Bacillota > Clostridia > Oscillospirales > CAG-272 > Avispirillum. The sequence goes on from JAZUAR010000185.1 coordinate 5,783, forward strand.
TAAGAGCAGCACTCTCAGAAACTTTGCTCTTTATACCACGCCCGAAATACTTCCTGCATTGGGAGATTACAGCTTTGAGGAGATCTGCGCTGTTATCAAAAGCTGGATGGGCGCTGATATAACTCCAAAGCAGATGAGCATGAAGATAGCAACAAACGTCCGCAGCGAGGAAATGGCTATTGTGCGAGTCATGCCCCTCTTTGTGAAAAACTTTGTAATGAAGGCGATTTTTGATACGGTGGGCGAATGCAAATCCTGCCTCACTCTGTCAAATCTTGGAGCAGTTAAGCTTCCCGAGGAGATGATCCCCTTTGTGGAGAGAATGGATTTTGTTTTAGGCGTTCAGGCGACCGCCCCCTATAACTGCGGCGTTATTTCCTTTGGCGATACTATTTATATCAATTTTATAAGAGATATAAAGGAGTCCGAGCTTGAGCTGCGCTTTGCGAGAATACTCAAGTCCATGGGAATCCGAGTAAAGGCTGGAAGCAATCAGCGATAAAGAATAGAGGTATTGTATGTACTGTATAAAATGCGGAGTTGAGCTAAGTGACGGAGAGGTGCGTTGCCCTCTTTGCAAAACCGAGGTAGTTCATCCCGATTATAAAAATAAGGAAAAGGATTCGCTTTATCCCGAAGGGGTAATGCCGAAAAAGTCCGCCGGAATAAAGCTTGGTCAGATACTTATAACTGTGGCTTTCTTCCTTGCGCTTTCCATCGTTGTGCTTTGCGACATTCAGTTCAATCACAGCATAACCTGGTCGGGCTATGTTATCGGCGCCCTCGTTTTGGGATACGTTGTTTTTGTTCTTCCCAACTGGTTTTATGCCCCTAATCCCGTAATATTCGTGCCCTGCGGATTTGCGGCGGCGATTCTTTATTTGCTTTATATAGCTATCGTAACCTCGGGAAAATGGTTTTTGCCCTTCGCCTTTCCTGTGGCGGGCGGTCTTTGCATTATAGTATGCACCGTCGTAACTCTTATGAGATACGTTCCCAAGGGCAGATTCTATATTTTCGGCGGAGCGTTTATCGGTCTTGGCGCATATATGCTCCTGACAGAGTTTCTCATGACAGCGGCATTTGAGAGCCTTCGCTTTATTGGATGGTCTCTTTATCCTCTCGTGACGTTCGTTCTTCTTGGCGGACTTCTTATCTTTCTCGGTATTTGCCGTCCCGCCAGAGAAACAATGGAAAGAAAATTCTTTATATAAAGGATTACAATAATGAAAGAAATTGCTATAGTAACAGGTGCCTCCGGCGGAATCGGAAAATGCTTTGCCGAAACGGTGGAAAAGCACGCATCCTATGATGAAGTATGGGTGATTGCGAGAAATGCAGAGAAGCTTGAAGGTCTTCGCTCTGCTATAAAGGCTCCTGTAAGAGTTGTTCCCATGGACCTTTCCTGCGATGAAGCATACGTGGAGTTTGAAAAGCTCCTCGCAGAGGAAAAGCCCTTCGTCAAGCTTCTTGTCAATTGCGCGGGATACGGAAAATTTGATGCCTTTGAAAATCTTACTCTTGCAGAGAATATGGGCATGATAGACCTTAACTGCCGTGCGCTGACAGCCCTCACTTATATTTCTCTTCCTTATATGAGTAAGGGGAGCGAAATATTGAACGTTGCCTCCGTTGCAGCCTTCCAGCCTATCCCCTATATCGGAGTGTACGGCGCATCCAAGGCATACGTCCTCAGCTTCTCCCGCGCCATCAATGTGGAGCTGAAAAAGCGGGGCATCCGCGTTATGGCCGTATGTCCCGGTTGGGTGAAAACCGAATTCTTTAACCGCGCCATCCACGATGACACCATCACCTATTTTAACC
>JAZUAR010000186.1:0-4772 GCA_045638055.1 Candidatus Avispirillum sp.
ACGACGGCAAGGTCAACCTCGCAGACGTGTCCCTCATGCTGAAATATCTCGCAAAGTGGAACGTCGTACTGAAATAACAAACAAAAGACCATCCCGAAGGATGGTCTTTATGTATGCCGTAATTGAAATTAGTCAAGAACAACTTCCTTGCCGGACTCGGAGGAATCGTAGATACCCTGCATGATCTTGGAGGTCTTGATTGCATAATCGATATGAGCGCGGGTCTTTTCGCCTGTCTTGATAGCATCGAAGAACGCCTTTACCTCATCGAGGTACATATCGTGCTCGGGAGTTGCCCACTCCTCTGTTACGAACTCGCCGTCCTTTACTGTGAAGAATCTGAAGTCGCCGCAGTAGTTAAGACGGATACCGCCCTCTGTTCCGATGAAGTCGAGGTACTGATCCTTATCCTCGATATTCTGAGCCCATGCGCCCTCGAGAGAGATAACGGGTCCCTCTGTGCGGATGATAGCTGTTACGGAGTCGTCAACGTCGAACGTACCGTTTACGTCCTTTGTATCCTCACTCCACATATATCTGTACTTATAGTTTTCAATATCGCAGCCGAGCTTAGAGAATGCAACCGCAGATACGGACTTAACCTCGGGATCGCCGAGACAGTACATTACCTGGTCGATACGGTGAACGCCCCAGTCGATGAGAACGCCGCCGCCGGATACGGACTTAGTGGTAAACTCACCGCCGAGACCGGGGATGGAGCGATGCTCACGGAAGTTGATAAATACGTGGTAAACCTCACCGAGCTCACCTGCCTGAATGCGACGTCTTACCTCCTCAACAGCCTTGTGGAAGCGGCAAACTACACCGATGGAAAGAACCTTTCCTGTTTCGTGCTGTGCCTCTTGCATCTCAAGAGCCTCAGAGTAGATTCTTGCCGCAGGCTTCTCGCAGAGAACGTGCTTGCCTGCCTTGAGCGCCTCGATGGAGATCTGCTTGTGCATAAGGTTGTGAGTACAAACGGAGATAGCATCTACCTCGGGGTCGTTGATAGCGTCACGGTAATCCTCGATAGCGATACCGCAGCCGTAGTCTTCAACACACTTATCAGCCTTTTCCTTGATGATGTCGCAGAAATACTTGATCTCACACTCATCGGGAAGCTGACGATAGGAGGGAATATGCGCGCTTCTCGCGATATTACCGCAGCCAATGATGGCAATTTTCATTTTGGACATAATAGTCTCCATTCCGCCGCCCCTGTGGCGGCATAAAAAGTATTGAAACTCGAACGAGTTTCGTAAGAAACAAAAATGGGTTGGGTCCCATTTTTAGTGAGAGTTTGGCGTGAAAAAAGTAAGGCTTGAATCTTTGCTTTCTGTGCTTTCACGCTTTTCTTTGCTTTCGCGTGCAAAATATAACTATGTTTTTTATACACTATTATTGTCGCTTTGTCAATGAAATCAACGTTTTTTGTAGACAAGTTATTTTAAATGATTTAACATTTTCTTGCCTTGACTTTTTGCATTTTACATAATAGAATTAATATGTACATTAAATCTAATTTGGAGGCTATCATGGTTTCATACGAAGATATAAAGCACGACCCCTCTATCAGCACTTATATCAAGAAGGCTGACGATTCCCTCGCCTGCCTCGGCTTCACCGAGCACGGCTTCGCCCACGTTGGTATGGTATCCAAAACTGCTGAATATATCCTTAAATCCGTCAAGGCATCCGCCCACGATATCGAGCTTGCAAAGATCGCCGCCCATCTTCATGACATCGGAAATCTTGTGAACCGCTCCGAGCATTCACAGAGCGGTGCGGTTATGGCATTCAGAGTCCTTCTCGCAAAGGGCATGAGCGCTGAGGACGTTGCAACCATCGTTTGCGCCATCGGCAACCATGACGAGGGCACAGGTGTTCCCGTTGACCATGTTTCCGCCGCTCTTATTCTTGCGGACAAGTCTGACGTGCGCCGCAGCCGCGTGCGCAACCGCGACATCACAACCTTTGACATCCACGACAGAGTTAACTACTCCGTTACAGATTATTCCCTCACCGTGGACCGCGATACAAACGAGATCACTCTCCGCCTCGAGATCGATACACAGATCTCAAGCATTATGGACTACTTCGAGATATTCCTCGAGCGTATGCTCCTCTGCCGCAAGGCCGCAGAAAAGCTGGGGCTCAGATTCCGCCTCAAGATCAACGGTCAGTCATTAATTTAAGGAGAAAAGCGTGAAATTTTCAAGAAACAAAGCTTTTGGATTTTCTTTTTCACGCCACCACTCTCCCTCAAAATGGGACCCAACCCATTTTGGTTTCTAAAGAAACTCGGTCGAGTTCAATTACTTTTTGCAACGCCGCACAAGCGGCGGAATGGAGATTTTATGAACCACGAAAATAAGGCGCGCGAGCTCTTTCGCGCAGGATATAACTGCTCTCAGGCAGTTCTTCTCGCTTTTTCCGACGTCACAGGCCTCGATGAAAAGGCGGCGGCTGTCCTCTCCTCCTCCTTCGGTGGCGGTATGGGCAGACTCCGCGAGGTTTGCGGTGCCGTCAGCGGCGCATTTATGGTAGCAGGTATCCTCTGGGGCTACTCAGATCCCTCCGATCACGAGGCAAAAAAGGAGCACTACGCCCTCATCCAGCGCATCGCTCAGGAATTCAAAAAGCATAACGGCTCCTATATCTGCCGCGAGCTCCTCGAGCTTCCCGCAGGCGCATCCGATCCCGAGCCCGAAAAGCGCACTGAGGCTTATTACCACCGTCGCAGCTGCGAGGACTACGTAGGCATCGCTGCCCGCGTAATGGACGAGCTCCTCTCCGAAAAGCAGTAAAGAGGGGAAGGAGTGTGTGTCAGAAGGACCTTTTGAGGAAAGGTCCTCCCGAACCCTCCCCAAACCTTTTTAAAAAGATAAATTTATCCCCCCATAGACCCTTTACGGGTCCATGGGGGGATAAATCTATTTAAGAGGTTTTGAGGGGGTCCAGGGGGAACTTTTCCTTAAAAAGTTCCTCTTGGTACACTTCCCTTACCGTCATTATTACTCTCCGAGCTGGATGTATGTGCCTTTATGGATCGTAGCTTTACCGTTTTCGTCGTAGGCGATAGTACAGTTGATAGTATCGTCTGCGTTATACTTATAGATACCGAGGAGCTTACCGTCCTTATAGACGTACTTGGAATAGTCGCGAAGCTCGCCCTTTGCGTTATAGTTCTTTGTTCCGGACAATACGCCATCCTCATCGTACTCGTTTTCAACTGTGAGGATGATCTTGCCGCTTGAGTTAAAGGTTTCCGCCTTAACCACGCGCTCGTCCTTATAGTAGGACTTAACGGAGGATTCCTCGCTGAACTCGTGATCGTAGATCTTATTCTCATCCTTATCGAGAAGGGTCTCTCTGATCTTCTTATCGTTGGATGTGATAACGAGGAGAACTGTGCCGTCCTCTTTGTAAGTATACTTGCACTTTTCAACGTTGGAAACGCCTTCCTCGGCTGTGGGGATAGTATTGATCTCCTCAACGGGGCGGGAATCCTTATACTTTGTTTCCTTATTGGAAACTACCTTACCCTTATTGTTATAGGTTACGGTATTCTTTGTATATTCGCCGTCCTTTTTCGCGTACTCATACTCTTCTACGGTGAAGAGGATGCCGAGATTATAGTTTTCAACCTTCTCTACGTTGCCGTCCTTGTTGTATTCCTTCTTCTGAGTAAGGTCACCGTTGCTGTCTGTCTTTTCCTCGCGGACAAGCTTATCGCCGTCGTAGTAGCCTGTTGCTACCTTGTTTCCCTTATCATCGAGGATATCCTTTTTTTCAAGCTCAGCCTTTCCGCAGGCGAAAAGCATAGAAGCGCAGGTGATGGCTGCAAGAGCCAAAGCAATTATCTTTTTCATAATAACTCCGTTATCCGTTTATAAATTTAATTCATTATACAACTTTAGAATTTATTTGTCAATAACGGGGGAAATGGGAAAGGTTGTGTTTTTTCCAATTTACTATTGACACCGCCATTTCAAAGTGCTATATTGGACAAGTACGGTTTTTTACCTATTATATTATTAATACAAAAGAGGTATAGTATGGGTGTTCTGTTAAGCATTTCAATCACACTCCTTGCAGGACTTCTTATGTCCCGTCTCGCAAAGCTCGCAAAGCTTCCCGCCGTTACTGCATACATAATCGCAGGTATCATCATCGGACCCTTCTGTCTCGGTGCGATCCCCGCTTTCCACGGCATTGACGGTCTCTTCTTCTCCGATATTCACGAGGTTGAAGCATTCAAGATCATCACAGAGGTTGCAACAGGCTTTATCGCATTCTCTATCGGTAATGAGTTCCGTCTTTCTTCTCTTAAAAAGACAGGTAAGCAGGCTACAGTTATCGGTATTCTTCAGGCATTTGCCGCAACTCTTATTGTAGACGCAGCTCTCATCGGTCTTCACTTCATGATGCCCGATAAGATCTCCCTTCCCGCAGCCATCACTCTCGGTGCTATTGCTTCCGCAACAGCTCCCGCGGCAACTCTCATGGTTGTTAACCAGTATAAGGCTAAGGGTCCCCTTACAGACCTTCTTCTTCCCATCGTTGCCCTTGACGACGCTGTAGGTCTTGTAGTATTTGCTGTTTCCTTCGGTGTAGCAAGAACATTCGGCACAGGCGAAATCAACCCCGTATCCATTGCGGTTGAACCCCTTGTTGAAATTTTCGCCTCTCTTGTACTCGGTGCTGTTATGGGTTGGCTTCTTACTCAGCTCGAAAAACTGTTTAACTCTAACACAAACCGACTTAATCTT
>JAZUAR010000187.1:0-2174 GCA_045638055.1 Candidatus Avispirillum sp.
CGGCAGGTCTTACGGATCTGAGAGAACATATCCTCGTCGGTTACTTCATTATTATATTTAAGCATTGATACCGCCCTCTGCCAAGCAGTCACAACGCTTTCAGTCATACCGTCACCTACTGTGCTATCCTCGCGGAGGTACTTTTGCGCGGCAACGAGGCATCTGCCCATTTCGTCATGAACACGCATTTTTGTGTTAAGTATTTCTTCCTCCCGTGTAATCGTAACAACGTTCGCAGAAAGACGCTTAAGCTCAGACTGAACTCGGCGAAGCTGAGAGTTTTCCTCGGTGAGCTCTTGGCGTGTATTGTAGAGATCGGTAATATCAGTGGCAATAAACTGAACATGACCCTCTCCTTCCTCACCGAAGAGAACACGACGCTCAAGCTGCCACACTCTACCACTCGGCAGGACAAACGCCTTTCCGTCCTTTTTCACTCCGCCTTTCGGAGCAAAATCCTCACGCAAGCATTCCTCAAGATCGGCAATATACTGAACGTCTCTGTCACATATGGCAAAGCTGAAGCGGTGCATCGCACGATTGCAAAGAACGGGCAGACCGGATTCATTGAAAAAGCAAACTCCGGTGGGAAGATTATCAAAGGCTTCCTTTACTGAGGTGTTATTGATCATTTGTCTGCGACCGGTAGTACCTACAAAAGTCCACACAGAATAGCTCAACGAGAACAACGTTATAGCTACAAAAACAGCGTAAGGAACACGAAGGTGAAGACCCTCCCCAAACGGCGTAAGACGGTTGTCAAGCAGCATAACAACATTAAGCGTAGCATTGAGTAATAGTAGTACGGAACCTACGCTAAACGGCTTCGATATACCGTATCTGCGATAGGCTAAGAGAAGACACGCGAGCAGAGCGATCACGGTCAGCTGGCTGATCACGGTAAGGATTATCTGCCAAAGCGAGCTCATTTCATAAAAACAGGTCAGCATTTGCCCTCTCCCCCTTCCGTTTTGAAGGAAAGCGTGTAATAATTCTCGTCAGAAGCACTGACATACACATTCTCCGAGCACAGAGACGTCAAATCCAAAGAACACACTGCATCAACACAGCAATAGAAGAGACCGTCACGATAAAAGAATCTGGCAAGCAGTCGTTCAAGTCCATCGAAGGAACTTTCGATAACGAATTCACAGAAATCAAAAAGCTTCATCACAACCTCCGCGGGCAAGTCCATATCAAACTGTACGGAGCTGGCACAGCTCACACCCGCAAGCTGCAGGTTTTTCATCATTTCTCTGATACTGAGGTTCAACTCTTCCTCTTTAATAATACCATCCTGCTCGCTGACGAGGATCAAATTGTTACGCCTTTTCAGATACGTGCCAACAACAACGATACGGCGAAGAAGCTCTCTCTTTTCCGCTTCGTCTGTTGTCTTCTGTAGCTTACCGAGCCAATCACCAAGCAAATTGATCTGGCGGGCAGTCTGTCGATGTATTACGTCATGAAGTCTGTTCTTTTCTGCAAGAACACGCAATCGTTTATCCATCTGATAGTTCTGCATAGCAACCGCATTGGAGTCTTTCAGCTCCTCGCGGAGTGTCTTCAGCTCATCGAGATTATCCATCAGCTCAGACAGGTCCTCCTGCCACAGCGCATAGCCTCCGCGGATTTTTGAGCCTGACACCCGGATTCCGCCCGACGGCATGATAGGCTTTTTTGTTGCCACCCTCATTTGATCCGGTGAAAGCTCGGGAGCATCGTCAGAGCGATAATGAACGGTATAATCCGCGTCAATGACCGAAACACCCAGACAAGATGATCTTAAAAGCTCGTCATATCTGCTGTTTGACTGTACGAGTCCGATCTTGATACTGCTCTCCCAAATCGCAACGATCAGGAAACAGATAGTAACGTACATTTCAAGAAAGCCGAACATCTCCGCGTCAAGCACGTACAGAACGGAATATACCGTGCCGACTCCAAGCAAAGCAATGGGAAGCAGGATGAACTTTTTTGTTTTGGGAATGCGGCATCTTCCGAGAAATTCTGCAATCATCAGCACGATACAGCCGAAGACCCACGCGATCGCCGCGTAGAACAAGGGACCAAAGCTATAATTGTCCCATCCGAGCTCATAACCGCCTGGGAAACGGAACGCCCATTTGTGTATGTCATTCGTTAAGAATCCTACGATCATCAGAAGCGAAGGA
>JAZUAR010000188.1:0-2645 GCA_045638055.1 Candidatus Avispirillum sp.
CTTGAGCTTGCTGTTAAGGATAGAATCGGATGTAAGGTTCGTTCTGTGGAGGTAAATCTTCCTCAGAGATGCGCAGCACATCTTCAGTCTGCAACAGATATTTCCGAGTCTCGCGGCGTTGGTGCTGCAGCAGTAGCAGCGGCAGTAAGCGGTAAGACAGGCTGTATGATGGCTATGGACCGCAAGGCAGGAGAGTACGGCGTTGAGTTTAACGCAAAGGAGATCGCAGGTATTGCGAATGCTGTAAGAAGCGTACCCAGAGAGATGATCAACGAGCAGGGCAATAACGTAACAGGCGAGTGCCTTGAGTATATCCTTCCTCTCATTCAGGGCGAGATGGCAAACAAGTATGAAAACGGTCTTCCCGTACACTTTGTAATATGATTATGAAGAGATCACTTTCTCTTTTTCTTGCGCTTGTAATTACCCTGTTTGCAACGTCATGTGCCTCCCCCGACCAAGGTGTCGAGGAAACAACAGCGTTATCAAAGTTTGAGGAAATAGAAAGCTTTGATGATAAAAATTATAAAAGTGATGTGCGCTTCTCCCTCGAGGAAATTTTGACCTTTCCTCACTCAGAAGGGGAGTACCTTGTAGAATATAACTCTATATTCACAATGTATGGGAACTCAGAGGGAGGCGTAATTCCTTTCTACGAGCTTGACTATAAGCATACATTTAACGGTCTTTCCACTCCCTTCAACGTAAAGATCGGTGATCCCATCGCTGATGTGGAGAAGAATTTTTCCCTTGATACCGGATTTGCAGCATATGTGGAAAAGGGCGGTGCTTTGCAGATGTATGATGAGGATAAGGGGATAGACGTTTCCTCTGCTGATGGGGGCTGTGTATATTTTGGATATGGCCTGGACAGCACAGGAAAATGGGCGTTTATGGATTACCCCTTGCTCACTGCTGCAATGGAAGGACAGCTTCTGGTGAATGCTGAGGACGGCACTTATGATGCTATAATATACAGCTTCATTTTTGACAGTCAGAAAAATGTAGAGCAGGTTACCGTGCTTTACGGCGACATTAGTATAGCTATGCAGTATATGGCATAAATAAAAAAGCTTTTTGGAGAGATCCAAAAAGCTTTTTTTGTCAGATGAATATGTTAAGGAATCCTACGAGACCGTAGCTTGCAAGAGTCATGATACCGCCTGCAAGGAGTACTCCGAGGAATACTGCGGGAAGAGATCGTCTGATTCTCATGCCGAGAATTGCGGCAATAAGAGAGCCTGTCCACGCACCCGTGCCGGGAAGGGGAATTCCTACAAAAAGGAGAAGTGCGATAAACTGGGATTTTTCAAACTTTGCTGCATGCTTCTGTACCTTGTTGTCAAGCCAGAGAGCAATTTTAGAAAAGAGCTTGGGACCTCTTCTCATAAAATTAAGAACGGACTTGATAAAAACAAGAATAAAAGGAACGGGAACCATATTACCGATAACACAGGCAAGATAGTTGAGCCACCAGGGGAGGGCGGACTCGGAATCTATATTGAATATCTCGGAAACCCACTCGATCTCAGACATACCTGCGCCGAGGGGAATAGCTCCTCTCAGCTCAACGATGGGAATCATAGAGCAGAGGAAAACGATAAGTAAAAGCTTGTTCTTCATAAAATTCACCGAATACTTTCTGTGTTATAGTTTAAAAGCTTATTGATCCGCCGAGCAATGTGAAATAAACCACAAGGGAAGCACAAAGAAGAAGCACTGCAACGAAGATAGTAATCGCAGTATATACAGGAGAATTCTTAATTGTGTTACTGCTTTTAGGAACGAGATTGGTTGCTCTGAGTGCAGTTGTAAAGGGCTTGTAAAGAAGAAGGACAAGAGCCGCATTAAGTACGGATTTTGTAGCGTTGAAGGGAAGAAGGAGAGTAGGGATGAGGTCAACCACCATATCGCGGCTGACACCCATATAAAAAGGTGTTATAAAAATGTTCGCTACCATCATAACACCAACCATTGTAAGAACAGCTGACGTAAGTCCGAAGACAGCGCCACTCATTTTTCTTCTGTATTTATAAACCAGAGAAGCCGTAACGCCAAAGGCCGCGCTGGAAAGAAAATTCATAATAAGACCGTAAACTCCCGTATCGCTGAGAGTCAGAAACTCCATAACGGGAACGATACAGGCCATCGCAAGAGCTGCAAGAGGCCCGAAAAACATACCGCCGATAGCAATCACGGCGTCCTTTGCATCAAAGGTCAGAAACTGGACCTTGATGGGAAAGCAAAAAGAAACGATATAAGCGAGTGCACAGAACATTGCAACAGCGGCAAGCTTTTTTGTGCGCTCATTGGTAGCTGATTTTTTCATATTAGTCCCTTTCAAGGGGGGAGTGCCAATAAAAAAGCCCGCAAAAAAGCGGGGAAGGCACATATCTTTTATCATCCGGACTTTACCGTCGGTCAGGGAATCGCACCCTGTCAGCTAACGCTCGCAGACTATACTGCCGGTATGGAATTTCACCAATCCCCAAAGATAATGTATTAATTTATTTATATATTATACGACCACGGGCAAAGCCCGTGGTCGATAATTTATAAGGTATTAGTTCAACTTATGCGATGATGGAAGCAACAACGCCGGAACCAACTGTTCTACCACCCTCACGGATAGCGAAACGGAGACC
>JAZUAR010000189.1:0-30367 GCA_045638055.1 Candidatus Avispirillum sp.
GTTCTGATTTATTTTTAACAATTATAACACATTTCGACCAAAAAGTAAAGAAAAAGACATAAATAATTGTATATTTTTTCAAATAAAAAAGCTCCCCTTAGGGAGAGAAGTGTATAAAAATGAAATAACCCTTGACTGAAGACCTTCTTCACGATCTTTTAGCTCAGTCAAGGGTTATTTCTGTTCACTCTTGATATCTAACATCTTTTAACCTCTCTTTCTTAATCTGGGCGGATAGTTTCCTTTCTCTGATTACCGATCATTCACATGAACCTAAATCATTTTTTTCTTCTCCCGTAAGCGGGATAAACTTTAGTTTGGAATCATTCCAAAATCATCAAAAGGGAACTGCGAAGCTCAATTGGTTTCTTAATAAATTTGATGCTACCAAAATAATTTATATAAACTGTTAAACAGGTTAAAGTTGCTGAACTATCAGCAGATTTTCATTTTGCAAATCTTTTTTCAGAGGATCATGGCATTCACTAACTTTTGCTATTACAAAGACTTTCTTACGTGTACTAACTTGCATCAACTTTATTTTGCTCGAACCTTTTATTTGAGCTTTCTTACTTCTTCATTGGTATCACCCTTTCCTTGGCTATATATTACCATAAGAAAAGGGCTAATGCAATACACGGATTGTACAAAGTTAACTAAAATAATTTATTCACATCGCAGAAACTATGCATATTGACCATTGAGTTTCAAAAAACGTATTGACAACCGGATATAAGGTTTGATATACTGAATATGTTGGGGCGCTTATGCGCCCCTTTCTATTTGCAACTATAATATAAAAGACAGAATATCATTGTTGATATTCTGTCTTTTTATTAAATTTCAATTCCAAAAAGTCTCTTCGTATTTTCGATCATCGCTGCTGCAAGAGCCTCAACGTCTTCGCCTCTTGTTTCTGCCATGATCTTAATTGTGTGGATCATGTTCTTTGAAAGATTGATCTCTCCGCGATGGGGCACGGGAGGAAGATAGGGGCAGTCTGTTTCAATAAGAAGTCTGTCCAGGGGAACTGCGCGGCAAGCCTCTCTCACCTTTTCTGCTGTCTTATAGGTAACAGGTCCGCCGAAGGCAATATACCAGCCCATCTTAGCATATTCCTTTGCCATCTCAGCGCTGCCGCTGTATCCGTGCATAACACCGATAAGATCAGGGTGACGCTTTATGGCATCAAAGATAGGCCCGTGAGCTTCACGGTCGTGGATGATAACAGGCATTTTGTATTGAGTTGCAATATCGAGCTGGTCCTCAAAAACCTTGTGCTGAATCTCTTTTTCAATATCCCAGTGGTAGTCAAGACCGATCTCGCCCATAGCAACCACCTTTTCGTCGGAGAAAAGGGAAATGATCTCATCGTATGCTGAGTTGAGATTATCTCTCAGCTCCTCCGCTGATTCGGGATGAATACCAACTGCCGCATAGGCATTTTCATACTGTCTTGCAATTTCAATTGAACGGCGGGAGGACTCGGGACAGGTGCCGCAGTTTATAAAGCCGCAGATGCCTGCTTCATAGGAATCACGGATTGCTCCGTCCATGCCGCCCTCGTAATCATTAAAGCGACCGTCGTTATAATGTGCGTGTGTGTCAAAAATTCTCATAATATACCTTATTCAAAAAGGGGCTGATGTCAGCCCCTTTGTTTTTATTTAGCGAACTCTCTGTCCGAGAGGTGTGTCCTTATCAAGGAATACAACGCGGATCTCGTCATCACCGGATGCAAGGATCATACCGTTGGACTCAATACCGCAAAGAGTTGCGGGCTTGAGGTTAGCAACAAGGATGATCTTCTTTCCGATAAGGCTTTCGGGCTCGTAGAACTTTGCAATACCGGAAACAACCTGTCTTTCCTCGTAACCGAGGTCAACCTTGAGTTTGAGAAGCTTCTTTGCCTTGGGAACACGCTCAGCCTCGAGAATCTGTGCTGTTCTGAGCTCAACACCCATAAAGTCCTCGATACCGATCTGTGCGATACCCTCGGGCTTTGCAGGTCTTTCAGCTGCCTTAGCCGCAGCCTCTGCTGCCTTCTTTGCAGCCTCGATCTCAGCCTGAACCTCTTCCATCATCTTCTTTTCGTCGATTCTGGAGAAGAGCATTACGCTCTCGCCAACAGAGTTACCGGCAACGAGAGCACCGAAGCTGTCGATTGTCTCGTATGTTGTAAGGTCTGTGCCGATCTGGTTAAAGATAGACTCGCAGGTTGCGGGGATTGCGGGAGTGAGAAGAACTGCCGCAATACGGATAGCCTCGAGAAGGTTGTAAAGAACTGTGCCAAGACGAGCCTTCTGTGATTCATCCTTAGCAAGAGCCCAGGGCATAGTCTCGTCGATATACTTGTTTGCACGGCGGAGGAATGTGAATACGCAGTCAAGAGCATCAGCGATATGGTAGGTATCCATGTTGGAGATAAATCCGTCGATACCCTCGCGGATAGCTGCCTTGAGCTCAGCATCTGTGCCTTCCTCACCTGCGGGGCAGGGGATAACACCGTCAAAATACTTCTTAGTCATTGCAACAGTACGGCTAACAAGGTTACCGAGGTTGTTTGCAAGATCGTTGTTGTAGCGGGAGATAACGTTCTCGTATGTGATGGAGCCGTCGTTTGCGAAGGGCATCTCGGAGAGAGCGTAGTAACGAACGCCGTCAACACCGAAGCGCTCGGCCATATCGTCAGCGTAAATAATGTTTCCGCGGGACTTGGACATCTTGTCAGCACCGAAGTTGAACCAGGGATGACCGAGAACCTTCTTAGGAAGGGGCTGACCGAGTGCCATAAGGAAGATAGGCCAGTAGATGGTGTGGAAGCGGAGAATATCCTTACCGATCATATGAACGTTACAGGGCCAGTACTTCTGATAAAGCTCGGGCTGAGTCTCGTTTGCGGGGTCAAAGCCGAGAGCAGTTGCATAGTTGAAGAGTGCGTCAAGCCAAACGTAAACTACGTGCTTATCGTCAAAGGGAACGGGAATACCCCACTTGAAGGATGTACGGGAAACGCAAAGATCCTGAAGGCCTGCCTTAAGGAAGTTATTAACCATTTCCTTCTTACGGGATTCGGGCTCGATGAACTCGGGGTTCTCCTCAATGTGCTTGATAAGGCGGTCTGCATACTTGGACATCTTGAAGAAGTATGCCTCCTCCTTAGCCTTCTCAACGGGACGGCCGCAGTCGGGGCACTTGCCGCCCTCAGCCTGAGTGTCTGTGAAGAAGGATTCGCAGGGAGTGCAGTACCATCCGCTGTATTCGCCCTTGTAGATATCGCCCTGCTCATAGAGCTTTGTAAAGATATTCTGAACTGCCTTTTCGTGGTAGTCGTCGGTAGTACGAATAAACTTATCGTAGCTTGTATTCATAAGGTCCCAGATACGCTTGATCTGACCGTTTGCGATGTTGTCAACGTATTCCTTGGGGGAGATGCCTGCTTCCTTTGCCTTATCCTCGATCTTCTGACCGTGCTCGTCAGTACCTGTGAGGAAGAAAACGTCAAAGCCGCGCTGTCTCTTGTAGCGGGCAACACAGTCGGTCATAATAACCTCGTATGTGTTACCGAAATGAGGACGTGCAGAAGCATAAGCGATCGCCGTCGTTATATAATATTTTTCCTTAGCCATAATAATATGTCCTTTCGAAAAGTCCTAATATATCTATTATATACATTATTTTCTTTTTTTCAATAGTTTCAACTGTTTTTCAAGTTTGGAAATATAAAAAAGAAAGGCTGTTGCAATCGCAACAGCCTCATTTGTTTATACTTAATGATCAGACGCAGAATAATACTTTCCGTTGTTGTGGATGAGTGCAAGTTTTCTTAACTGTTCAACAGAGATAACGCCCATTTCATAGGCATCGCTGAGATGGTAGAAGCATCCGTACTTCCGTATCTGTATTGGGTGATATTCGCTCATATGGTGAAAGATAACGCCGCCGATTATCTCGTCTGTATCCTTTATCCAAGCGGGAATGCTTCCGGTAAAGCAGAAGGTAACTATCCCATCTATGCTTCCATAATATCTGCATATTGTGAAAATGGAAAAATTGAAATCGGCATTGTACTTTTTCGTAAGGTAATTAATATATTCGCTGATAAGCTGACTTTCAAACTCCGATGTGTAGCTGTCAACTTTTATTTTATCAACGTCGGTATCATCATTGTATCGAGAAGAGTATTTTTTCTGATATTCAAGATAAATTCGTGTTCTCTCGTGATTATAAGCGGCAGAGGAAATTTCTTCCTTTGTGAGATATCCCTCGCTCAAAGCCTCTTCAAGTGAAAAAAGAGAACCCCTGTGCATACAGTACAGCTTGAAGGAGGAGTGGTGGGTAAAGGTTGCGCCTGCAATGGTTACGGTGGTTTCGACGTTATCGTTTTCTGGAACGAACCATACGTCCCCCTTGCCGAACATTCCGTAGCATCTGACACCGTCCTCAAATAGGGTATTATAATCAAAGGGGTCGTTGAAATTCAATTTGGAAACTTTTTTGCCGAGAGCTTTGGCAAATTCTTCTCGAGTGGATTCGGGGAGATAGTTGATTGCATATTTTGCTTTGTCAAATTCATTGGGAACCGAGACTTTATTTGGATCAAGATACTCCTGTCTGCAGTGAAGCTGAGAGATAATATATACCTCTTTCTGTGTCAGAAGCTCTTTTTTATATGCTTTTTCAAGTGTATAGAACTTCCCGTCCTTCCATACTCTTATGATATTGCCGTCGGAATAACGGAAAACGCTTCCGCCGACGTTTTCCTCCCATATCTCGGTATGATGAACTATTCCAATGTTTTCGATCTTTACGGGAATTGCACCGTTGTAAGAGCCGTAGTACCGTGTAACATAGGGCTCGTATTCGAGATTTGGATAAAGCTCTGAATTTTCTTTGAGGTATTTCAGAAAATCGCTTTCGATTTCTTTGATTACTCCCTCCGCAGGCTCTTCGGGTGGCGCAATCTCAACGTCTGAGGTGTATAAGGGAGCGGTCGTAGTTTCCTCTTTTTTCTCCGTTTCATTTTCCTTTTTATCGGAGGTAGGTGAGCAAGCAGAAAGAAGGAACGACAGTATCAGGATAATTGATAATATAGCGGTGAGCTTTTTTATTTTCATAGTAGCACCTCCTTGTTTTATAATATCTGTTTTCTAGTATATATCTCGATAAAATTACAGCTTGGTTTCATAAAAACAAAAATACACGCTCTTCTGTTGCAGAGCGTGCACGAAAATTGATGTACATAGAAAGTGCACGTTGAGCTCTGTCTAACGAAGCAACTTTGTTTTTATTTATTTTATCATAAAAATATCAAAAAGTCAATTGAGGGAGCTTTCTCCGAGAAGCTTCTTATAAAGAGCGCCTTGGAAACCCCGATTACGTGAATGATGAATTGTGCAAAAAAGCTAATATATCCTATCCGTGGTCGATGATGGTGGCCAGAGCGGGGGAGGATTGTAGCAAACTACAGTGCACATATTTATTCGTTGCTTTTTTGTATATTCAATTTGCACCAAATTCGAGGGAAATTTTGTAATAATAGCATATTGTCATTGATTAGCATATGTGCTAAAATAAAATAAAAGCTAAGAAGGGTGTTGTGTTATGGCGAGAATTAACAAATCAGAATTAACAAAGCTTGAGATTATAAACGTTGCAACTAAGCAATTCCTTGAAAAGGGATATACACATACCACCGTAGCTTCGATAGCGAAGGAACTTGAGATGAGCACGGGAAACCTCACCTTTTATTATCCCACAAAGGAGCATCTTTTGGCCCAGCTTGTTGATATGCTCTGCTCGTTTCAGTGGGCGCTGATGGAGGAGAAGGCAGACGAGGGACTTAGCTCAGTAATGGCGATATGCCTTGAGCTGACCTCCATGGTAAGCGCCTGCGAGGATGACGAGGTCATAAAGGACTTCTTCATCTCAGCATACACAAGCCCCCTGTGTCTTGACATAATCAGAAAGAACGATGCAGATAGAGCAGCGAAGGTGTTCGGGCAGTACCGCCCCAATTGGGGAATGGAGCAGTTTTCCGAGGCAGAGCTTCTTATATCGGGCATCGAGTACGGAACGATGATGATAGCGGGCAATCCCGTCCCCCTTGAAACGAGGATCAGAGGCGCCTTGCGGGTCATCCTCACAGTCTACGGCGTACCTGAGGAGCTGCAGCAGGTAAAGCTTCAGAAGGTATTTTCAATGGATTATAAGGGTCTCTCCGGAGAAATACTCAATAAGTTCAAAAATTTCGTTGAGGAAACAACAGAAAAAGCCTTTGTCAATTTGCTGAAGAGATAAGCATAGAATAGTGTACAAATCAAGTGCGGTATTATTGCAGATCAACGTTAAGAAAATAATATTAATATACATACAAGGAGAAAAACAATGAAAAAGAGGATTTTAAGTGCGATACTCGCGATGCTGATAGTGCTTACAATGATCCCCGTGACAACACCTGCAGTGTTGGCGGCGGATGCTGTCAGCTATATTGACAGAGTATGGGACGGTACAAAGGTAGTCAGCACCGAAAAGACGGTGACAGACTATACTGTAGTAACCTCCGAAACAAAAACAATGAACAGCGGATGGTACGTTGTTACGGATAACGTTACTGTCGATAACAACGTCACAGTTTCCGGAACGGCGCACATCATTCTTTGCGATGGCAAAACACTGACCATCACTCATTCCCTTCGCGTAAGCGCTGGCAATTCCGTTTTTGTTTACGGACAGAAAAATGACTCAGGAAAGCTTTCTGCCAATGCAAGCGGCAAAGGCGCAGGCGCAGGAATCGGCGGATACACCGATCATAAAAATGCCGGTCAGATCACTATCAACGGCGGTATTGTTGACGCAAAGGGAGACATCATGGGGGCAGGAATCGGCGGCGCAGCCTATGGCGGCGCCGGACAGATCACCATTAACGGTGGCAGTGTAAATGCAACAGGTGCTTCAGAGGCTGCAGGCATAGGTACAGGCTTTTCAGGCAACGGAGCCCAGGACGGTCAGACTATTACCATAAACGGCGGCAGTGTATCAACACTCGGTCCTGATGGTGCCCCCGGTATCGGATTTGCAGCTGGTGGTCAGGATTCTTATGATACGTCTAAGCTTTATATGACAATCACGATAAACGGCGGTGTTGTCAAAGCTGATACATATTATGTATCCAGTGAAAATGCTTACTCTGTTGCCATTGGAGCTGCAAAAGGTGCAAGAGGTAACGCTGTGTTAAACATTAATGGCGGAACGATTTATGCTTCTGCTCAAATGACGGATTCAGGGCAGTATAGTGCCAGCGGTATTGGCAGTAGCTCCAGTGCTTCTGATTGGACCGTAGTTATAACCGGTGGAACAATACGGTCTACGGGTCTGTTTGATTTTGGTACAGTGGACAAGTACAGACAACATTTCCAGCTTATCCCCAAAAACGATAGCGGTCAGGGACTTGCCCTTCGAACAGTAACCCTTGACGATGCTGCAAATAAGTCTCAGATGGTAGCTGCAACAGGCTTTTCCTATGGTGTAAGAGACGTATATACTGATCAAAACAAGCTTTATTTCTATCTCCCCGCAGATACAGACCTTGCGGGTACTACTCTCAAGACAGCGGCAGGCTGTGTTTACGAGTGGAACGGAACAGAGTATACTCATACGTATACCCCCGCAGACTGTCTCACTCCCGCAAAGTGCTACGGATGCTCAAAGACTGTGGGCGACCCCCTCGGTCACAATTTTGCAAACGGCTTCTGCAGTCGCTCAGGCTGCGACGTTAACGAGCCTCCCGTAAGCGAAAATGGAACTTATAAGATCAGCAATGCAGGTCAGCTTTATTGGTTTTGCGAGCACGTTCGTGCAGGCAACGTAACTGCAAACGCTGTCCTCACAGCAGATATCACAGTAAACGAGGGCGACCTTTCTGCGATGACAGGTCCCGACGCAAGCCTCAAGGCATGGATGCCCATCGGAAAGATATCTAAAAATGAAACCAAGCAGTATAACGGTACCTTTGACGGTGCAGGACATACTATAAACGGACTTTACTTCTATACAGAAGCCTTCGAGGCAAGCTACGGCGGTCTTGTAGGCAAGCTTGGCAGAAATGGTGTAGTTAAAAACGTAACGGTTGCAAAGTCATGGTTTGGCGCAACAAGCTATACGGGAACTATCGTCGGAAGCCTTGAGGGCGGTACTATCGATAACTGCCACAACGAAAGCTTCGTTGGCGCGGCAGCCCGTATCGGCGGTATCGTAGGTCATATTGCATCGGGTACTGTTTCCAACTGTACAAACCGCGGCAAGGTAGGCTTCTATAAGGCTCATCCCGATCTCCCCCTTACCTTTGAGTGCATCGGCGGTATTGCGGGAAATAACTCAGGCACCATCACAATGTGTATAAACTACGCAGAGATCAAGGGCGTAGGTGCAACATCTGTTGCAGGTATCGCAGGTCAGACCTTTGACGGAAAGACTGAATACTCTCTCAATATGGCAACGGTTAACGGTGAAACCAATACGGGCGGTATCAGCGGCTGGACATATAACTCCACCCTCACGGGATGCGTGAATATCGGCACAGTAAACGGCACAGCAGCCTCCGGAGGCCTTACAGGCGGTACAAACGGCGCAAAGTTCTCAAACTGCTACTATGTTGGCGAAAAGGCAACAGGCTATGCAGAAACTGCAAGCGGCGCAACAAGGATCACAGAGGCTGATCTTTATTCAGGCGAGATAGGCTACGGCCTTGGCTGGGGCCAGACCCTTGACGGAAAGTCTCTCCCTTATCCCGGTGGCCCCGCTATCTATCGCTACTATACAAGCTCATATTCCTTCGCTTATACAAATAATGCAGGCTTCTCCTGTAACCATAAGGACGGAACAGCCACCTGTATGGCGGCTGCGATCTGCTCAGGATGTAAGCAGGGATACGGCGAAAAGAATTCTCAGAATCACGTAGGTGGAGACGATACTTATTATATCAATCCCGAAAATACCGCACAGCACTGCAAGGGATGCCCCTGCGGCGAGGCTTCCTTGGTTGAAAAGCATAGCTTCGACAGACCTGAGGGTATTTGTAAAAAATGTAACGCAGTTTGCGGTGTTGATACAGAGCATAACTGGAGCAAAAACGGCGGTTACTGCCCTGAATGTGCAGAGCTTGTGCCCGCAGAGATGGATACAGACGGATTTTACAAGATCTCAACCTTCGGTAATCTTATCTGGTTTGCAAGGCAGGTAAACAGCGGTCATACCACCATTTGCGGAAAGCTCACAAAAAATATTGAAACAACCTATCATGTCTATGATAACTATGAGCCTATCGGAAGAACCTATACCATCGGCTCAGATGCTGAGGGCGGCTTTGAAGGAATATTTGACGGTCAGGGATATTATATCTATGGCTTTGATTATATGATACCTGTTGATTCTGACGGAACGTACGGTGTTTTCGGAACTGTTGCCGACGGCGGCGTAGTCAGAAATCTTGGTGTCTACAGCGGCTATATGTCACTTGGCGACGGCACCTACGATATCCGAGCAGGCTTTATTGCAGGTCAGGTATCCGAGGGCGGTCTCATTGAAAACTGCTACGTTAACAGGGCAACACTCAAGGCCCCCAAGCGAGTTGCAGGAGGTATCGCAGGTCTCAATCAGGGTACCGTAAGAAACTGCTTTACCTATAATGCAGATATTACAGCGCATACAAATCGCTTCGGCGGTATCGTTGGCGACTATCAGGGCGGAACAGTTGAAAACTGCTACACAACCTTCGCAACTATCGGAAGCACAGCAAACGGCGGTGTTATAGGAGCTACCGTAAACTGCGAGGCAGGAGTAGCATCAGCAAGCTTTGCTTCAGGCGAGATCGCATATAAGCTCAACGGCGGCGTAACAGACGGAACTCAGCCCTTCTATCAGACAGTTCCCGGTAAAGACGGAGCAATTCCCACCCTGCACAAGTCCGGAAAGACAGTATACGGCTTTGTAAACGATAAGGTTGCGCTTTATTCAAATACTCTTACCTTTAATCTTGATATAAGCCTTACCTTTGATAAGGGCGAGGAGGCTAACATTCCCGCAGGCGCAACAATAAACCTTGCGGAGGGTGTTACTCTTGACATTTACGCAACTACAAGCGCTGATGCAACCTTTACAGGAAGCGGCCATGCATACGTTGGCAAGTGGACTTACGAAAATAACGGCACTCCCACACATATCCGCAGCTGTAGTGTTGACGGATGCGGACAAAAGCAGTATAGCTATACAGACCACGTAGGCGGAGAGGGTACGGCTACCTGCATAAACCCCGCACTCTGCGATCTGTGCGATACCCCCTATGGCAGCGCCAGCGGAGGTGTCCACGATTCATCAGCTTCCTTTGATGAAAACGGCTTCTGCGAAAACGGCTGTTATGAGGCGGCAGAAGAGAAGGACGGTGTTTACAAAATTTCCAATGCAGGAAACCTCTTCTGGTTTGCAGCGCAGGTTAATGCAGGTAATATAGCGGCAAATGCGATCCTTGCCGATGATATTGATCTTGAAGGCAGAGAATGGACCACCATCATCTCCACAGGTCTTTACTATGACACAACAAACTATACCAATAAGGGCTACGAGGGCACATTTGACGGCAACGGCCATGTGATCTCCAATTTCAAGATCATAGGTACTGACGGTGTGAAGGCAACCTACGGCCTTTTCGGAACTCTCTCCGGTACAGTAAGAAATCTCGGCGTTGATAATATGACCTTTACGTTGCCCGATGGCTATAACGTGAATTCCACCGACGTTCGTGCGGCAGGAATCGCAGGTCAGATGATCGACGGCTCCCGTATCGAAAACTGCTACGTTATCAATTCTGCACTTACTCCCAATAACTATATTGTTGGCGGTGTTGCAGGCTGTAACTATGCAGGAACTATCGAGAATTGTTATACCTATAACGTTACCGTAAGCGGACACAGCCGCTGCGGCAACCTGGTTTCCGATACCCGTGGCGATATCAATACCTCCGACCGTCACGGTGCAGTCATCAACTGCTATACTGATGCTGTCCGTTTGGCAGGTACACAGAGCGGTGGTCTGATCAGCGGCTGCGCTGAAGGCACTGCAGCAAAGCAGTTTGCAAGCGGTGAGATCGCTTATAAGCTTGGCGAGGCATTCGGCCAGACCTGCGGAGAGGGGCTTCCCGTTGTGGGCGGAGCGAAGGTCTATAAGATCGTACACTGCAGTGGCTCCGACTATTACAGTAACGTAAACGCAGATCTCGAACACGATTTCGATGAAAACGGCTTCTGCTCAAACGGCTGCTACGAAAGCGCTGAGCTGAACGAAAACGGCTACTATGAAATCGAAAGAGCAACCCAGCTCTTCTGGTTTGCGGAGCTTGTAAACTCAGGCGATTACAGTGCAAATGCGATCCTTTTGAATGATATCACAATCCCCGAAGGAAAGGCATGGACTCCCATCGGTAGCAGCTATGCAAAATACAGCGGCATCTTCGACGGAGCAGGCAAGACTGTTGATTTCGGCGCGCAGACAGTAACTGAAAGCTATTACGCACTCTTCGGCTGCATCAACGGTGCGCTCTTAAAGAACGTTAAGGTCAGCGGCACTGTGACTGTGGATGCACCGGTAGAATTTGTGGGAGGCATTGTCGGACATTCCGACAGCGGCACAATTGAAGGATGCACGTCTTACGTGGACATCACTCTCACTGAAAACGCTGCAGGCGCAAAGAAGATCGGCGGTATCGCAGGATCTTTCATGAACGGAAGCGGCGCAACTACAGTAAGTAAGTGTGCAAACTACGGTGATATCATGGCAAATGGCGCTGCTGAATGTGTTGGCGGTATTTCCGGCTATGCAAACAAATATGATAAGATCGTTGACTGCGCAAACTACGGTGATATCACAGCAAACGGAGTAAATTACGTTTCAGGTATTCTTGCATACGTTAATTACAGCTCCTTTGGCGGTGTTCAGAACTGCCTGAACGTAGGTGCTGTTACAGGCGACACTGAATACGTAGGCGATATCGTTGGCGCGCTGAGAGATTATGCAAGCGATACAGTTAAGAATAACTATTATACAGGCGCAAATGGCTTCGGTAAGAATGAGAAGCCTGAAAAGAATGCAAGCGCAACTCAGTTGAGTGCAGAGCAGATTGAGAGCGGCGAGATCGCCCTCCTGCTTGGCGAAGCATGGGGCCAGACCATTGGCACAGATGCTTATCCCGTTCTTGGCGGCGCCACTGTATATCAGGTTCTTGACTGTATTGGTGAAGCTGCGTTCAGCAATACCAATGAAAATATCGGCCATAAGTATGAAAGCGGTGTGTGCAACGTTTGCGGCGAGCCTGATCCCGAGTACGATACTGTGGTTCGCGGTGATCTCACCGGCGACGGCGAGATAAATTCTCTTGACTCCAATCTTCTTAAGAGAATGCTTGTGGGCGTTGTTGTTCCCACTGAAGATCAGCTGAGAGCTGCTGATTTGAATGGAGACGGAGATATTAACTCAGCAGATACGTACGCTATTAAGAGAATAATCGCAGGTCGTGATTAAAAAAATCCCCCTGCAAGCGAAAGCTTGCAGTGGACTTTTTTATTAAAAAACGGTGCTGTCATTGTAACAGCACCGTTTAAAATTATTCGCCTAAAAGCTCCTTATAAAGAACGCCCTTGGAAACGCCGCGGTCCTTTGCCGCTGCCTTGATGGCATCCATTCGCTTCATGCCCTGAGACTCGTACATCTTAACGTGCTCCTCGGGGTCTGCGGGGAAGTCCTCGGACTTATCCTCCTTGATGCCGCCCTCAAGAACGAGAACGTACTCACCGCGGGGATTCTTCTCCTTGTACATCTCAACAGCCTCGGAAACCGTTGTGCGGATGATCTCCTCGTTAAGCTTTGTCATCTCACGGCAAAGGGTGATCTTGCGGTCGCCCATAAACTCAAGAATATCGTCAAGAGTCTGTCTCAGCTTGTGGGGCGCCTCGTAAAAGATCATTGTGCGCTCCTCGTACTTGAGGGCTGTCAAGCGCTCACGTCTGTCGTGGCGGTTTGTTGTGATAAAGCCCTCGAATGCAAATCTGCCTGTTGTAAGTGCGGAAAGGGCAAGAGCAGTAACTGCGGCACAGCAGCCGGGAACAGCCGTAACAGGAACTCCCACCTCAGCGCAAAGACGAACGATATCCTCACCGGGGTCGCTGATAGCGGGCATACCCGCATCAGTAACAAGTGCGCAGGATTCTCCGGCCTGGAGGCGGGAGACGATATATTCGCCGCGCTCGCGCTTGTTATGCTCATAGTAGCTGACAAAGGGCTTGGAAATGCCGAAGCGTGAAAGAAGAAGACCTGAGTTTCTTGTATCCTCAGCCGCAACGAAATCAACCTCGGAAAGGACCTTGATAGCTCTCTCGGAGAGGTCTGCAAGGTTTCCGATGGGTGTTGCAACAAGATAAAGGGTTCCGCCCTCCACCTTGTTCTTTTCGGGATTCATATCAGTATGCTTGATGTTTTCCATAATACCTCAGAATAAATGCTCAAGAGAGCAGGTTTCGTAAACTTTTTCCATGTCCTCGGTGTAGTCGCGACTTCCTTTTTTGTAAATTATAAGAGGCTTCGACATGGTGACAGCCCCTGCGGCGCCTTTTTTAGCCTCACAGAGCACAAGACAAGGCTTTGAGTCCTCGTCAGGGTAAACGGTGATAAGCTTTTTAGGCTCAAGAGAAGCCCCTCTGAGGGCACAAATAAGGTCGATAAGTCTGTCGGGTCTGTAAACTGTGTAGAAAAGACCGCCGTATTTCAAAAGTCGGGAGGCGCAGGCACAGAAATCGTCGATAGTGCCGTTAAGCTCGCGGCGGGCAATATTCATTTCCTCGCTCTTTGTGCCGAATCCCCCTTCCGCCTTCATATAAGGAGGATTGGAGATAACGACGTCAAGCGCGCCGAAGGTATCCTTCTCGCCAATGTTTCTGATATCGTCGGAAAGAACTGTCATTCTAGCATCGAGATAGTTGAGCCTTGCGTTTCTTTCGATAAGATTCGCATAATAAGGCTGAATCTCCGCGGCGTACATATAAGATGTCTTGTTCTTTGAAAGACAGAGCAGGGAAGCAACTCCCGTGCCGCTGCCAAGGTCAGCACCTCTTCCTGCCTTTTCCTTAACGAATGCCGCAAGAAGATATGCATCCGTGCCGAAGGTAAGCCCTCTTTTAAGCTGAATGAGGGAAAGATCCTCGTTTATATAGTCAAGCCTTTCATCGGGAGAAAGGCTGTAATTCTTTTCAGTCATAAATATCCTTTACAAAGTCATAAGGCGGAGCAAAGCTCCTCCTTTGATGTTCGTAGTAATTAATTAATTA
The DNA here is from genome assembly GCA_045638055.1 of Candidatus Avispirillum sp. Lineage (GTDB taxonomy): Bacteria > Bacillota > Clostridia > Oscillospirales > CAG-272 > Avispirillum. The sequence goes on from JAZUAR010000189.1 coordinate 14,370, forward strand.
CTCAGCTGCAGGTGCGTCTACGGGACAAGCATCTGCACAAGCGCCGCAATCGAGGCACTTATCAGCGTCGATAACATAGATGCCGTCGCCCTCGGAGATAGCCTCAACGGGGCATTCAGCTGCGCAAGCGCCGCAAGCGATGCAAGCATCAGTAATCTTGTAAGCCATGGGTAGATCCTCCGTAAGTATTATATTTTGTCCGCGGCTTTTGCCGCAGACTAAGTTACATGTTGATTATATCACACATTATGCTAAATGCAACTACTTTTTTAGAAAAAAGTCAAAAAATTAATTTCCATCGGAGGAAGGCGCAGGTTCTGTTGTATCCTTCTTCTTATGGTCGCCTTTTGCGATAACGGTGAGCTTGTCGCGGTGGTATGTCTTGAACATATCGCCGCCCTTGTTGGGGATAAGAACCTTGCACATGCCGGAAAGGGGAGTGATCTCCTTAACGTAGCCGATTCCGTCGGGTGTCTGAACCTTGGAATCAACGGGAGGAGTTCTGCGAAGCTCTTCCTCGTATACGTGGTTTTCGTATCTGAGACAGCACATAAGTCTGCCGCATGTGCCGGAGATCTTTGCGGAATTTAAGCTGAGATTCTGCTCCTTTGCCATTTTGATAGATACCTGAACGAAGTCAGAGAGGAATGTGGAGCAGCAGAAGGATCGGCCGCAAACACCGATTCCGCCCATCATCTTAGCCTCATCGCGGATACCGATCTGTCTGAGCTCGATTCTTGTATGGAAAACGGATGCAAGATCCTTAACGAGCTCGCGGAAGTCTACTCGTCCCTCAGAGGAGAAGTAGAAGAGAAGCTTTGAATTATCAAATGTATATTCAGCCTCGATAAGCTTCATGTCAAGTTTATGCTTTGCGATCATTTTAACGCAGGTCTCAAAGGCGCTCTTTTCAAGCTGCTTGTTGGATTCCCAGCGGCGGATATCGTCCTCTGTAGCCTTTCTCTCAACGCTGCGGAGGGGCTGAACGATGTCCTTTCCCAGGACCTTCTTGTTGGATGCTGCAATAAAGCCGAACTCAAGACCTCTTGCGGTTTTTACGATAACGTAGTCGCCAAGGTCAAAGTCCTTCTTTTCGGGAGAAAAGTAGTAAACCTTTCCCGCATCCTTAAATTTAACGCCAACTACCTCGACGGATTCGTCGGGGAGTATTTCGTTTATTACTTCGTTTTCTGTGTTGTTCATTTATATATCCTTTCATACCACACTTGCTGCAAGGGTGGTCATAACTGCGTAAATTTGGGCATTGTTTTTTGTGATGTCGTCCTTTGCAAGAACGAGAGCATCATACATTGCGGAAAGCTTTGCCATCTTTATACGGCTCGCGAGATTTGCCGCTACCTCAGAGCTTGAGTAGTACGTTGTTGTCTGACTTTGGCATTTGGATGCGATCAGGTCGCGTACCGCAAAAAGGGCATACTCGAAAAATTCCTCAAACTCGCTTCTTGAGTATTTCATCGTTGATGCAAAAATAATAGCATCGGAGGGAGTGCCTGTGCAAAGAAGCTCAACAAGACGGGCGGCATTCTTTGAAATTGACGCGCTGTGAGAATTCTTTTCGCTGATGGTTGAAAGAGCCTTTCCGAGAGAGCCTCTGCCAACAGCGCAGGCATCAGCTATCTGCTCCTCGGTTGCTCTTTTGCAAAGGGGATGAGACCTGAGCCACTCAGCGCAAAACTCGGTGGAGAACACCTCTGTCTTGAGCTTCAGCGCGCGGCTTCTGACAGTTTCAAGAAGAGACATGCTGTCTTCTGTGAGAAGAAGAAAAACAACGTATGAGGGCGGCTCCTCCAAGGAAAGGAGAAGAGCATTCTGTGCCTGAGTTGTCATTTTTTCCGCTTCTTCGATAATGTATACCTTGTAGTCTCCGTCATCGGGATAATAGCCGAGAGTATCGGTCATTTCTCGAACGGGATCGACCTGTATGGATGCCTTATCTCCCTTTGTGAGAGTGTAGATATCTGTGTTAAGTCCTTCCTCAACTCTTCTGCAGCTGCGGCAATTTCCGCAGGGCAGTGAGGGAGTGGGGGATTCGCAGCTGAGCGCCTTTGCGATTTCCTTTGCTATGGTGCGCTTTCCGCTGCCCTTGGGACCCTCGATTATGTAAGCGTGAGAAAGAGTTTTTGATTTGATATGGGCAGCTATAAGCGAGAGTGTGCTTTCGTTGCCGATGATTTTTTTAAAATCCATATAAGTCTCTCCTTTCTCAATTTACATACGAAAGTAATTATAACATTATTAATATTTTTTGTCAAACATAATAAGCTGGAAAGTTAAATTATTTTCGGCACAATATTCAATGAAGCATATGCTGCCTGCGGGAGATACTATGTATAGCTTGCCGAAATATTATGAAAATGATCCGAATATATATCAGAGTGTTGTCCGTTCTCTTGGCTTTGGCATTGTCAACGGTGGCGTACGGAAGGGAAGCGCTTCTCGGTTTTTCGAAAAAAGCAGAACAGATGAGAGAAATGACTGCGATAACCGAAGGAACAGGAAATAACACAGATGCCGAAGCTGCCAAAACACACTTAGGCAAATGCAGAAACGCAATAAAACCAAGGGATTTTAAAGAAATTCCGTTTTTAGTCAAAGGCATAAAATACAAATGCATAGAATTAAATGAGGCACTTGTCTTTGAGAATTCCAACCAGATACTTGAGTATAATATCCCTTTTGACGTGTGTGTTTTCTATGCTTATGACTGTCCCGTAGGCGCTCCTCGGCATGACAGGAATGAATGTGAAGCGATTGCCAGAAAAGAGGTATACGCTGTTTTTTCAGCCTTTAAAAATTTCATTATCACGAAAGTTGATCTTATCGACGATAGCGATGAGTTTTGCACCTTTGCAGTTATGACTACTCTTGCGGATGAATGCAGTATTGAAATATCTCTCAGAAAAGATACGGGAAGTGTTGTTTTTTATGATGCCCGAGGATGTATCGATAATATGAAAACCAATATGAACCGTAAATAATGGCAATTTGTACGGAAAACAAAGGATTATCTTATAAAGTTTTTACTTTATATTAATTAATATTCGCAAATTTCTGTTGAATATCCGCCTCTTTTATGGTATATTAAAATGTAATCGTATTTTAATGAGGTGCATTATGAATATTGGTATCATCGGTTTCGGCGCAATGGGCAAGACTCATGCTTATTCTGTCGATAATCTTAAATATTTTTATTCCCCCCTTAGCTTTTCTGCAAAGGTCCTCGGCGTATGCTGCGGCCACTATGAGAATGCAGTAAAGGCTTGCGAAACCTTCGGCTTTGAAAAGGCATACAGAGATGAGGATGAGCTTATTGCAGACCCCGATATTGATATCGTGGATATCTGCACTCCAAACTTTCTTCACTATGAGACCTTGAAAAAGGTTATATCTGCAGGAAAGCATATCTACTGCGAAAAGCCTCTCTGCATCACAGATGCCCAGGCACAGGAGATTGCCGCTCTTGCAAAAGAGAAGGGTCTTATCTGCGCTATCGTTTTCAATACAAGATTCCTTCTTCCCGTGCTTCGTGCAAAGGAGCTTGTAGCAGCCGGAAGAATCGGTGAGGTTCTCAGCTTCTCCGGAAAATTCTATCATTCAAGTGCTGCAGACCCTGAGAGAAAAGCAGGCTGGAAGCAGAACCGCGACGTTTGCGGTGGCGGTGTTCTTTTCGATCTCGGCAGCCATACTATCGACCTTATCCGCTGGATCTGCGGAGAATTCAAGTCTGTTTCAGGTCTTTCTCAGATCGCATATCCTACCCGTCTCGGTATGAACGGCGAGGAATGGCAGACAAACGCAGACGAGGCTTTTTATATGACAGCAACCCTTGAAAACGGTGCTTGCGGTACAATTGCCGTAGGCAAGATCATGCAGGGAACAAACGACGATCATTCCTTTGAGATATTCGGTACAAAGGGTAGCGTTGCCTTTGATCTTATGCAGCCAAACTACCTCCGCTTCTACGATGCAACAGCCCCCGAGGCTGAGCGCGGTTATACGAAGATCGAGTGCTGCGGCCGTTATCCTGCACCTAGCGGAGTATTTCCCGGTGTGAAGGCGCCTGTGGGCTGGCTTCGCGGCCACGTAGGAAGTATGTATAACTTCCTTGACTGCGTAAACCGCGGTGTTCCTTGCGAGCCCTCCTTTGATGACGGTGCGGCTATCCAGAAGATCATGGAGGCGGCATACAAGTCTGCTGAGAGCGGTATGCGCATCGAGATCAGATGACAGAAAAGACAAAGGTTATAGGTCTTTGCGGCAGAAGCGGAAGCGGAAAGGGATACGTTTGCAATCGCTTTTTGCAGTACGGCATTCCCTCGATAGACACGGATAAGGTCTACCGCGATATTCTGAGTCGCGAGGGAAGTGAGTGTCTTTTTGAGCTTATACATGAGTTCGGCGAGTCTATTGCCGTAGACGGAAAGCTTGACCGCCGCGCTCTTGCTTCTATCGTTTTTGCAAAGGGGAACGAGGATAAGCTCAGAAGGCTTAACGAGATAAGCCATAAGCATATTCTCAAAGAGACCCGTCTTATGATAAGTCAGTATGAAAAGGAAGGCGCAGGGGCAGTAATAGTTGATGCCCCCGTCCTCTTTGAAAGCGGATTCGATTCTATTTGTGATATTACCCTTTGTGTCACAGCTCCCGACTCTGTGTGCATCCGGCGCATATGTGAAAGAGACGGGAGAAGCGAGGAGGAGGCAAAGAGCCGCCTTGCAAGTCAGAAATCCGTTTCGGAGCTGAGAGAAATTTGCTCCTTTGAAATTGTGAACGACGGCGTGTCCGACGTGGACGCTCAAATTGCCGCGTTTGTTGAAAAATACAGTCTGGAGGTTAGATGTGAAAAAGAATAATGCCGTAATGCGCAGTATCGTTATCATATCAATACTTCTTTTGTCCGTCCTTTGCGGTCTGTTGTTTCAGGTCATCTGGGACGCAGTTGACCGTGTGACTCATCCGAAGGAATACAGCGACTTTGTCGAGGTATATGCATACGAATACGGTGTTCCCGAATACGTGGTATATTCCGTCATAAAGGTGGAAAGCGATTTTGAATCAGGCGCTGTTTCCGATGTGGGAGCCGTTGGTCTTATGCAGCTTATGCCCGAGACCTTTGTGTGGCTTACAACGGAAAACGGAGAAAATCTTAATTCCGCAACCCTTTATGACCCCGAAACAAATATCAAATACGGTACATACTATCTTTCAAAGCTTTACCTGCAGTTTGGCACATGGGACGAGGTATATGCCGCATATAATGCAGGCCCCACAAAGGTTGCCGAATGGCTGGACAGCGAGAAGTATTCAGAAAACGGTAAAACACTTGACGAGATCCCCTATAAGGAAACTGAGGATTACGTCAGGAAATTAAATAAAGCAAATGAAATTTATAAAAAATTATATTATGAGGACTAAGAAAGGAAACAAAAATCATGTCTGAGAAAACAAAAGCACAGCTTCTTGCAGAGGAGCTCTTTTACAAGAAAAAGTCTGCATTTGAAACAATGAGCGAGGAGGATAAGGCAGCGGCATACAAGTATGCTGATGAATATTCCGAGTACCTCTATAACTCCAAGACCGAGCGCGAGGCAGTAGCAACATCCATTGCTATCCTCAAGGCTGCTGGCTATATCGAATATACTCTCGGCGACAGCCTCACAGTTGGCGGTAAGTACTACCTCAACTGCCGCAACAAGGCACTTTTCGCTTTCAGAGTAGGTACAGACGATATCAATAACGGTGTTCGCATCTGTGCAGCACATATCGACTCTCCCCGTCTTGACCTCAAGCCCAATCCCCTTTATGAGGATAACGGCTTCGGCTACCTCAAGACTCACTACTACGGCGGTATCCGCAAGTATCAGTGGCCCACAATCCCCCTTGCACTTCACGGTGTTGTAACAAAGAAGGGCGGCGAGACAATCGAGGTTAACATCGGTGAGGATGCGGGCGATCCCGTATTCATGATCACAGACCTTCTCCCCCACCTTGGTCGCGAGCAGTCCAAGACTCCCCTCGGTCAGGCATTCGGCGGCGAGATCCTCAATATGGTTATCGGCTGTGTTCCTTACATGGAGGACGGCAAGGTAGCAGAGGGCGAGGCTATCAAGCTTAACCTTATGAGAATGCTCAACGAGAAGTACGGCATCGTAGAGGCTGACTTCCTCACAGCAGAGCTTTGCGCAGTTCCCGCAGGTAAGCCTATGGATATCGGTCTTGACAGATGCCTCATGGGTGCATACGGTCACGACGATAAGGTTTGCGCATATCCCGCACTCACAGCTATGCTCAATAACCCCACAGACAAGAACACAGTAATCTGCGTTCTCGCTGATAAGGAAGAGACAGGCAGCGACGGTGTTTCCGGTATGCAGTGCACACTTCTTGCAGAGCTTGTTGATGAGATCGCAAAGGCTCTCGGCGGTAACGGCAACCTTTGCCGCAGCCGTTCCATGTGCCTCTCCGCAGACGTTAACGCAGGCTTCGACCCCAGCTACGTTGAGGTATTCGAGAAGAGAAATGCAGCTATCGTTAACTGCGGCGTAGTTATGACTAAGTACACAGGCGGTGGCGGAAAGTATTCCACAAACGACGCAGGCAGCGAGTTCATCGCTAAGATGCGCGATATCTTCGACGCAGAAAACGTTCTCTGGCAGACAGCTGAGATGGGTAAGATCGACATCGGCGGCGGCGGAACAGTTGCAAAGTACGTTGCAAACCACAACATCGATACAGTAGACCTCGGTGTACCCGTTCTTTCCATGCACGCTCCCATCGAGATCATTTCCAAGCTCGACCTTTACGAAACATATAAGGCGTTCCTTGCTTTCTGTAAATAACGCCTTTGAGCGATATTTCAGAAAAGAGGAATATAAATGCTAAATAAACTCAAAGAAGTTAAAGAAAGATATCTTGAGATAGAGAGACAGATCTCTCTTCCCGAAACAGTTTCCGATAACGCCCTTTATAAAAAGCTTATGAAGGACTATAAGGATCTCACCCCCGTAATGGAGAAGTACGGAGAGTATGAAAAAATGCTCTCCGACCTTCTCGGAGCTGAGGAGCTTATGAATATGGAAACAGATCCCGAAATGAAGGAAATGGCAGCAGAGGAGTACTACTCTATAAAGGACGCGCTCCCCGCCGTTGAGGAGGAGCTCAAGATACTTCTTCTTCCCAAGGACCCCAATGACGATAAAAACGTTGTTGTAGAAATCCGCGCAGGTGCGGGCGGTGATGAGGCAGCCCTTTTTGCGGGAGTGCTTTATCGTATGTACAGCATGTATGCAGAAAGCCACCGCTATAAGGTGGAGCTCATGTCCGCAAACGAAACGGGCCTTGGCGGCTATAAGGAAGTCACCTTCACCGTATCAGGAGAGGGTGCATACTCAAGACTTAAATATGAATCAGGCGTTCACCGTGTTCAGCGCGTTCCCGAAACAGAATCCTCGGGCAGAATCCATACCTCAACTGCAACTGTAGCAGTTCTTCCCGAAGCGGAGGACGTTGAGGTTGAGCTTAACATGGGAGACCTTGAAATCGAAACCTGCAAATCAAGCGGCGCAGGCGGACAGCACGTCAATAAGACAGAGTCCGCTATCCGTATTCTCCATAAGCCTACGGGCATTATAGTTGAATGTCAGGATGAAAGAAGCCAGCATAAGAATAAGGACAAGGCATTAAAGATCCTTCGCGCAAAGCTTTATGATATGAAGATGCGCGAGCAGGCAGATAAGATTGCAGGCGAGAGAAAAATGCAGGTAGGTACGGGAGACCGCAGTGAGCGTATCCGCACCTACAACTTCCCCCAGGGAAGAATTTCAGACCATAGAATTCAGCTTACACTTTATACACTTGAGGCATTTGTAAACGGCGAGATCGACAGCGTTATCGATGCTCTCGCAACGGCAGATGCGGCAGAAAAACTGAAAGGCGGACAGGATAATTGAAAACAGAATACTACCTTCTTTCAGAGTGCGATGAGAGTGTATTCGAGAGGGCAGGAAAAGTGATCCGAGAGGGAGGCCTTGTTGCTTTCCCTACGGAAACGGTTTACGGTCTCGGCGGAGACGCATACGATCCTACGGCGGCAGAGCGAATCTTTGCCGCCAAGGGACGCCCCTCGGATAATCCCTTGATAGTTCACGTGGCAAAGCCCTCCGATGCAGAGGCATTTGCTGTGACAAACGATACATACTATAAATTAGCCGAGCATTTTATGCCCGGCCCCTTGACTGTTATCCTTCAGAAAAAGGATAATATTCCTCAGTCAGTAACAGGCGGACTCTCAACCGTTGCAGTCCGCTGTCCCTCAAACCCCTATGCGGTAAAGCTTATAGAAAGCGCAGGAGTGCCCATTGCAGCACCCTCGGCAAACCTTTCTGGTAAGCCCTCACCCACAAACGGCCGTCACGTCTACGAAGATATGGACGGCAAGATCGCAATGATTCTTGACGGTGGCGAGAGTGCCATCGGTGTGGAATCAACGGTTATTCGCCTCGAGGATGACGGATGCACCATCCTTCGCCCCGGCGAGGTAATTGCCCGCGAGCTTTCCCTCGTTGTTGGTAACGTATACGTGGCAGAGGCAGTAACAGACCCCGGAGCTGCAGGAGAAAATCCCGAGTCCCCCGGAATGAAATACCGCCATTATGCCCCCAAGGCAAAGCTTGTGCTCGTTGACGGCACAGACAGCGCATTTGCCGATTTTATAAACGAATATTCAGGACGCTGTGCCGTCCTTTCATACTCCGAAAACCTCGGAGACTATAAAGATGCCTGTGTTCTTGATGCAGGCTCAAAGGAGAGCGCTCAGGAGCAGATGCATAAGCTTTTCAGTGTGCTCCGTAGCTGTGATGAGATCGATTGCGAGATAATATTTGCTCATCTTCCCAAAAAGACAGACGAATTCCTTGCCCTTTATAACAGAATAATCCGCGCGGCAGGGAATGAGGTAATTTATCTCGGTAAATAAAGATACAGGAAAGGTAGAACTAAAGTGGCCCGTAAAAAGAAAACAGAAGTTACAGAAGAAGAAATAATTCCTGCGGAAATAATAAACCAGCCTATTACCGAAACTATTGAAACAAACTATATGCCTTACGGCATGAGCGTAATCATTTCCCGTGCTATCCCTCAGATAGACGGATTCAAGCCTTCACACCGTAAGCTCCTTTATACTATGTATACTATGGGACTTATAAACGGTCAGAAGACAAAAAGCGCAAATATCGTGGGACAGACGATGAAGCTCAACCCCCACGGTGATTCCTCCATTTATGAAACCATGGTACGACTCACCCGCGGTCACGAGGCTCTTCTTTATCCCTTTGTAGATTCAAAGGGATCCTTCGGTAAGCACTATTCCAGAGACATGGCGTATGCGGCCTCCCGATATACCGAGGCAAAGCTTGATCCCATCTGTAATGAGATCTTTGCAGGTATCGATAAGGACGCAGTAGACCTTGTTCCCAACTACGATAATACAACTCAGGAGCCCACCCTCCTGCCCACAACCTTCCCCAATATCCTTGTATCTCCCAATATGGGTATTGCCGTTGGTCTTGCATCCAATATCTGCTCATTCAACCTTGCGGAAATTTGCGACGGAACGATAGCGCTTCTCAAAAATCCCCGCATTTCCGTTGAAAGAATGATGGATATTATCAAGGCTCCCGATTTTTCAACGAGCGGCTACCTTGTTTACGATAAGGAGCAGATGCGAAAGATATTTGAAAAGGGAACAGGTTCAGTAAAGCTTCTTTCCAAATACGTTTACGATAAGAAGAACAACTGTATCGATATTCTTGAGATTCCTTATTCAACCTCCATCGAGGCAATAATGAAAAAGCTTGTTGACCTCATTAAGGAGGGCAAGCTTAAGGAAGTAACGGATATGCGTGACGAGATCGACCTCAAGGGCTTTAAGCTCACTCTCGACCTTCGCCGCGGTACCGATCCCGATAAGCTTATGGCAAAGCTCTATAAGCTGACAACTCTCAAGGATGAATTCTCCTGCAACTTCAACGTTCTTATTGATTCCTCACCCCGTCAGCTTGGCGTTATGGGAATCCTTGAGGAGTGGATCAAGTTCCGTCTTGTGTGCCTCGGCCGTGAGATGCGCTTCACCCTTGCAAAGAAAAAGGATAAGCTCCATCTCTTGAAGGCACTTTCAAAGGTGCTTCTTGATATCGATAAGGCTATCAAGATCATCCGCGAAACAGAGAAGGAAGTGGACGTTGTCCCCAGACTTATGGAGGGCTTCTCCATCGACCGCATCCAGGCTGAGTATATCGCAGAGATCAAGCTCCGTCATCTTAACCATGAGTACCTCATCAACCGTGTTCACGAGATCGAGGGACTTCGTGCCGAGATCAAGGATATCGAGGATACCCTTGCGGATGAAATTAAGATGAAGGCCCGCATTGCAGAGCAGCTCAAGGAGATTAAGAAGAAGTATGCAAAGCCGAGAAAAACAGAGATCATCTTTGCAGATGAGGCTCCCGAGGAGGATGTGGAGGAGATAGTTGAAAACTATACATGCCGCGTAGTCCTCACCCGTGACGGATACTTCAAAAAGATAACTCATCAGTCCCTTCGCGGAAACGACGAGCACCGCCTTAAGGACGGCGATGAGATCCTCTGGTCAGAGGACTGCGAAAACCGCCACGAGATGCTTGTGTTCACAGATAAGTGTCAGGTATATAAGGCAAAGATATCAGCCTTTGAGCCCTGTAAGGCATCAAGCCTTGGCGACTTTTTACCCACAAAGCTTGGCTTTGCAGAGGGTGAGCGCCCCGTTTGCATGAAGGTAATGAACGAGTCTTTTGATAATAACGCCCATATGATCTTCATTTTCGAGAACGGTAAGGGCGTTCGTGTGCCTCTTTCCTCTTATGAAACAAAGTCAAACAGAAAGAAGCTCACAGGCGCATATTCTGCGGCTTCTCCCATTGTAGCCGCAATCTATGAAAAGGAAACAACAGAGCTTCTCATCGTTTCCGATGTGGGCAAGGGAATATATATCAAATCAAGCCTTATTCCCGAAAAGACCACAAGAAGTGCCTCCGGTGTCATCCTCTATAATCTTAAGAAAAATCAGAAGATAGTTGATGCTGTGGCAGGCGAGGCACTGCAAAAATATCCCGATGCTGCAAAATGCAGAAAAATTAAAATTCCGGCTGTAGGCTCTCCTCTCATGTTTCCCGATATTCAGGATATGCAGATAGGAATAGAGTAAGAAAGGAACAGTAATGTCAGAAAAGTCAAGAAAAACAGTAGTGCGCGTAGTATGCCTCGTTCTTGCAGCGCTTATGATCGGCGGCTGCGCTTCCGCACTTGTATACATTCTTTAATTAATGGGTTATAAAAAAGCACGGATCGCCTGCTATACGGGGTATGTAACGCAGGCGATCGTTGTTAATTTGGCGCCCCTTCTTTTTGTAATATTTCAAAAGGACTTCAGCTTCTCACTTTCCTTTATTGCGGCAATAACTCTTATAACCTTTCTTATACAGATGGGTATAGACCTTGCCGCCATATATTTTGTTGAAAAGACAAGCTACCGCACCCTTGCGGTGTCAAGTCAGCTGACTGCCTGTATCGGCCTTGTGCTGATGGCATTTCTGCCGAGAATAATGATTCCGGAAATCGGAATACTTATTGCAGTATTCGTTTATTCAACAGGCAGCGGACTTTGCGAGGTCGTTCTCAGCCCTCTTATTGAGGCTATCCCCGCAGGCGGGGGAGAGAACCGCTCTTCAATGACCCTCATGCACTCATTTTACGCGTGGGGACAGGCGGGAGTAATACTTATAACAACTGTTGTCCTTCGTCTTATAGGAGACTCACTCTGGTGGTACATACCCCTTATATGGGCTCTTATCCCTCTTTTTAATACTATTGCATTTATGCGCGTTCCCCTTGCGGATATGACAGTCCACGAGGAGGGAAGCGGAATTTCAAAAATGCTTCGCCGCCCTGAGTTTCTTATCGTAATGCTGCTCATGATATGCGCAGGAGCCGCCGAGCAGGCAATGGCCCAGTGGGCTTCAATGTTCTGCGAAACGGGACTCGGAGTAACTAAGGTGGTTGGAGATATTCTCGGACCTTGCCTCTTTGCCGTAATGATGGGTATAGGAAGAACAGTGCACGGCCTTTTTGGCGGAAAGCTCAGTATGCAAAGGCTCCTTTTCTGGCTTTCCTTCCTTGCTGTCGGCTGTTATCTTGTAACGGTTTTCGTTCCTTTTCCCTTTATATCTCTCATCAGCTGCGGTCTTTGCGGTCTCGGTGTTTCCGTTATGTGGCCCGGAATGCTTGCCCTTTGCTCTTCCAAATATCCTGCGGCGGGAGCATCAATGTTTGCGATCCTTGCTCTCGGCGGAGATATAGGATGCTCTGTTGGCCCCTGGCTGACGGGAACAGTTTCCGATGCGGTAGTAAATCTTGTAAATCATTCTCCTAATACTTTCACAGAAATTTTTGGAAGCAGCCTCAGCCCTGAGCAGCTTGGTCTCAAGGCAGGATTTCTCTCTGCGGTGATATTTCCTCTCTTGATGCTTTTCGGTGTTGTGCTGCTGTCAAAATCAGGTAAAAGATCAAATGAAAAAAAGTGAAATCATGAAAAAGGTAAGGGAAGTATTCCTTAAAATATGGGAGATTCCCGCGCTTTTTTCTTTTATACTTGCCTTCCTGCTTGTTGGCGTGGTTGAAGCTTTTTCAAGACATAGCTTCTTCGGAGGGCTTGAATTCCTCTTTGAGGAGCCTCTTTTCTATCTTGTAACGACTCTTTGTATCGGAGCCGTTCTAACACTCACGTATTTCATCCCCAAGAGAGCATTTTCTCAGTTTTGTGTGTGCTTTGTGGTCCTTGCCATGGCAATCGTCAATTTCGTATTGCTCTTTACAAGAATCACACCCTTCGAGGCTGTGGATTTTTCCATCCTCAGAACAGGAATTTCAATTGTAAACGTCTATCTCAATACCTTCCAGCTCATTCTGTGTATTGCGGCAATAGTCCTTGCGCTTGTGGGTGTGGTTTTCGTTTATATAAAATCCCCGAAATCAAAGGTGGATTGGAAGCGCGCGGCAATAACTGCTGCAAGCTCACTTGCCGTTGCAGTAGCAGTTATCGTTGTTTTCACTGCCGCTCGCGTATATCCTGCCTCCTTCAAGGATACCAATAAGGCCTATGATAAATACGGCTTTGTTTATTGCTTCACAAGAAGCATCTTTGACAGAGGAATCAAGGAGCCGGATGACTATAACGAGCATTCAGTCGGTGAGATCCTTGATCTTATCGGCTCTGATAAAACAAAGGAGCCTAAAAAGAGCCCCAACGTTATCATAATTCAGCTTGAATCCTTTATGGACCCCAAGGCATTTGTGGGAGTTGAATATGAGTATGACCCGATCCCCAATTTCACAGCGTTGAAGGAAAGTTCAACGAGCGGTTTGTTGCAGGTGCCCTCCGTTGGCTCGGGTACTGCAAATACGGAGTTTGAGGTGCTGACAGGTATGTGCCTTGACTATTTCGGCACAGGCGAATATCCCTATAAAACTATCCTCCAGACTAAAAACTGCGAAACTATCTGTTATAACCTTTCCGAGCTTGGCTATACCTCCCACGCATTCCATAACCATACGGGAACCTTCTATAACAGAAATATCGTATATAAGAATTTGGGCTTCAATACCTTCACCCCCCTTGAGCATATGCACTCTTACGAGGTAAATCAGCTTGGATGGGCAAAGGACTACGTTCTCGAAAACGAGATAATGACAGCACTTAACTCCACAAAAGAGCAGGACTTTGTCTTTGCGGTAAGCGTTCAGGGACACGGAAAGTATCCCGAAAAGCCTGTTGAGGGCGAAAAGCTCGTTCCTGTTACAGGTCTTGAGGAGGGCCCCTTCAAGCATCAGCTTGAATACTACGGCTATCAGCTTTGGGAGATGGATAACTTCATCGGAAAGCTTGTAAAAGCATTGGAAGCGTATGATGAGGACTGCGTTCTCGTTCTCTATGGTGACCATCAGCCCAGCATTGAATATGAGGAAGATGATATCACCTTCGGTGATAAGCACGCCTCCGAGTACGTTATCTGGGCAAACTTCAAAATGAAGGAAAAGGACCGCGACCTTGAAGCATATCAGCTTTCTGCATATGCTCTTGAGCAGATAGGCATCAATAACGGACTTTTAACAAAGCTTCATCAGAATTATTCGAGCGAAGCGGACTATGAAAAATCCATGCAGATTCTCGAATACGATATGCTTTACGGCGATATGCATTCCTACGGCGAGGGCTTTGAATACGTTTCTCCCGATATGAAGCTTGGAATCCGCGAGATAAAGATCACGGGAGTCAGCTACGTTGACGAAAACTATTACGTGCTCGGTGAGAATTTCACAAAGAGCAGTAAGGTGTACGTAAACGGAAAGGGTAAGGATACTCTGTTCGTATCTCCTACAGTAATTATCCTTGAGGGCTATATCCCCGAGGACGGTGATATTATAACTGTAAGACAGGTCACAAACGACTTTGTGGAGCTGTCGGAAACGGATATATTCGTGTTCTCGAAAATCACCGAGAATCCCCCCTCACATCCCGAGGCTAAGGAAGATTAATAAAAGGCTGTTGCAAATTAATGCAACAGCCTTTTTATAATATAATCTTAAATTCGGGTTTGTTTGTAATATACAATCTGCGCAAACCGGTAGGGGTGCCACTGTGTGCGCCCACAAATTTGAACTTGAGCAGAAATGAAATTTGATACACATACAAAAATATTAATCTAACGGTAGGGGATGGCGCCTTCGACATCCCTTATATCAGCACAAGAACCACTAATCCAATATAGGTGTTCTAAATTTGGTGCTATCGTTCAAAAACTGATTCAATTTAGTTTGGTTCGAGTGCTGATGATGGGCGCACACAGTGACGCCCCTACGATGTACGATTTAATGCCACCGACAAATTGAATTTGTATTTAATATCAGATAAATAAAATTGCAGATTAGACAAACGAACATCGTTGAAATAATTTCTGTTGTATGATACTATTTAAGTAAAGGAGGTGGCTATATGGAATACGTCACCATAGGTAAAAATTATCCTGCAGGAAAAATCGTGCCCGTAAAATGTGTTGTTAACGACAAATTTGATAACATCAATATAAAGGATCAATGTTTCCTCTTGATTATTTTAACTGAGGGTAATGCAACCTTCAAGGTTTCAGGCGAAACAGTGTGTGCAACAGCGCCGTGCTTTGTATGCTTTAATGAAATTTCAGATCTGGAATTTATATCAAAGAAAAGATGTAAAAATATAGCTGTTTATTTCCATCCTCAGTTCTTAAATATAAATATGACGTTTGATCTCATACGTTCTAATACTTATGAAGATATTGCAAACGTACACGATATGTTTCTTATGAAGCCATTCTTGGATAATTATAAAATTATACATATTGCAGAAAGTTATATTGACAGTATCAATACTGCTTGTAATGGTATGGTTTATGAACTGAGTGAACAGCGTGATTGGTATTGGACTTGCCGAGGTCGCTCTTACTTTATGGAAGTTATAATTGCATTGGAGCGCATGTATAACCTTATGCAAACGGAAGAGCCGTCAATGGCTTATAACGTAAAAAATGAAAGGTTGAGGGAGGCTATACTCTTTATAGAAGGGCACTATTTTAACAATATTGCTTTAGAAGATATTGTTTCAAAAGTAAGTATCAACCACACCACCCTATCAAAACTGTTCAAAGAAGAACTCGGCATATCTGCTATGGAATATCTTATGGATTATCGTATAAGAGTAGCTAAGAAAAAGCTTTCTTTTACTTTCGTACCAATAAAAGATATTGGAGCACAATGCGGATTTAAAACTGTTCAGCATTTCACAAGAGTATTTAAAAAGCATACGAATGAAACTCCGGCGAATTACAGAAACAGAACTTTTGAAAAAAGAG
>JAZUAR010000190.1:0-16910 GCA_045638055.1 Candidatus Avispirillum sp.
GGTGGCTCCGAAGGAGACGGAAGAGGGTTGACATCAGCACAAGAACTGTCTCTAAATTCAGTTAAGCTTGAAATGACAGAATGTATAATATTGTTTATACTATCATCTCAAGGTGCACGTAAATTAGTACGTTTGGTTCGCACCCAGGTAGCAACCCTCTTCCGTCACTCCCCGTTTTACAGCGATAATTTTTACTTTAACTCCGGGAATTTACTTCATCTTAAATTCAACGCAAGTGCAGAGTGCCACCTTCCCCCGAATCATGGGGGAAGGCTTGGCTAAAACGCCTCTTTTTATTGTAGCCTTCAAAATTACTAAGCTTTAAGATAACTATGAAACATTCAAACGTAATGAGGAAAAATTCTCAAACACTGAGAAAAAACATGACCCCAGAGGAACGGCATCTTTGGTATGACTTTTTGAGTAAAAGTAATATGAGCGCCAAAAGGCAAAAGGTGTTTTACAACTACATCCTCGATTTCTACATCCCCGAGGCGAAGATTGCAATTGAGATCGACGGCAGACAGCACGGCAAAGAGGAAAACCGTGAATCCGACCGCGAAAGAGATTCTTTTCTCGCAAAAGAAGGCATCAAGGTGCTGCGCTACACAAACGTGCAGATAAACGAGAATTTCCCAAGCGTTTGCAAAGATATTCAGAAGCATTATGAAATGCGAAAAGCGAGGTTTGTATGAGACCTATTGATAATTCCGGGAAGTGGCTGGAGATAATCAATTCAAAATCAGCATCGGAAATGCTGACCGAAAGAGAATTGGAGAGTTGGGAAAGTATCCCCACCGAGGACAAGAGCAGATATTTAAAGGAACTTATTGAAAAGCCTATTGTATTTGAAAATCCCGAAATAATATACGATTGGTATTTCAGAAATAAGTGGGCAAGAGCGTTAAAGTCTGTTTGTCAAAGAGAAGAAATATCTGTATTTGAAGTAGGTGCAGGTGGCTGCGATATTGTTCCAAAAGCAGTTTCCCTAAAGTATTGTCACCCAAAAACAAGGTACATTACAGCAAATCTCAACAAAGAGCTTACTCAAATCTTTAAATGGAAAACCGAAAACGATCCTGTTGAAATCTCGGTTATAGAAGATGATGCGGCCAATATAAAATCATATGTTGGCGAAAATGCTTTTGATGCTATTGTTTTTGAGCATAGCGTTAACGATGTGCTTGAAACAATTATTGCAGAGAAATACGGAATAGATACTGTCAATCGCGGATGGATGGAGATACTTCCTGCTATTACCGAGGCGGTTAATAAAGAATGGAACAATAAAACGTTTGAACAAAACACTAAAAATGAGTTTTTGAATCTTATTCATGGATGTCTTGACGTATTAAAGCCTGATGGCTGGCTCATTTTTGCACATTATCAATTTCAATACAATCTTGATATTGGTCTTTCTCCGGAGCTTAATCAAAATATTATTCCCATAGTTCGTAAATGGATTTCAGATTCAAACATTGGCAAAGAATTCTTTTTTGAAGAATTCGATCCCAATTGGTGGCTGTTTGTGAAAATTTAAACTATAAAAAGGCAAAACACAAAGCTGTGATGCGAATGTAAAGATTATTTAAAGTATCTTTTTTTCATTGTCTCGAATGATTTCAATATTGATTTCATGGGCGTATTTCCCGTTTCGATAATATTTAAAATCTCTCAGAGTATCAATGAGAATATTGCTTTCGTCTATACCGAATTTCTTTTCAATATTCTCGATTCCAATGATTTTTATGTTGACAGGACGTCCTACCATATCTGTAAGACAATCCCAAAAAGCATCCCAATTACATCCGTAGTAATCGGGGAAGTCAAGCTCCGCTTTGATGATTTTATGAATTTCAAGATGATGTTCAGCTTTTGAAAAATCAAGTATGTATAGTTCTTTAAAGTTGCACATGTTATTCTCCGCAAATATTTATAATTAATTATAACAGAATACAAACCTATTTAAAGTTCTTTTGCTACTTTTCTTTTAAGAAAAGTAGGTAAACACTATGAAAAACGATCTTTTATTACAAATAATGCGCGAGTCGAGGGAGTATAAGGCGCTCACTGAGGGTCTTATGCTTTCACGCCGTCGAGCAAAGCAAAGACCCTGTGCTGTGACAGGCCTTTCCGAGGGTGCGTCACCCATATTCCTCACGTCTCTTGCCGCTGACGAGGTGGCAGAGGGCAGGCGTGTGCTCCTTCTTTTCGCAAACGAGAAGGATGCCTCCGAGGAGGCTATCCGTCTTGAGTCGGAGGGAATTAAGGCATATCATTTCCCCGCCAGAGACTATAATTTCAATAACACAACAGCATCCCGTGAGTATGAGCATTCACGGCTTTTTGTGCTTTCCGAGGCAATTTTCTCCGAAAGCGCCTTCGTTGTCTGCGCAACGGCAGAGGCTGTTCTTCAGGTAACGGTGCCCCCCGAGGAGCTTATCCACCTGACCTACAATATAAAGCAGGACCTTCCCCTCGACCTTGACCGATTTATCGAGGTGCTGAATCGTGGCGGATACCGTCGAGTTGAGCTTTGCGAGGGTGCGGGTCAGTTTGCAGTACGTGGCGGCATTATCGACGTTTATCCTCCCGCCAAGGCTCCTTACAGAATCGAGCTTTTCGGCGATGAGATAGACCGTATCGGCACCTTTGACCCTCAGTCTCAGCGATTCGTTGATTTTATCGACACAGACCTGCTTATTCCTCCCTCCCACGAGATAGTTCTTAACGATGAGCGCCGCCGTCTTATTTATGACAGCGCCGAAAAGCAGATAAGAAAGCTTTCAAAGAGTGACGATGCAGACCTTCGTACCATCGAGCTTCTCATGCAGGAGCAGGCAGACGTCAAGGAAAGCTCGGACGTAGGATTCCTTGATAAATATATCCCCGTCATTTATCCCGAGGGAGATTGCTTCTTTGATTATTTTGACGGACTCCTCGTTATCAGCGACACTTCTGCGGTAAGAGACCGCGCAAATGCTGCAGAGGAGCTTCTGAGCCAGTCCGTTCTCGATATGCTGAAGGCAGGGGAGATATATTCAAAGGCCACAGGCACATACGTTAATAACTTTGCCCGCGTTGAGGTTGCTGCAGGAGTTCTTCCCACGGTGCTTCTCGATCCCTTTGCGAAAAACCACCCCGGTATGGTGCCCGAGGCGCGATACGATTTTGCAACCCGCCATATCCCTCCCTATGCTTCAAACACTCCTCTTATGATGGAGGACCTTTCAAAGTTTGTTGTGGGAGGCTATAAGTGCGCAGTTCTCACGGCCAACGAGGCAGAGGCGCAGAATATTGCGAAGATGCTTCTCGACGAGGGCTATTCCGCCGCAGTTTGCGACGGAGGGGCTGACTTCTTCGGAGAGAAAAAGAAAAAATATCCCGTTGCCGTCCTCTTTGGCGATTCATTCCCCGGCTTTGAGCTTATCGGAGCACGCTTTGCGCTCCTTGATTATTCCGGAGTTTCCGGAGGATCTCAGCGAGTGCTCAGCCGCCGCAAGGGAGCAAAATATAAAAAGAAAACTCAGTCTATCCTTTCCTATTCTGACCTTGAGCCCGGCGACTACGTTGTTCACGAGGCATACGGCATCGGTCAGTATCTTGGAATTGAGACCCTCACTGTTGACGGAGTTTCCCGCGATTACGTAAAGATCACATATCAGGGCACGGATAAGCTTTTCTTGCCTGTCGATCAGCTTGATCTTGTATCAAAATATATCGGTGCAGGTGCAGACGGCTCCGTTAAGCTTTCAAAAATGGGCGGAAGCGACTGGACGAGAGCAAAATCCAAGGCAAGTGCATCTGCAAAGGAAATGGCAAAGGAGCTTATCGAGCTTTATGCCCGCCGCCGCCGCGCAAAGGGTATTGCATATCCTCCCGATGACGATATGACAAGGCAGTTCTACTCAGCCTTCCAGTACGATGAAACGGAAAGTCAGCTCAATGCCATTGAAGATATAACAAAGGATATGGAGGCTTCATATCCTATGGAGCGAATTGTCTGCGGTGACGTAGGCTATGGAAAGACAGAGGTTGCCATGCGTGCCGCATTCAAGGCAGTCAACGGCGGAAAGCAGGTTGCCATCCTCGTTCCCACCACTATCCTTGCTTATCAGCATTTCCAGACAGCCCTTTCCCGCTTCCGCGGATTCCCCATCTCAATCGATATGCTGTCCCGCTTCAGAACGAGAGCTCAGCAGGAGGAATCCCTCCGCAAGCTTCGCCGAGGAGAGACGGATATCATCATCGGAACACACAGAATCATCTCAAAGGATATAGAATTCCACGATCTCGGACTCGTTATTATCGACGAGGAGCAGCGATTCGGCGTTGCCCAGAAGGAAAAGCTGAAGGAAGTGGCAATCGGCGCAGATATGCTCACCCTTACCGCTACCCCCATCCCCCGTACCCTCAATATGGCAATGGGCGGAATCGTTGATATGAGCCTTCTTGATGACGTTCCCGGCCTCCGCTCCCCCGTGCAGACCTACGTTATGGAGCACGATGACGGCATTATTGCAGAGGCTATCAGAAGAGAGCTTCGCCGAGGCGGTCAGGTGTTCTATCTCAATAACAATATCGAATATCTCTATACCCTCCAGACAAAGCTTAATCAGATGCTCCCCGATGCCCGCATCGCAGTTGCCCACGGACGAATGGACCGAGAGGACCTTGAGGAGATATGGGCAGGTCTTGTCAGGGGCGAGGTGGACGTTCTCGTCTGTACCACCATTATTGAAACGGGCGTAGATATTTCCAATGCAAACACCCTTATTATTGAAAATGCAGACCGATTTGGTCTTTCTCAGCTCCATCAGATCAGAGGTCGAGTGGGACGCTCCTCCCGCCGTGCATACGCATATTTCACCTATCCCAAGATGAAGCAGCTGACAGAGATTGCCGATAAGCGCCTAAGGGCTATGAAGGAGTATGCGGCATTCGGCGCAGGCTTCAAGATCGCTCTCCGTGACCTTGAGATTCGAGGTGCGGGAAACCTTCTCGGCTCTCAGCAGCACGGCCATATGGAGGCTGTGGGATACGATATGTATATCAAGCTTCTTGAAGAGGCGGTTCTTGAGGAAAAGGGAGAAACAAAGAAGCCCCGCGAGGATTGTGCTGTCAGCGTAAAGGCGGATGCATATCTTCCCAAGGGCTATATCAAGGATGGCGCTCAGCGAATGGAGATGTATCGCAAAATTGCCCGCATACAGGTGGAGGACGATTTCTCCGATATGATAGACGAGCTTTGCGACCGCTTCGGCGAGCCTCCGAGAGCGGCGATGAACCTTTGCCGTATCGCACTTGTGCGCGGTCTCGGTATCACCGCAGGCATGAAAAAGATCGAGGAAAGAGAGCGCGAGCTTGTTCTCACAGCCCCCGCCCCCGACCTTACTGTTGTCCGCAAGCTGGCAGAAAAGCATCCCGGCGCCATCAGAATGACTCTCGGTCAGATGCCCGCCATCACCGTTAAAAAGCAAAAGGGTATGCAGGTGGCAGACTTCCTTTCCGACTTGTTAACGGAATATATACAATTGACGGCTGAAAACGTGTAGAAAAAAGCCGATAGTTGTGATATTATAGTAGTATAAATCTTTATAAAGGTAACTAAAATGAAAAGAATCGTATCTTTTATTATGGTGGCAGTAATGCTCTGCCTTCTTATGACCTCCTGTGCAGACAGCTCTCCTGCGGCCCTCACTCTCGGCGAGCATAAGATAACCGAGGCGCAGTACGGCTACTGGGCAAGCAGTTACAAGGGCAATTACATGAACAGCTACGAGGACGTTAAAAATACTGCAGAGTATTGGAACTCCGAGATCTCCGAGGGAGTTACTGCGGCGCAGTATCTTGATGAGGTAACACTTGACTCTGTAAAATCCACTCTTGTAAATTCAATGCTTTTCGATAAGTACCGCCTTTCCTTCACAAAGGATGAGGAGGCGAGCATCGATGCATATATCTCCGACCTTATTCTCGAGCGAGCAGAGGGCTCAAAGAATATGATGAACGCCCTTCTCGGTGAGTTTGGCATCAATACAAAGATCCTCAAAAAGATCTATCTTGAGGAAGAGAAGATCGCAAAGGTTTATAACCATCTCTTTGGAGAGGGCGGAGAAAAGGCGCTGAAGGATGAGGACTTCGAGAAGTTCTATAAGGATAATTTCGTCCACGTTCAGATGATCTATATTGAGAATCTCAGCACCTACAAGACCGACGAGGACGGCAAGCGAGTAACTGACGAAAACGGCTACTACGTTGTTGAAAAGCTGAAGGGCGAGGAAAAGGAAAAGAAGGATGCTGCCCTTAAAGCGGCTCAGGATAAGCTTGCCGCA
Source organism: Candidatus Avispirillum sp. (assembly GCA_045638055.1). GTDB lineage: Bacteria > Bacillota > Clostridia > Oscillospirales > CAG-272 > Avispirillum. The sequence continues at coordinate 6,336 of JAZUAR010000190.1, forward strand.
GGCGAGGACTTCAATAAGGTTTATGAGGAATATTCCGAGCTGAAGGACTATAAAAACGGCCATTATTATTCCGCAACAGAAAATTACGGCGACGTGTTCTATTATCTTCTCGTTGCAAAGGTAACAGAGCTCAAGGTTGGCGAGGTTGCAACCCTTGAATCCGAAATGGGCACCTGCATCGTTAAAAAGCTCGAGCTTGACAGCGGCGCGTGGTCCAATAAGGATAACGAGGCATTCTTCGCAGGATTCCAGGACAGCGCAAGCGAGCTTGCATACAGAGAATTTATCGAAGGATATTATAAGGACATCGCAGTTGATGAGGCAGTCATCAAAAAGTATTCCGTAGCAAACGTAACCCCCGCATATTTCTTCTGAGAATGAAAATGGACGGCAATCTTTGATCGCCGTCCATTCTTTGTTTTTCAATATAAAAAGCGCTCATCGTAGGATGAACGCTTTTTCTTTGAAATTATTCAGCTGCTGTTTCGCTGTCAGCTGCTGCGGTTGTTTCCTCAGGAGCCTTTGTTGTTTCGTCAGCCTTTGTTGTGTCCTCGGTCTTCTTGTCCTCGTCCTTGTGCTCATCAGCTGCGTGATCTGCCTTGCCGTCACCGTCGTGGTCGTGGTTGTCAGCCTTGTCCTCGTCGTCAACGATAGCCTCAGCCTCGCCGTCGCCGAAGAGTACTTCCCACATATCGGAGAAGCTGTTGATCTCGCCCTGTGTTTCTGTTGTGGGCTGCATTACGTATACAGTGCAAACAAGAACAACGAAAACGATTGCAACTACTGTTGTGAGTACGGAAAGCTTCTTGTTGATGGACTGAGCCTTAGACTTTCCGAAGAATGTCTCTGCACCGCCGGCGATTGTACCGGAAAGGTTGTGAGACTTGCCCTGCTGCATAAGAACAGCAACGATAAGGAATACGGCAAATACGAGAAGGATAATGCCGATTACAAGCATAGCGATATTCATTTTGAAATCTCCTTTATATTGAATCTGCAATTTACGAACCAAGTCCGCCTATACGGACGCCTAGTCATTGTATCACAACTCGATTAAAAATGCAATAGTAAATTTATTATTTTACAAAAAAGTGGCAAAAAACTGTGTCTGACAGCCGTTTTTTACTTAAAATACTCGGAAAGCTCGGGTACTGCGGTGCAAACGATGTTGCAAAGCTCCTTGTCGCTGAGGGATGTGCATCGTCCGCCTGCATATTCAAGGTCAACAAGCTCCTTGATTTTTGCGATTTCCTCGCTTCTCTTTGCAAGCTTCTTTGTGCATCCCTTTTCCTGCAGTCTTGAGTTGACCCAGTATGCAACGCCTGCAAGACCGGAGTGTGCATCAACTGCAACGCTTGCGGGTCTGCCGAGAATTGACTCTGTATTAAAGATATTATAGATTTCGGGGTCCTTGAGCATTCCGTCTGCGTGGATGCCTGCTCTTGTTACGTTGAAGTCGCGTCCTACAAAGGGTGTTCTGGGAGGGATAACGTAGCCCATCTCGTTTTCAAAGTATCTTGCGATCTCTGTGATAACGGAAAGGTCCATTCCGTCACGGGTGCCCTTGAGGGAGGCATACTCCATGCACATTGCCTCAAGAGGACAGTTGCCTGTTCTCTCGCCGATGCCGAGGAGAGAGCAGTTTACGCTGGATGCGCCGTAGAGCCATGCTGTGGATGCGTTTGTTACCACCTTATAGAAGTCGTTGTGGCCGTGCCACTCAAGCATGGAGGAATCGATGCCCGCGTAGTGGTTAAGACCGTAGATGATGCCGGGAACGCTTCGGGGGAGGGCGGCGCCCTGATATGTTACGCCGTAGCCCATAGTGTCGCAGGCGCGGATCTTTACGGGAATGCCGTACTCCTGTCCAAGCTCACGGAGGGCCTCCGCAAAGGGAAGAACGAAGCCGTAGAAGTCGGCTCTTGTGATATCCTCGAAGTGACAGCGGGGACGGATGCCCATCTCAAGCACCTCGCGGATAACGCCGAGATACTTCTCCATGGCGCCCTTACGGGTAAGACCCATCTTATTATATATATGATAGTCGGAGCAGGAAACGAGGACGCCTGTTTCCTTGATTCCAAGGCTCTTTACAAGCTTGAAGTCCTCGGTTGATGCGCGGATCCAGCTTGTGATCTCGGGAAATTCATAGCCGAGGTCCATACATCTCTTGACAGCCTCGCGGTCCTTCTCGGAATAAACGAAGAATTCACTCTGGCGGATGATGCCGTTAGGTCCGCCAAGCTTATGCATAAGCTTATAGAGATCAACGATCTGCTGAACTGTGAAGGGGGCGCCCGCCTGCTGACCGTCGCGGAAGGTGGTATCCGTTATCCAGATCTCCTTAGGCATATTGATAGGAACGTGGCGGTGGTTGAAGGAAACACGGGGCACCTCATCGTAGCTGTAAAGCTGACGGTAGAGATAGGGTGTTTCTCTTTCCTGGAGAGAATAGTGGTATACGGACTGCTCAATTAAGTTTGTTGTTTCGGAAAACTCAACTCTGCCGTCTCTCTCGCCGTTTATATCGTTAAACTGTGTGAATCTTTTTGCGTCTGCCATAGCTTACAGCCTCCGTTTTTTGTATTTGCTGTTGCCATTATATGCCTCGTTTTGCATAATGTCAATACCAAAATTTCAAAAACCGCCCGTTTTGGGCGGTTTTTGATTTTATTTTGACGTTATAATAATATTATTCCTGCAATTTCTTCCAAATGCTGCGGACAATGCTTTCAGCCTCGAAGCCGCAGATTTGATAAAGATCGGAAATTTCTCCGTGGGGGAGGAAGCCTTCAACTGCGATGATGCAGGTCTTGGGAGCATCCTTCTCAGAAGAAAGGATAGCAGATATCTCCTCGCCCATTCCGCCTCGCTTCATTCCCTCTTCAACGATGCATACAACGTCTGCCCCGCGGCAGGCGGAAATTACAGCCTCGCGGTCAAGAGGGCAAAGCTTCAAAAGCTTCACGCAGGAGGTTTTGAATTTTTTGCGAAGGACCTTTGCTGCAGCATACGCTTCCTTCATTACTCTGGAATAGGAGATAATAACGATCCTTGCATCCTTATCGCCTTCTCTGAGAACACCGTCGCCGATAGTCTCAAAGCCGCTTCTGTCGTAGCTTGCCTCGCTGCCCTTGGGATAGCGGAGAGCGCAGAGGCCCTCGCCGTCAATACACCTTCTGAGGCATTCTCTCGTCTCCTCAAAGGTTTCGGGAGAGTAGAGGGTGATGCCGGGGATAGTTGTGAGCATAGGCACGTCAAATACGCCCTGATGGGTAACTCCGTCGCCGGGAACAAGACCTGCGCGGTCTACACCGATAACGGCATGAACGTTCTGCAGAGCGATATCCTCCATCAGCTGGTCATAGGAGCGCTGAAGGAATGTTGAATAAATAGCGCAGACGGGAGTTTTACCTCCGATGGCAAGGCCGCCCGTAAAGGTTACTGCGCACTCCTCTGCGATACCGACGTCGAAAAATCTGTCGGGGTATTTTTCCTTGAAGGGGGTAAGGCCCGTGCCCTTGTCCATAGCCGCGGTTACCGCAACCACGGAGCTGTCATTCTCTGCAATACGGCAAAGCTCATTGCCGAAAACTGAGGAAAAGCTTTCGGAGTGTCCCCCCTTTGCTCCCTCGCTTACGTCAAAGCTGCCTGCAAAATGATACATATCGGGCTGAGTTTCGGCAGGGGCGTAGCCCTTGCCCTTGAGGGTCATCATATGGATGATAGTTACCTTATCCTTTGTTTTTGCCTCCTCAAGAAGCTGCTCCATCTTTCTCTCATCGTTTCCGTCGGCAGGGCCGAGATAGTAAAGACCCATATTCTCAAACATATTTGTATGGAGAAGCTGATGCTTTAAAAATTCCTTTGTCTTATAAGCTGCGCGAACAAGGCCCTTTCCGATTCCGGGAATCTTCTGGGAAATGGACTGGACACCCTTTTTAAATTTGAAATATTTCTTTGAGTTTCTCAGGCGGTTGAAATACTTGGACATTCTTCCAACGTTCTGAGAAATGGACATTTCGTTATCGTTAAGGACGATGATAAGCTTTAAGTCCTTCTCGCAGTTGTTGAGAGTCTCGTAAACCATACCGTTTGTGAAGGAGCCGTCACCGATAACGGCAACAACAAAGTTGTCCTTTCCTTCAATGGCATTTGCGCGGGCAATACCGAGGGCAATGGGAAGGGCGCTTCCCGAATGTCCCGCTGTCAGCACGTCATGCTCGCTCTCGTTTCGTGAGGTAAATCCGGAGATTCCTCCTGCCTGTCTGAGAGTATCAAAGCTTTCGTATCTTCCTGTCAGCAGCTTGTGGGCGTAGCACTGATGGCCTACGTCGAATACGATGGAATCCTCGGGAGAATTGAACACGCGGTGAAGAGCAACGGTCGTTTCCACGATGCCGAGGTTGGAGGCAAGATGGCCCCCGTTTTCGGAAACGGTGGAAATGATCTTTTCGCGAAGCTCATCTGTCAGCACCTTTATATCGTTTTCCAAAAGATTTTTGATATCTGAAGGATTTTTAATATTTTCAAGCATTTTAAGCCTCGTTTTCTGCTGCCTCTGTTGCAAGAGTCAGCGCATAATCGGAAGCCAAGCGACGAATCTCATCTCTTGAAAGGTCGCTTCCGAAATGCTGAGTTTTGGTTTTTATCATTTTTGATGAAGCAACACCGAAGCATACCGTGCCCACAGGCTTTTCGGCACTTCCGCCGCCGGGTCCTGCGATGCCTGTAACGGAAACGCCGATATGGGCGCCCGTTGCCCTTTTGACTCCCTCTGCCATCTGACGGGCAGTTTCTTCGCTGACTGCACCGCAAGTATTGAGAGTTTCTTCTTTTACACCGAGAAGCTTCATCTTGACGTTATTTGAATAGGAAACAACTCCGCCCTCGACTACGTCCGAGGAGCCTGCAACAGCTGTGAGTCGCGCGTTGACAAGACCGCCTGTGCAGGATTCTGCCGCCGCAAAGGTCAATCCCTTTTTTCTGAAAGTCTCCAGAAGCTTTATTGCAAGAGCATCATGCTTTGATTCTGTCATTTCTGAATCTCCGTTGTTTCATAATTATTCGATTATATTATACACTATATTCGTCTTCGTTGCAAGAATCTTTCATAGATTTGGATAAGCAAAACGGCTATCGTCTGACGATAGCCGTTTTTTTATATTTTACCTTCTTGTCTCATTTTCCAGAGCTTCAGTACTGCGATCTGGGTCTTGGAATCGGGAAGGAGACCTTCCATAACCATTTCCACAGCCTTTGTGAGGGGGATTTTCTCAAGGGTGAGAAATTCGTCCTCGTCGGGATCACACTCTCCGTAGGAAAGACCTGTGGCTCCGAAAAGATAGAGCAGCTCGTTTGTGTAACCGGGGGTGGGGTATATGGTGCCGAGGGAGAAATAATTCTCAGCTGTAGCTCCCGTTTCCTCCAAAAGCTCGCGCTTGCCGCATTCGAGAGGCTCCTCGTTCTTGTCCCTTTTTCCTGCAGGGATCTCAAGAACCTCTTCTCCGTAAGGATAGCGGAACTGACGGACGAAAAGAACCTCGTCCTCCTTTGTAAGTGCCGCAATACAAACGCCGCCGGGATGCTCAACAACCTCGCGATGGGCTTCCTTTCCGTCGGGGAGGATTATCTCGTCGCGGCGCATATTGATGATAGTGCCGCGATAAAAATACTGGCTTGAAACCTGCTTTTCAAAAAGATCCATATCAGAGGTTTTCAATTGCCATCATCTTTTCGATTCTCTGATTGTGACGCTCGCCCTCAAACTCTGTGTCCAGGAAGAGGTCAACCATATCGGTAGCAAGACCGAGACCAACAACACGTGCGCCAAAGCAAAGGATGTTGGAGTTGTTGTGCATTCTTGTCATACGTGCTGAGAATGTATCGGAGCAGCAAGCCGCACGGATGCCCTTTACCTTGTTTGCGCAAAGGCTCATGCCGATACCTGTGCCGCAGATGAGAATACCGAGGTCACACTCGCCCTTTGCTACTGCCTGAGAAGCGGGAAGTGCATAGTCGGGGTAGTCAACACTCTGTGTGCTGTCGCAGCCGAAGTCAACGATTTCGAAGCCACGAGCTGTGAGATGCTTGATAATGTCTTTCTTGAGTTCATATCCGCCGTGATCGCAGGCGATAGCAATTTTTTTCATAGTTTAATACCTCTTATATTTTTTCCTACTTTCTTTGAAAAGAAAGTAGCAAAGAAACTTCAAAAATGGGTTATAGGATAGCATTAGTTTATGTATACCCATAAAGTTAAACACAATATGACAGATACTACCCAATATAGTATCCTTCATAAAGTTTTTTGAGAGTGCAGAGAACTTTTTTACAAAAAAGTTCTTTGCAATTACTCTTTTCCCTCAGCCTTCAATCTTTCCTCGCGCTCTCTTTCTGCCTGGGGCTTTCTGAGATAGGTGGGGTTGAGGGCGGATGCTGTAAAGACAGATTTGTCCTCGGCAGCATTGTAAAGTGCCTCAGCTACTGTGGCAACGCTTGCGGCACTCTGGAGTCGCATGGGCTCTGCTGTTTCGCAGTCGGAAAGATGGGAAACGAGGGAATATCCGTCGCCGCAGAATCTGATCTCGCCCTCATAGGTTGAGAGCATCTCAGCAAGCTCGGTAACGGCAATTGCCATATCGGGAGTGAGGCGCTTGATGCCCTCCTTAGTGTCCTCGAAGATCGCTGTGTAAACCTGTCCGCGGCGGGCATTCATTGCGGGGCAGATAATACCGCCCGAGCCGCGAAGATTGTTTGCAAGTGCCTCGAGAGTGGAAACACCGACGCAGGGAATATCACGCCCGAATGCAAGACCCTTGATGGCAGCACAGCCGATTCGAACACCTGTAAAGGAGCCGGGACCGACGCTTGCTGCAAAAAGGTCAATATCGGAAAGTTCTACGCCTGTCATTTTCAGCATATGCTCTATCATGGGGAGAAGAGTAACGCTGTGGGTGTTGCCTGCATTGACTGTATATTGACTGAGCGTTGTGCCGTTTTTCAAAAGGGCAACGCTACCTACTGTTGCAGTTGAATCAAGTGCTAAAATAAGCATAACTACCTCAAAAATCTATTTCGATAAGGCGAGCCTCCTCGCCCTTTTTGGTGATGGTAACGGTGACAGCTCCCTCGGGCTTTGCGGGGAGAAACTCGCTCCACTCAAGTATGCAGTGACCGGACTGAACGTAGTGGTCAAAGCCGATGGAGTCAAGACCGTCATCGGAGTCCTCAAGACGGTAGAGGTCGAAGTGAAAGAGGGGAGTGGCGCCCTTTCTGTATTCGTTAACGACGGTGTAGGTCGGGCTCTTGACACGGCTTCCGGGGGAAAGCACGGAGGAAAAGCCGCGGGTGAAGGCAGTTTTGCCTGCACCGAGATCGCCTGTCAGACAAACGAAGAAAAGAGAATCGGGACAGTTCTCCAAGAGATAACTTGCAAGAGATGCACCTGCAGCCTCAGTTTCGGCAGCAGAATGGCTTTCGATAATATTTTTCAACGTAAGCCCCCCTTTTTGTAACATTCTTTTTTCAGTATACCATAAGGAAAGTAAAATTTCAAATAATTTATAAAATTTTGTGCCTATGTTTACAAAAAGAATGATTTGTGATATACTAATAGGGCTAAATTTCCGCTCGTAGCTCAGCTGGATAGAGCACCGGATTCCGATTCCGGGTGTCGTGGGTTCGAATCCTGTCGGGCGGGCCAACCAAAAATCCGCATAAACATTGAGTTTATGCGGATTTTTTCTTTTTTGTGTTTTCGAAAAAAGGAGGTTTTTCTAACACTTTTTCTAACACCTACATTCTTGCCTCCGAAAGCATAGAAATCATATTATCGGCGAGACTTTGTTTTCTGTTCATATCAAGATGGCCATATATGTTTGCTGTCATTGAAATATCAGCATGACCGAGCCATTCCTGTACGTCTTTTAAGGTAAACCCATTTGATAACAGAATGCTGGCACAGCTGTGTCTGAGTTCGTGGATAGATACTTTGGGTAAGTTGTATTTCTTTATTATTTTAGCAAATTTATGACTTAAATAGTCGGGAGTTATTGGGCGTCCATCTGCCCATGTGAAAACATATTGATTTTGATGATATTCTTTTCCTAAAAGTATTCGGTTTTCTTCTTGCTCTTTTTTTAGTTGCAAAATGATATTTTTAACTTTTTCAATAAGTGGATAGGTACGGTAGCTGCTTTGAGTTTTTGTAGTATCTTTAGCCACAAGTGTGGTATGTTTCACAAGTGTATGCTTTACAGTTAATGTGTTGTGGAAAAAATCTATTGAATCCCATTGAAGACCGCAAATTTCACTTCGTCTCATCCCATAAACAATGGCAATAAGGATCAATGGATAAATAGGCTCGTCCTTAATTACTGAAAGTAAAGTATCAGCTTGTTCTTTTGTGTAAAACCGGGCCTCATGCTTTCCTTTTCTTGGCAGGTCAATATATTGGCAAATATTTGTGAGTAGATAGCCCTCTTTAACTGCCAGTTTTGTAACTTGATTGAGAATGTTTTTGTGTTTGGATAATGTGTTGGCAGATAGACCGCCCTTGTGGTCCTTTCTTCCTTTTGAATACTTGTTATCAATGTATTCTTGGAATATATCTGTTGTAATTTCTCCGAGCTTGATTTCTTTATGGTGAAAATATGGGTATATATGCCCTTTTATTATTTCTTGGTAGCTTTCAAAGGTGATTGGATCGATTTTCACCTTTATGCGAGCAAGCCAGTAGTTGATATAATCGCAAAACAGAGTATCCGTATAAATCAGGTGTTCTTTTGATTCAAAAGCTCTAAGCTGTTCTCTTAATGCTTTTTCGGCTTTCTTTTTATTTCCCTTTTCGGATAACATAAGGTCTATCCATTTTTGTTTTCTTTTCCCGTTTTGGTATGTATTAATTACAGCATAGTATTTACCATTTTTTATTTGCAAGCTTCCCGTCATGATTTTTTCCTTTCTACTGTGTTATGTTGTCTTGTTCTGTTGATTGTGTGTTGGCGGCGGATAAGAGAAAAATTTGTACACAGATTTTAGGAATAATGTATTTCCGCCCTACTTTTTTCGACTTGATTTCTTTGTTATGAAGTAACTCGTATACAGATTTCTTGCTGACATGAAGAACTTCCATAACTTGCTTTACAGAAAGTACATCAGGATAATTGTTAAGCATATCGTTCCTTTCTAGGTAGTCTAGCTGTAATTATTATAAGTAATTTAAATGACGGAAGCTAATGTGCGAATTTTGCTTTTTAGATGTAAGTTTGATTATTATTTTAAGATAATGTGATATGGTGCCCCGTTTCTCTTGCGACACAAATAACAGCTTTCTTTACGTGAAACAAAGCGGGTAGAATGAGTAATTGAAAAAACACCGGTGCTACGAATTTTTTTAGCACAGGTGTCACATAACCATATTTTTTTCTTTTCGTTTTTGTTTAAACCTATGCTTATTTCCAAAGCATGGTTGATTTTTTCGATATGTACTTCTGGAATTCTTCCGATATACTTGCCAATACGAGTTTTATCGATAGTACGAATTTGTTCAAGTAATATAAAAGAATCTTTTTGAAGTCCATAATCAGCTTTGAGAAAGTAATGAGTAGGCAACTGAGATTTATTATAAATTTCGCTTGTTATTGGGGCTACAATTAATGTCGGGCTGTGTGTGTTTCCAATGTCATTTTGGATGATTACGACAGGTCTTCGTCCTTTTTGCTCTGATCCGATTCCGTCATCGAGATGAGCAAAATACATTTCACCTCTATTATATTTCCTTTCCATTTTATTCTCCTTTGCTTTTATGTAGTATCAAATAAGATAAAGTATAGTTCATCTTATTTGATAGTATAAATTCTATTTGTCCTCGACGCCCGAATTATAGGGAAGTCATCAAACGACTGACAGCGAATCAGTCTCACGGGAATTTCACCCTTGCGTGGTTCTCACGTAACCGTCCCTATTTCTTGCGACGGCTTCGCGCCGGAACACGCTTATCACGCTCGAGTTTATAGCTGGACGGGAGTATCATTATGCCTATTGCTTGTTCTTGCTGCATTGGTAGCTAACCAATGTTAGTAGCAAACATTTATCGCTTCTCAATATCAACACTCAAATGTATTTTAGAAAAGTGTGATTTGGATCTTGGCGCATTTGCTAATATAGCTTGTGTTTTTAGCACAGCAATAGGAAAGTATTTGATGAATGGTATTCGGTTGTCAAAGAACACCCTACTGTAAAAAAGAGGTAGGCAAAGGGCTTTCCGTTGCCCTTCACTTATAACCTCAATAGCAGGATGCTTTTTCAACCCATTTAAAAATTTTAATAAAATTTTAGTAAAATAACGAAATGTACATTCGATGAAAAAATATGCATATTTGAGGGAGATGCATTTGTGAATAAATGGTATGATAATTAAGGAGGTATTTGAGTACTTAAAACAAGAAAATCTTAAAAAAGAAAGGAAATAATATGAAAAAGAGAATTTTATCGACAATCTCATTGATAATGACAGTTATTATGATCATACTGTCATTGCCGGTAGATGCATTGGCCTACCAGTTAACGCAC
>JAZUAR010000191.1:0-1985 GCA_045638055.1 Candidatus Avispirillum sp.
GATGATGCCGAGAAGAACGAGGAATGCAAAGATACCTGCGCTTCCGGATACTGCGCTTGTGACACCGTCTGTAACAACGGAGTCAACTGTGTGGATAACGTTGAACTTTGTTGAAAGCAGACCGCCCACAACGATACCTACGAACAGAGAGGAATAAACCTCCTTGGTAATGAGGGCGAGAGCAATAGCAACAACAGGGGGGAAGAGGGACCAGAGAGTTCCCGCAGGGCTTGTGATATCGCCTGTGAATGCGCAAAGAACTGCGAATGCGATAACAAAAGCCACGATGAGCAAGCTGGAAATCAGCTTTTTGGTTTTCATAATGACCTCCATTATAATAAATTTTGTAAAAGAAAAGACCGTGATAGCAGATCACGGTCTATAATACAAAAAAGTTGTATACAGATCATGACAGCGCTCCACTTTCGTGACAGTACAATACATATTCTGCATTGTCCCAAGCATCCTTTCGGAAACTTTCGGCGTCATCCCCTTTCGCTTGCGCTACTCTTGTCAGACGCACCTCTATCAAGTCTTTTCAATATTCAATACAGGCATTATGATAACACACCCGTATTGGCTTGTCAACATTTTTGTAACATTTTTATAATAATCAATAATTATCAATAAATCTAAGAACCGCTTTCACGGAATTATCTGCCGCCATAGCCGCAAACGTAGGATAATCGAGGGTCGCGTCGTCGTCGCCGCCGTCGGAGATTGCACGGATAATGCCGAAGGGAACTTCGTTTACGTAGCAGACCTGACCGATAGCGCCGCCTTCCATTTCGCAAGCGGAAGCTGCAAAGGTGTTTTTGATAAACTGGCGCTTTTCTTCTGTGGAAACGAACTGGTCGCCTGTTGCAACAGTGCCGCAAACGCAGTTGATGCCCTCAGCCTTTACGCATTCTGCAAGAGTTGCGGAGATCTTCTCATTGCAGGGGATGTTAACGATATTGATACCTGAAAGAAGTCCCACGGGGTCGCCGAGAGGGGATGTGTCCATATCGTGCTGAACAACGTCCTTTGCAACAACAACGTCAAGCACCTTGAGTCCGTCTGCAAGACCGCCTGCAACGCCTGTATTGATGATGCAGTCAAGTGAAAATCTCATACACATAGTCTGAGCGCAGAGAGCGGCAAAAACCTTGCCAACTCCGCATTTTGCACAAACAACGCGACGGTCGCCGATATAACCGCAAACAAAATCGATGCCGCTTTCGTTAAGAATATAGCTGTCTGTAAGTTTTTCCTTAATTCCGTCAATTTCTATCTGCATTGCGGCAATAATACCGATAGCTCTTTCCTGATGGTTATGCTCTGTCATATTTAAAATCTGCCTTTCCGAGATTTTCTCTTTCAAGAAGCGCTTCGAGATAGCGGGCGCACTCGACCTTTGCCGCCTCCAGTGAAAGATCCTTATAGTTTCCGCATTCCTTGCGGGTATCGCCGAACATTTTGCCGTCGTGGTCAACTGTCTTTTTGAGAATGTCCTTAACGAGCTCGTATGCCTCATCGTTTGTTGTATCTCTCATAAGAAGGTAAAAGCCGGTTCTGCAGCCCATAGGTCCGAAGTAGATGACCTTGTCGGAGAGGGCGGAATTTCTTGCAAAGGTCGCCAGCATATGCTCAACGGAGTGCATTGTGAGGCTGTCCATAAAGTCGTCGCAGTTAGGCTTTCTTGTTCTGAGATCGTATGTTACGATATCTCCGTCGATACGGGAAACGTACATACCGGGCACGATAAAATCGTGGTCCACGTTAAAGCTTGTGATTCTTGAAATGTTTTCCATATTTATTCCTCTTAAAAGCTATTACTAAAAGTATCGGGAGGGCAGCGCCCTCCCGATTGTAATTGTATTAGTTAAACTTAACGTCGCGGAGGATTCTCTTTTCAGCTGCAGGACACCAGAGGCCGTTGTTAGCCTCGCAGATGTCTGCAAGATCAGCGAAGAGCTCAGCGTTTTCGCCGCCCTTTTCAGCCT
>JAZUAR010000192.1:0-9312 GCA_045638055.1 Candidatus Avispirillum sp.
CCCTCCCCCGCAAATCCCCCCAAGGGCTGCCGCATCCACACTCGTTGTCCTCATGCGAGGCCGGTCTGTAGGGAGCAGGCTCGCGAATATAAAGATTACGGCAACGGCCACTGCGCTGCTTGCCACCTTCTCTGATCTTTAGCTTATGGCAAAGAAAGAAAAGAAGAAAAAAGAAAAAATCAGATATATTGACGACGGAAGAACTATCTCCGATATGTCAGGCGTCCACGATGGCATGGGGTGGGCAAAAAAAGGTACCACCTCAAGCTTCGGGGACATCTGGAAAACATACTGGAATGCAGTCCGCATGATGTTTCTGCCTATGCTGGTGGTCATCGGCGCCATCGTCGTACTCTATCTGATTCTCTCAATCGTATTCTGGATAATAATCTAAAGAATACACAAATTTATTGGAGGCAATATGGAAAACGAAAAGAAACCTAACTTCTTCCAGAAGATCGGTGAGATCATCAAGAAGAAAAAGCTCCTCTTCATTATCCTTGCTATCGTTCTTGTTCTCGCAATCGCAGGCGGCGTTTGTGCTGCTATCTTCCTCGGTGGCGACGGTATCGGCTCCGGAAGCGGCAACAAGGATAAGAACAACAAGGACAACGTAACCTATACCGTATCCCTTAAGACAAAGGGCGGTATGGCTCTCTCCGAGATCGACGTATACATCTACGAGGCTAAGGATCTCAAGGAGCTCAACACTTACGCAAAGACAGACTCCGAAGGTAAGGTAACCTTCAATATCCCCGAAAACGATAAGTATGCTATCGTTCTTAACGGTGTTCCCGACGGCTACAACGTTAAGGAAAGCTACAGCTTCAAGGACAAGTCTGCAAAGATCGTTCTTGAGTCCGCTCTTATCACAGACAAGAGCCTTAACGATGCCAAGACCCTCGGCCTCGGCGACGTTATGTACGACTTCAGCGTTATGGACAGCACAGGTAAGGAGATCAAGCTCTCCGAGATGATGGAGGGTAAGGACCTCGTAGTTCTTAACTTCTGGTTCTCCACCTGCTCTCCCTGCCTTTCCGAGTTCCCCATCATGGATGAGGTTTATCAGGATTATAAGGAAGACGTTGAGATCATCGCTCTTAACCCCCATCCTACAGACAACGCAGAATCCGTTAAGTCCTTCCATGAGTCTAACGGCTACAGCTTCACAATGGCTGCTGCTCCCAACGCATGGTCTGCTATCTTCGGTGTTACAGGCTACCCCACAAGCGTGTTCGTTGACCGCTACGGTGTAATCTGTCTCGTTGAGGTAGGTGCTATCACATCCAAGCGTCCCTTCGTAAGCGCATTCGATCACTTCGTTGGCGACGATTACGAGCAGAAGCTCTGCACAGGCGGCATCGGCGACCTCATTACACAGGTTAAGCCCACATACGAGATGCCCACAAGCGAGGAGATCGGCGCTATCATCAATAACGGCGACCTCAACGTAACATACCGCCCCGAAACAGAGGACCCCAATGCTGAATACATCTGGCCCTTCATCGCAGGCGAAAAGAACGGTCAGAAGTGCATCTACGCTTCCAACCAGGGCTTTGAGGATACATACGCTATCATGTATGCAGACGTTGAGCTCAAGAAGGGTCAGGCACTCGGTATTGACTACCTCATTTCCAGTGAGCGTCTTAACGACATCCTTCTCGTTGTAGTAAACGATGAGGATATCTTCCAGATCTCCGGCGTTTCCACTCCCGAGGAATGGAAGACATGCTACCCCGTAGTTGCTGATGAGGACGGCACATATACAGTTGCCTTCTGCTTCATCAAGGACTCCGATACAAACGAGGGTGACGATACAGTTTACATCAAGAACGTTCGCGCAGTTGATGCTTCTGCTATCGACACAGAAACATACCTCCCCCGCTTCGCAGCAACAACAAAGGATGACGGCGACACATTCTCCTACGTTGACATCGTGCTCAGCCCCGTTGACGGCTACTACCACGTTGGCACAGTAGACGGTCCTATCCTTCTTGCTGACCTTACAAACTACACTCCCTTCTCCGAGGAGGATTCCGTACAGATCATCGTAACTGAGGGCCGTGCGGACGTTGACGGCGTTAGCCTTTACAACTGGAAGGCAGACGGCGGTCTCGGAATGGTTCAGTACTTCTCTTACGCATCTAACTCCACAATCTCCGGTATCTGCCCCGTTAACGAGGAGCTTGCAGGCATGCTCAAGCAGGTAGCGTCTGTTGCAGGCTTTGATTCTGAGGACCCCAACGAATGGCTCAGAATGTGTAAGTACTTCGCAGCATACGGCCCCGGAGCAAAGCAGCTTGAGGACCCCATCAAGGGTGTTGCGATCACTGCTCCCCTCTCCTGCACACTCGGTAAGGACGTAGCTACAAACTACTTCTACTATGACCGCGCTATCCACCCCAGAGGAATGTACGCTAAGTTCGTTCCCACACAGTCCGGTGTATATCGCTTCACATCCAAGAGTGACTATGCAGACGGTATCGATGCATGGATCTTCGACGAAAACGGCAACAACATCTACACATACGAGCACGATGAGAGAATGTATTCCGATCCCATCAACTGCTCTATGGTTTACTACATGGAGGCAGGCAAGCCCTACTTCATCAACATGGCATTCTGGGATATCTACGCTACAGGCTATATCTACTATGACGTAGAGTTCCTCGGATCCACACTCGAATTCTTCCGCCTCTGCTCTCCCGGATACTTCACCTACGATGCTAACGCTGCAGGTGATGAGATCTATGCAGTTATCTCCGGCGGTATCACTCCTGTTCTCGGCGAGGACGGCCTCTACCGCGAAAAGGTAGAGGGCAGCCTTATCTACGCTGACTTCACAGGTATCACAGGCGTATTCGGTCAGTCTATCATGCAGATGATCGAGCTCGGCGGCTTCGACTTCTCCAAGTCCGAAACTGACGGCGAGATCCTTGCTTACCTCAAGCAGAACGGCGGCGACGTTGAAAAGACAGACGAATTCCTCAAGACCCTCTGGGGTGAGGACTACGACGCAAACTGCGAGCTTTACCAGGTTGAGGACATCTTCGATGGCCGCTACCACGGTACAGGCAAGGACTACACAGAGGAAATGCGTGCATATGCCGCAAAGATCGACAAGTCCGGCACAGAGCGCGACGGCTGCGTTGTAGTTGACGAGCGCCTTGCTGAGCTTCTCCAGCTCCTTCTCGATAAGTACACATTCGAGAACGTTAAGGACTCCTGGACCAAGGTTTGCTTCTACTACGACTACCTCGGTCCTGCTAAATGATAATCTGACTGAAAAGGAGATTTATCATGAACTTTAAGAGATTTGCCTCTATGGCACTTGCAATGGTACTTATTCTCTCTTGCGCTTCCCTTTTCTCCTGCGGAGCAAAGGAGATCGAATATACCGTAAACGTTAAGGATGCCAACGGCACTCCCTACACCTCCGGCATTATCGTAAACTTTATGCAGGACGGCGAAAAGGCAGGTATCCAGGCTGTTGACGAAAACGGCGTTGCAAAAAAGGTTCTCCCCCGCGGAGACTACACTGTAGAGCTTGACTTTACAGGCGACAAGGATGCTTATTACTATGCAGGCGGCGCTAAGCTTTCCGCAAAGGAGCCCACTGCAGACGCTATCCTTGCAAACAAGGTTACAGGTGAAGCCCGAGTTCTTGTTGTAGGCGAAAACGAGTTTGACGCTTACGATATCGGCACAGGCTGCACTTACGTTGAGCTTAATACAAAGGCTCGCAACTACTTCCTCTTTTCTCCTACTCAGGGCGGACACTACGTGTTCTCCGTAGTTGACGGCGACGGTATCGAAATCGGCTACTACGGCGCCCCCCACTTCATCCAGGACTTCAGCGTAGCTGAGGTTAAGGATGGCTCCTTCTCTACTGACGTTAAGGACGGCATGGTAGGTCAGGGCGACGGCGGTACAGCAACATACGTTATCGGCGTTGACTCAAAGAAGGCTGAAAGCTGTGTTATCTCCATCGAGCGCACAGGCGATGCTACAAAGACTATCGAGGATGAGCCCTGGACAGAGTTCAAGGGCACACACTCTCCCGAAGCTTACACTCTTCCCCAGGGTGTAGCTATCAAGGAGTTTGACCTCACAGCAAAGACAGATGCTTATAAGCTTGTTCTCGATGAGACTACAGGCTACTATCATCTTAACTCCAAGGATGGCCCCGTTGTTCTTGTAAGACTTGCAGAGGACTGCGATTATATCGCATGCTACGCAACTATTCTTGAAAAGCAGAACGTAGTTAAGTACTTCTACGACGGCGAGGAAAAGTCCTACGAGACCTTCGTTAAGAGAGAAACCTATGCTAACTGCCTCTTCGATTATATCGACTGCGCAGACGAGAACACAGGTGTTTACCCTCTTACTGAGGACCTTATGTACATCATTCAGCAGAACGGTGACCACATGGGCTGGTGGGATCCCGACGGAAACAACTATCGCTTCCGTAATATGGACGACACAAAGGATCTCACAATCAATACTGAGATCGCATGGCTCCTCATGTGCTGCTACGCAGAATAAGCAATATGAAGACTATTCGTATCGCGGCAATTCTCGCGTCACTTATTCTTACAATTTCTCTCCTTTGCTCCTGTGCAAAGGAAGCCGAGCCCTGTGACTTCACCGTTACGGTGAAGTCCTCGGGCGGGGCCGTTCTTCCCGACGTTGACGTTTTTGTTTATACTGATGAAACAAAAGAGGACCTCGTATGGGCAGGACATACTGACGATGAAGGCGAGACCTCCTTTGAGGGCGTGAAGGGCAATTCCTACACAGCCTTCCTCGAAAACGTTCCCGAAGGCTATACTGCAAAAGACAGCTACACCTTCTCCGAAGAAAATGCAACAATAACTGTCGACATCACTCTTTTTGCCGAAGGTGAAAAGAGCGGCGTTATGGAGCTTGGCGGTGTATTCTGCGACTTCACTGTCACAGACTGTGAGGGAAATGAGCAGAAGCTCTCCGAGCTTCTTAAAACAAAAAAAGCAGTCGTTCTGAATTTCTGGTTCCATAACTGCTCTCCCTGCAGAATGGAATTCCCACATCTGCAGAAGGCTTACGAAAATTATTCCGACAGCCTTGAGGTTATCGCGATCAACCCCGTGGACGGTACTGATTCTTCCGTTGCAGACTATGCAAAGGAGCTTGGACTTATCTTCCCCGTAGCTGTTGGCGATAACTACTGGAGCACCGAGATGGGCAGCCGCGGATATCCTACAACCGTCGTTATCGACAGATACGGCACCGTAGGCTTTATCCATTCAAGCGCCTTCTCCTCCACAGAGGAGATCGAAAAGCTCTTCGACTACTTTACAGCTGAGGACTATACTCAGACAACAGTCAGAAATCTCAGCGACATAAACGATATTAAATAATGAAAGGATTTGCGAAATGAATAAGATCAAATCAATCCTTGCCCTCATCCTTTGCGCATCCATGCTCTTCGTTCTCTGTGCTTGCGGCAGCAACACTCCTGCAGACGATAATGACGACGTAGATACAACAGTAGCTGATACAACAGCTGAGGATACAACAGAAGCCCCCAAGGCTGCGTCTCTTAAAGTTAAGTTTGTAGACGAGGAGGGCAATAACGTACTCGGCGGCTCCGTTCAGTTCTGCAACAGCGCAAACTGCTACTTCCCCGCTCCCGAGCTTGACGGCACCTGCATCTTCCTCGAGGAATGGTTCGAAAAGGTTGAGTCAGGCGACTACCTCACAATCTATGCACCCGCAGGCTACGAAGTAAAGGAGCCCGCAGTTGATGCAGAAAACAAGATCTACCTTGCAGGCGGAGAGACTGAGGTAATTATCACTCTCACAAAGGTAGGCTGATCATGAAAAAGCTTCTCGATAAGATCAAGTCCATGAATAAGGGACTTCTCATCGGAATCTGTGTTGGCATCGTTCTTGTTATCGCTCTCGTTGTAACTCTTATCGTTATGGCGGCTACAAAGCCTGCCGATAATGATAAGGATCCTGCAGATACAACTGCAAAGATCGAGGAAACAACAGGCAAAGAGGACGAAACAACTTCCGAGGAAGAAACAACCACGGCTGATGATACTACTGCTGAGGACACAACAGCCGAAGATACTACTGCTGAGGATACTACCATTGCTGATACAACAGCAGCTCAGACAACAACTCCTCCCGCAACTCAGGCACAGACAACAACTCCCCCCGAAACAAACTCTATGGGCGGTGAAATGACAGGCGCGGGCAGCGCTTCCGAGCCCTATCTTGAGATCCCCGTTGTCGGAAACAACAGCTCCTCTATCACAACAGTATCTATCCCCGCAGGCGCATCCAAGTTCTACTCTATCCAGCGTATCGGCGGCATGGTCGTTACAATCAATAATGCAAATGCATACGTTGTATGTAACGGTACCCGTTACGATGCTCAGGGCGGCGTAGTTTCCTTCGTTGCTCCCGCAGCTCTCGCAAGTGATTTCATCACTCTCGAGATCGGTAATAAGGGCGGCGCTGCTACCTCCTTCACTCTCGTATTTACAAATCTCGTTGGTACTCAGGCAAACCCCAAGATCATCGGAGCAGGCTCCCTCAGCGCAACTCAGACGATCTCCCTTGCCGCAGGCGACTCCGACGGATACAACTACAAGTACAAGGCTGAAAAGGCAGGCACTATCCGCTTCTACATTTCTGCTAACGTTGCTTCTATCCTTACAGTAACAAACAACAGAAACTCCACACAGCGCACAACTGATTCCGATGCACAGACAGATGCATCAGGAACATACGTTGAAATGGAGGTTGCAGCAGGTGACGAGATCATCATCATCGTTGGTGCAGCTCCCGACAGACGTAACAAATTCCCCGCTGTTACCATTAACTGGTACGGCAAATACATTTAATCCAAAAACTATTGCATTAACTGAATAATTGTGGTAGAATACCACATATTTGCTTTTGCAATTATTTACAACTTAATATTTCAAGGAGGTTTAAAACTATGAAAAAGGTTTTAAGCATCATTATGGTGCTGGCGATGCTTCTCGCGTCAGTATCCGTAACTGTATTTGCTGATGATCTCGGCACATACGAAAACCCTTATCAGGTTGCAGCAGGCGCAATGACACCCACTGCGATCACAGTTCCCGCTGAGGGCGATGCTTACGTATTTGTAGACGATGCTAACGGCTCTACTCTTGAGATCGGCTACGCTACAAGCGCAGGCTACACAGTTTACTACGGCAGAATGCCCATCACACCCGAGGCTGACGGTACACTCATGTTCACAATGGACCCCCAGGGTACATTCTTCAACATCGTGAACCCCACAGCTGAGGCTATCGTAGTTTACATCAAGCTTACAGCAGGCACAGGTGCTTCCAATGCAGGCACAATCGACAACCCCGAGGTTGTTACTCTTGAAAAGAACGAGTACAGCGGCGAGTTCGGTGCATACCTCACAAATGAGCTTGCAGCAAACAATCAGGGTCATTACTACTCCATCACAGCTCCCGCAGACGGCACTTTCCAGGTATTTGCTTCTGCATACAGCTATGATGAAAACGGAGATTACATTGACCTCGGTTACATGTTCTTCGTAAACAACATCACAAAGGGCACATACGGCGATATGCGCTACAGCGATGACCAGGTATTCCAGGAAGAGCTCTGGGGCGTTGAAACAGTAAAGGTTAGCGAGGGCGATGAGCTCATTATCTTCGCTACAACTTACAACCCCGAAACTCCCTGGTCTGCTCCTGCAGGTAACGTAGGTATCAACGTTGCTTTCTCCGGCATCGGCTCCTACCTCTGCCCCGAGGTTACAGAGGACGGCAACAAGACAACAACTCTTGAAGAAGGCAATACAGGCTACTACTATGAGTGGACAGCTACTGAGGAAGGCACAGTTACAGTAAGCATCGATTCCGCAACAGGCTGGATGTACAGCGTTGACTGCGAGTACGCAGACGGCTCCGCTACATACGGCGATATCCACTGGAGCGATGACGATCCCGTTGTTTCTTCCGAGTCCTTTGACGTTGAAGTAGGCTCTACTCTCAGAATCTTCATCAGCACATACGACCCCGCAAACTTCTTCTCCAATCCCGCAGGCAGCGTAGACTGGTCTATCTCCTTCGTTGCAGGTGAGGTTGAAGGCGGCGGCGCAGGCAGCGGCGACGACGAGGGCGAAGATGATGGCGAAGGCGAAGGCGACGACATCACTAACAACTACATCGTAAGCGATGAGTACCTCCAGGTTGGTACAGACAGATACTCTCTCGATTGGGACTACATCTACACAGTATTCTGCTTCGAGCCTGAGACAACAGGTAAGTACACATTCACATCTGAGGAAGCTCTTATCGGTCTTGTAAGCTCCAACGGCATGTGGATCACAGTTGGCGAAAGCTCCGACTACATCAGCGATGACGTTATCACAGAGTCCACATTCGAGTGGACCTGCACAAGTGTAGGTCAGTCCATCTGGGTTGCAGCTCTCGGCTTCTTCGATGCAGACATCACAGTTGATTACGAGGAAGTTGTAATCAAGGAGATCCCCAAGGAAAGCTACATCAATACAGTTACTCCCGAGGCATTCGTATTCGGCGGTAACGCAGATGAGCTCAACTACGTTGATACATTCGACGCAGTTGAGGATAAGGCAGTTCTCGGTGCTGACGGTTACTACCACCTCAACACAGCAGACGGCCCCATCCTCTTCGCAAACATCAGCGATCCTATGATGTCTCTCTCCGCAGCTAACGGCTACGGCCAGCTCAAGTACCTCATCTATGATGAGAACGGCGAAGTTGCTATGATCAAGGACTTCACAGAGGCAATGATCGAGTACATCGCATGCATGGACGAGGCTAACGGTCTCTATCCCCTTACAGCTGACCTTATGGAAGTATTCCAGAAGGCAGGCGAGTACCTCGGCTGGTACGGCGCTGAGGGCTGGATCGGTGGCGATCTTGCTGACGCTTGGATGTTCGCTTGCTACTACAGCGAGGACATCAAGGGCGAGTCTGACATCCCCGCAAACAACGATACAAACAACAACGATAACACAGATAACGGCACAAACAACGACGCAGGTGCAAACCAGGGCGCAACAGCTCCCTCCACAGGCGACAACGTAATCGTTATCGTAACTCTTGCAGTTGTTGCAATCGCAACAATGGCAGCAGTTCTCTTCATCAGAAGAAGAAGAGCTAACTAAGTAATAAAAAAGCTTGCATTCCATACGGAATGCAAGCTTTTTTGTTTGTGGGATTATTTGCAGAAACTTTTTTGAGAAAAAGTTTCCGCACCTTCAAA
>JAZUAR010000193.1:0-5405 GCA_045638055.1 Candidatus Avispirillum sp.
GATAGGGTCGGTGGCACTTGGGGCAAAGCATACCCGCAAGCTCCTCCTCGCTTCCCACGTATACGCCCGTATCAAGGGCGCGGTTGAGCTGCTTTGTTGCCTCGGCTATCGCCTCGGAGTTTTCCATTGTGGCGCGGAGAATAAGAACGTCTCCCTCGTCGCAGAGTGCCTCAAGCATCATACAGCCAACGCCTCTCGGGCATTTATACCTTTTGATCTTTTCAGTTTTTATTACCCTTATTTTATCGTTTTCTCTGACCTCGATCCTATCGGGATAGAACTCTGCAACACCGTCGATTCTTTCTTTATTAGAATCGGTGCCAAGGTCAAATTTAACTGATATATAAGGCTTTTTCTGTTCGTTTTTATCCATTCGGACCTCCATTACAGGTACAGCTCAAGCTTTCTGTAGCTGTTTTTGTCAAGTGCCGAAAGTGACTTGATCTCGTATCTATTTCCGCAAATGTCGAAAATGAACGCTCTGTCCTCTCCGATACGGACAATGCTCTTGGAAGTGTCCTGCAAGGTGAAGTTCTGCTCACCTGTATCAGTCATTACCTTCCAGAAAGAGAAGCCTCTTGTCTCCTTCAGAGTTATGATCTTCAAAACGTTGGGAGTATAATACTTTCTTTCAAGCTCGTCATTGATAACCTTCTGTGTGCCGTCATCAAAATCGGAAATATTCTTGATAAGACCAAGCTCCTCCTGGTCCTTATTCTGGACGGAGATATATTCGTTGGGTCTGTCAAAGGGGAAGGAGCGATGGAGCCATACTCTCTCGTGACGAACGCGCTCCCCTTCCTTATTTTCGATCTCTGCGCCGATAAAATCGCCCTCCTTGAAGAAGGTTGAATTCGCAGCGCTAAGATATACTATCCCCGCCGCATCGGCAAGGGTAAATTTATTATCACTCATGTCCTGATCTAACCTTTCTTACTCACCGACACCTGCGTTCTTCAGCGCCTGATACTGGAGGGTATAAAGCTTGAAGTAGATGCCCTTCTTATGTATAAGCTCAAGGTGTGTTCCCTCCTCTGCCACCTTTCCGTTTTCAATTACGAAAAGCTTTTCGCAATCGCGGAGTGTGGACAGACGGTGAGCTATCATTATAGTGGTTCTGTTCTGCGTCAGCTTTTCAAGAGCCTCCTGAATGCTGCGCTCAGTCTTTGTATCCATTGCGCTCGTTGCCTCATCGAGAATAAGTATCTTCGGGTCGCGAAGGATAGCACGGGCAATAGAAACTCGCTGTCTTTCACCGCCGGAAAGCTCCTTATATCCCCAGCCGAGGCGGGTGGAATATCCGTCGGGAAGCTTTATGATAAAGTCGTGGGCACCGGAGATCTTTGATGCTGTGACTATCTCCTCCATGGTGGCATCGGGCTTTGCATATCTTATATTATCGATAATAGTTCCCTGGAAAAGATAGGTTTCCTGAGAAACGATTGCAATATTATCACGAAGTGTTTCAAAGGTAAGGTCGCGAACGTCCTCGCCGTCAATTGTGATCCTGCCCATATCAGCATCATAAAGACGGATGAGAAGGTTTGCAATAGTTGATTTTCCCGCACCTGTATGACCGACGATACCGATCTTTGAGCCTGCGGGGATATCCATTGTTACGTCCTCGATAACCTTACGGGTCTTATCATAGCCAAATGTTACGCCCTCAAAGCGGACTGCGCCCTTAAATTCAGGGAGAGTCTTTGCATCATCCTTCTCAAAGACCTCAGGCTCCGCATCCATAACCTCCATAAGGCGGTAGGTTGCATTAAAGCAGTTGGTGATGCTCTGTGTGATATTTACAAAGAACATGAGAGGAGAAATGAGCATTGCGGAATATGCTGTGAAGGTCATGAGAGTACCGTAGGTCATATCTCCCTTGATAACGAGCCATCCGCCGACACCGAGAACGAGAACGGAGGAAACGGTAAAGAGGAACGTTACGCCGGGGTATGCAGTTCCTGCAAAGATAGCCATTGTCTTATCCGTATCTGCAAGGCGCTGACTCTTTTTATTGAAGCGGGAGATCTCCTCGTCCTCTCTTGAGAAAGCCTTAACAACTCTAACACCGTAAAGCACATCGGAAAGCTGACCGTTCATGGAGCGGGCAGCGGAATAGCGCTTCGCGTGGAACTTCTTCATCTTAAGAGAAAGAAGCTTGATGAGCCAGAAGCAAAGGGGGCAGAAAACAAGGGCAACGATAGAAAGGCGCCAGTCGATAAAGAACATAAGAACGCCAACCGCAACCGTCTGGATGACGTTTACGATAAGATAAGGCAGACCCTCGACAAAGAACCAATAAATTGTGTTGGCGTCGCCGTTTACCTGATTCATAAGTGCGCCTGTTCTGCGGTTTGTGAAATAACCGAGAGAAAGACGCTCAACAGAGTCGAAAATAGTCTTTTTCATATCGTACACCAGCTTCGGCACGATACGGGCGGTTATTATATTATTGACCATGTCCACAAGGAGCGAAAGCACCTTGAGGGACACGATTATCATAATAACAAGGAAAACCTCGCCATAGAACTTGCCGCCCACCGTCAGTACCTGGTCATAGAAGAATCCTGAGCTGACGTAGGGAGAAACAACGCCGATGGCGCTGACTGCTACCATTGCAAGAAGGATAATGAGGACGCTGAAGCTATACTTCTTAACGAAGCTGAAAAGACGCTTGATAACGCCTGCGCGGTCCATACAATGGGGGCAGATCTTATTATGAGAATCGGGGAATCTTCTGCCGCACTTGGGGCAATAATCGTCATCCTTTTTATGGCGCTTTGAAGGACGGGGGCCGCCGTGATGAGGGCCGCCGTGATGAGGACCGCCGTGTCCGTGGGGAGGTCTCGGAGGAAGGTCCTTCCCCTCATTAGTTTCGGGCGCATCCGAGTCCTGCTTCTGATTCAGCAGGCGGCAAAGCTCCTGAAAATCCTCCTCATATTTACAGGTGAGGTATGTGATGAGAGAATAGTTTTTCGTATTCTCGTTATAGGCTGTCATAATACAGCCTGAAATCTGCTTTTCTGTTTTATAATCAGAAAGGCCTTCTCTGGGAATTCTGTCTACTGAAATTTTGGAATACTTGACCGTAAGCTTCTGTCGGTCGTTCCATTTTGCACCCTCCTTGTGGGTGACAAGCTGTATGCCGCCGACCATGATGATCTCCTCATCTGTCACAAGCATCCAGTTATCGCAAAAAATACCCTCGGGATTTTTATCTGCATGGGCGGCAAAAAGGATATCCTTTTCAAGTATTCCGAATTTTTCAGCCTCCAGAAAGACCTCTTTCGGTATTCTGTCAAATTCTGTCACTGTTTGTGTCTTTCCTTTACACCTATATAAAAATGCAAAAGGTGATGCTGCAGAGAGAGCACCCTTTGCAGCAACACCTAAAAAAATTATCTGTACTTAAGCTCCTCGGGCTTATCGCAAGCATCAAGAGGAATGTCGATAGCGTTGGGGAATTCAAAGCCGTTTGCCTTGAATGTCTCGTAATCGAACTCGTTAAGCTCATCGTATGCGAGCTTGTGGAACTCGTAGAAGTTGGGCCACCACTCGTAACCGTCACCGAGGTTGTGGTAGAGGTATGCCTCTGCGATCTCGATACCGAGGTTCTTTCCAATCCAGTGACCGCCCATAGCAAGAACGTTTACGTTGTTGCCTGTGATTGCACGGAGAGCCGCGTGGGGAGACTCAACAACTGCTGCATGAACGCGGGGGCACTTGCTTGCTGCAATGTGGATACCCATACCTGTGCCGCAGAAGATGATAGCGCGCTCGAACTCGCCCTCAGCGATCTTAGCACCAACCTTGAGGCCGATACGGTGGAACATTTCGGGATTGGGATCATCAAGGCTCTTAACGCCGATGTCTGTGATTGTCCAGCCGTGCTTTTCGAGGTGAGCGCAGATATAATCCTTAAGCTCAACGCCTGCGAAGTCTGCAGCTACGAGAAGCTGCTTATCTTTGATCATTTTCATAAAGGTTACCCTCCAAACTGAAATATTTACTTCTATTATTTTATCATTATCGGCTTTTTTTGTCAATCAATTATTCGTTGATTTAACATATTTTATTAAAACCACTTGAATTTTTTATAAACTTAGCTATAATGTATTTATCCAAAATGAAATGAGGCGATCCCTTGAAAAGCAAACACACTAAAAAACTCGTTCTTTCCGCCATGTTTTGCGCTCTCATTTGCGTAGCAACAGCAGTTTTCCCCATACCCCTCGGTAACGGCGGCTATGCAAACCTGGGAGATACCCTTATTGCAGTCTGTGCTTTCTTCCTCGGTCCCGTCTGGGGATTTTTAGCAGCGGGCGTTGGCAGCGCTCTTGCCGATCTGATCCTCGGATACGGCATCTATGCCCCCGCAACCTTTGTTATCAAGGGCACCATGGCACTTGTATATATTCTCATCTTCCGCCGCTTTGTAAAGACAAAGGCAGCAATCCCCATGGCACTTGTGGCATGTGTCGTTGCAGAAGCGATCATGGTTCTGGGATATCTCGTATTCGAAAGCTTTCTCTATTCCTTCGCAGGAGCCGTACCCAATATCCCCGGAAACCTCATCCAGGCAGCCGTCGGCGTAGCCTGCTCCACAGTCCTTGTTTCCCTCTTCTCTCATAACAAATATCTTTTGAAGAACTCATCTGTTAGCCTTGGACTGATTTTATAATAAAAAAAGGAGAAGCAATAGCTTCTCCTTTTTTGTTTTACTCTGCTACATTTTCGAGTTCCTCTGCATCGGACTTCTGGATCTCAGGATCGTAGGAGGTTACAGGGGCAACCTTTTTATTCTTAACCTTACGGTCAACGTAGTTCTTTGTGATCTTAACAACAAGAGGAAGCATTACGAGAACACCGATAAGGTTGGGGATCATCATAAGACCGTTGAAGGTATCGGAGATATCCCACGCAAGAGAGGATGTGAGAACTGCACCGAAGATGATAGTGCAAACGTGGATAATTCTGAATACAACGGTTGACCTTGCGCCAAAGAGGTACTCCCAAGCCTTGGAGCCGTAGTGGGACCAGCCGAGAACTGTTGTGAAAGCAAAGAGGAACATTGCGATTGCAATGAATCTCTGTCCGATATCACCCCAGCCGAACACCTCATTAAATGCGCCGCCGACAAGGGTAGCATCAGAAAGACCTGCAGCTACCTCACCTGTCTTTACGTTGAATACGCCGCCCTCAAGGCCGCCGGAAGTGAGAACAACAAGAGCTGTCATCGTGCAAACGACCATGGTATCTGCGAACACCTCAAAGATACCCCACATACCCTGCTTAACGGGTTCCTTGACGCTGGAATTGGAGTGAACCATAACAGAAGAACCAAGACCTGCCTCATTCGAGAACACACCACGCTTGAAACCGTTTGTCATTGCCACGATAACACC
>JAZUAR010000194.1:0-4188 GCA_045638055.1 Candidatus Avispirillum sp.
TCTTTCGTTGAACTCTTTAGTAAAGTTAGGGATGGCTACACCGTATGCACCGAGTGCAGGACCTACAGGAGGCTGGGGAGTTGCCTTACCTGCGGGAAGCTGAAGCTTAATATAGCCGATAATTTTCTTTGCCATAATTAATTTACCTCCATATGTGGTTTAGACGGGAGACTCAAAAAATTTTCTCCCTCCCACGTTGTGTGCCGTGAAGTGGCACCGCCTATCCCTTTCGGGATTATTCTGCCATGCGCTTGATTTCCTTGATGCTTGCCTTAATGGGCATATCACGGCCAACTGTAGATACGATGATCGTTACGTCGCCGTTTTCGGAAATCTCCGCAAGCTTTCCTGAATATCCGGCAAAAATGCCTTCCGCGATTGTGACCATATCGCCAACTGCGTATGCCTCACCGCTGGATTCAGGAGCACCGCCGAGAAGAAAATCAACTTCTTCCTCGGTGAGGGGCACGGGCTTAGATCCGGGACCTACGAAGCCTGTTACACCGCGAATGTTTCTGACGATGTGCCAGCTCTCATCGCACATGATCATTCTGATAAGTACGTATGAGGGAAGGAGCTTTGCCTCGGAAACCTTTGCTTCCTCGCCTTCTCCTTCAGTTACTGCTTCCATAGGGATGCGGACATCTGTGATAAGCTCCTGCATACCTCTGTTCTCGACGATCTTTTCGAGATTTGCTTTGACCTTGTTTTCATAGCCGGAGTAGGTATGAGCTACATACCATCTCATGCCGGCATTCATTTCATTGATATCGCTCATTGAGTTTACCCTCAGATAAGGATGCCAAGAATGATGAGGAACTTAGAAAATACAAAGTCGATAACGCCGGTTGCTGCAGCTGCAATAACAAGCGCTACGATTACCATAATGGTATTTGCGCGAAGTGTCTTGGGACTTGTCCAGACGATCTTCTTCATCTCAGCCTTTACGCTACGGAACCATGCAAACATGCGAGAGAAAAAGGACTTCACCTTTGAGGTCTTTTCTTTTTCAGCCATTGGTTTCTCTCCTTTACTTTGTTTCCTTATGCATTGTGTGCTTGCGGCAGAAACGGCAATACTTGTTCATCTCGAGTCTGTCGGGATCGTTCTTCTTGTTCTTCTTTGTGTCGTAGTTGCGCTGCTTGCACTCACTGCACGCGAGAGTGATCTTTACTCTCATTGTTCGGTACCTCCTGTTATACTGTGTATTCGGACTACGTCCGTGATTTTGGCGACAAGGCCGCCAGTACCTTCCTCCGGAGTCGTTTTTCGGCCCATATTGCAGGGCACAAAAAAAGAACCCTCAATCAGAGGTAGTGATATTATAGCACTACCCTCCCCGTTTGTCAACATTTTTTTTATTATTCTCGAACTTTTCTCGCTTGAGGTAATTTTTACCGCACCCTGTGCTATTGACACACTATTTGCGCGGTGCTATAATTAATGTAAATTAATATGGAATATTGTTTCTTTTATTCGAAAGGATATATAAAATGGCAAAAAAGCTCTTATGTTTGTTTCTTACACTTATAATAATATCAGCCCTGATCCCTCCCACGGCAGTCCTTGCCTCGGGCAGCGAAGCTGAGCCTGTATCGACAGACTCCGTCACCCTTGACGATATCATAAAGGCGGCGGCAGGAGTCGTGCGCGAGAACGAGGGATCATACTCCTCCGTTAACCCCGATGACAACGGTGCTCTCAGCATCGGCTGGATCCAGTGGCACGCAAACCGCGCTCTCAATCTTCTCAAGACCATCATCAACGCCGATACGGCAAAGGCACAGGAGCTTCTCGGAGAGGCGCTTTACAACGAGATCACAACAGTGACATCATGGTCAACAAGGATCCTCACCTCAGACGAAGCTCAGAGGATCTCCGCTCTCATTTCCACAGATGCGGGAAAGAAGGCTCAGGATGATCTGGCTGCACAGGATCTTGCAGCCTACATAAACCGTGCTATCGGCTACGGCATCAAGGACCCTGCGGCTCTCGTTTACTACTCCGACATCGAAAACCAGTGCGGCTCCGGCGGAGCAAAGCGCGTAGCTCAGGCGGCGGCAGCCCTTGCAGGCTCTTACGAGGCTATCACTCTTGATCATATCTACGAGGCTGCTCTTGCAGACTCCGTTGCGGGAAAATATACGACCCGCAGAAACAAGACCTACAACAACTGTCTTCTCCTTGACTGGGAGATCATCTCTACAAAGCTTGAGGTTTGGGACATCCTTGCTGCCCGCAACGTAAGAGAAAAGCCCGATACCTTATCCACTCTCGTTACAACCATTGCCAAGGGCACAAAGGTGGTTATCAGCGAAAAGGCCCTCTTCGGCACACAGACCCGAGGCAAGACCAGTATGGGCTGGATCACCCTTGACTCAGCCTCCTGCGCTCTTAACGAGAAGCTGACAGGCGGGTACGTTAGCGCACCCGTTATCTTTGATACAAACGGCGGCTCCTTCGGTCCGAACCACAAAACAAGCTTCACAGTTAACGGCATCAACTGCCCGAGAGGTGCAGATTCCATAATCCTCTATGACGGCGACTACGCATACAGCGCACCTCAGACAAACGAGTACGGCGCAGAGGCGGCTGTTGGCGCTGACGGTATCGTCATCTCCGCTCCCACCTACGGCACCTGCAAGACTCCCATTCCCGAGGGCGGCTTCGTTCTTTCGGGCATCGGCGCAGGATATGCCTCCCTCTCTGCAAGCATCAAGGTCGGCAGCTACGTTCGCTTTGAGAAGGACACAATGACCCTTTTCGTCTACGAAAGCTATGCAGCATATCTTGAGCTCAAAAAGGCCGAAACAACAGCTACAGCCCTCAATACGTCCCGCCCCGCTAATTCCCTCATTCTTTATAACGGCGATTACGCGTTTAAGGCGCCCCAGACAAACGAATACGGCACCGAGGTCGCAGTGGATGCTGCGGGCAAGGTACTGAATGCCCCCAGATACGGACTTTGCAAAACTGAGATCCCCAAGGGCGGCTTCGTTCTTTCAGGTATCGGCACGGGCTACACATGGCTCTCCCAGAACGTGAAGGATGGAGATTACATCCACTTTGACAGCGAAACAAAGACCGTTACAGTATATTCAAACAAGGATAAGCTCCTCGCCTCCACAAAAACCACTGCAATGAATGCCCCCTACGGCATCCTTCCCTCTCCTCTGAGAAACGGATGGGCCTTCAACGGCTGGTATATCGATACTCCCGACAAAAAGATCAAGCCCGAGGATATCTGCTCCTCTCCCTTCTGCCTCACCCTGAAGGCTGACTGGAAGCAGACAGGCGACAAGCTCATCCTCGATACAAACGGCGGTGCCTTTTCCGGCACTTCTGTTGGCACACTGAGCGGTGTCAACACGTACCGCCCCGCAGACTCCCTCATTCTGTACAACAGCGAATACACATCAGACAAAACTCCCACAAACGAGTTTGGCGCCGAGGCGGTTGTCGGTGCTGACGGAATCGTTATCTCCGCACCCGTCTACGGCACCTGCAATACTGAGATACCCGAGGGCGGCTTCGTTCTTTCAGGTATCGGAAGCGGCTTTGAATGGCTTTCCAAAAATATTAAGGTCGGAAACTACGTTGTGTTTGACAGCGAGAAAAACACAGTTACGGTTTACGAAACAAAGAGCGCATACGATTCTCTCAACAAGGTAGTCCTCCCCGGAAGCGCAGTAGGCGCTCTTCCCGAGGCTCAGCGTGAGTACCACAAGTTCCTCGGCTGGTTTACCGCAGGCGGCGACCGCGCCACAGCAGAAACCGTGATGCCGAGCGGCGGCCTTTACCTCATTGCAAAATGGGAGGTCCTCCCCGGAAAGCTCACTCTCGACCTTGACGGCGCAAAGGCTGACGGCCTTATCTCCTCCACCAACATTGCGGGAACAAATATCACAAGAGCGGCAAACTCTCTCGTTGTATACAAGGATAAGGCTTCCACAGGAACAAATATATACGGAAGCGAAGCGATCATCCTCAATGACGGCACAGTTCTTTCCGTTTTCCCCTACGGCGCGGGCAACACAAAGATCCCTCAGGGCGCATATGCGATCTCAGGCATCGGCACAATGCACACGTGGCTTCAGAATAACGTTTCTCAGGGCAATTACGTTGAGATAAAGAACGGCAAGATCTTCGTCTGGAAGAACCGTGCCTGCGCAACCGCTCCCGCCGCGC
>JAZUAR010000195.1:0-5160 GCA_045638055.1 Candidatus Avispirillum sp.
CATTGTCGCCCTTGATAGCAGTAGCTGTACCAACAGTTACAGTTGCCTGTGTGAGAGCGGGAATGATAACGTTGAAGCGGTTAGTAAGCTGTGTGAGAGCTGCATCCTGCCAGAAGCATCCGCAATCAGGGCAGTACCAGAACTCGATGTTACCGTTAGCTTCGAATGTAGGAGCTGTAGCCTCGTGGTGCTCAAGGTTCTCAGAACCTGTAGCGGGGAGGATTACATTCTTAATGTTTGTAAGCTGTGTAAGAGCCTCGTCAGCCCATACCTGCTCACACTCGTAGCATACCCAGTACTCAATGTTACCATTGTAGTGGCAAGCGGGCTCAACTGCATCAATGTGAGAGAGAAGCTCGGAGCCAGTAGCGGGAATGATTACGTTCTTTCTGTTTGTGATCTGTGTAGCTGCTTCGTCAGCAAATACTGTATCACAACCAGCGCAGTACCAGTACTCAGTGTTACCGATGTAGTGGCAGCCTGCCTCAACACCTGCTGTGTACTCGAGCTCGTGCTCGTGAACAGGAGGTTCGGGCTCAACTACTGCGTCACCAGCGAGAGTGATGGAACCGTTGTCAATAGCATGCTCAAGCTTAACAGCTGAAGCATCCTCAGCGGGATCCTCAAGGTAGCCGATTACGTCATAGTTGTCATAGTTTGTTGCAAGACCTACATACCAGGAATCGCCTGCCTGAACAGACTCAGGAAGATCAAATGTGATTGTGAGGAACTCACCGTTCTTAACAATGCACTGCTCGTCTGTAGGAGCTTCAAAGTAAACAGTAGTAATTCTGAAGTCCTCATTCTCCCAATCGAAGCCACTCTTTTCAAGTGCAGCAGGAGCCTGAGTAACTAAAAGACTGGAGCTCTCGTTTGCAATAAGTTCATGGAGGTTTTCGTCAAAGTTACCGAGAGTAAGGCTGGAGGGAGGAGTGATCTTACCACCGGAAACGTCTGTTACGCTGATATCTGCAGGATAGTAAACATAAAGCTTAGCACCCCAGAAGCCGTAGGGGTATGCTTCTCCACCGTTACCATATACGTTAACGTTAACGGTTGCTGTCTTGTTATCAGCAGAAATTGTGATATCGTTTGCAGAGAATGTAAGATCCTCAAAGGACTCTTCCTTAACGGAAATTACTTCAATGTAACCGTTATCAAAGCTAGCAATAATGGGCTTGCCCTTCAAGCTTGCATCCTGGTTATCTACTGAAGCGCCACCGTTATCACAGATACTACCCTTGTCATCGGAAGCTACACCGATATTCCACTTGTCACCGGCAGCAGCATCCTCGGGGAGCTCGAATGTGATGGTCTGAAGAACGCCATCACCATAAACAGCATCGTACCAGTTAGCACCCTCAACCAAGAGGATTGTAAGCTTAACATCGTCTGTTGCATATGTGTCATATCCAACAAACTTAAATGCGTTAACAGCAGTATTAACTACGCTAAGCGCATCAGGATCGTCGTTAGCGATCTTCTCAAGCTCATCTGCAAGGATAAGGTTGGTCTGAGTATCCTTGAACTTAGTCATCCATGTAGGATCCTTAAGAAGTTCGCCAGCCTTAAGATCAACAGCTGTAAGCTCGGAGGGGTATGTAACGAATGCGCGGAAACCAAAGATACCTTCAACGGTGTTACCGTGAATCTCAATGTTTACATCTGCTGTGGGAGCCTCGCCCTCAACAAAAGCATTCTCATACACCTTTACGCCAGTTGCATTAACAACAAACTTGTCAGCGGGGAATGTTTCAACATCGTACTTAGGTGCATAGGGATCTTCAGGCTTTGCACCAACTGCGATTGTGGGGTTAGCAACCTCAACTGCAACCTCTTCACCGTCAGCATCGTATGCAATTTCATCAACGATGAACATACCGATGTTAGCGAGCATATCAGCGGAGAATTCCTCAGCTGTAAACTCAAGAGTTGCGAATGTGCCTGTTGCTGTGTTGAGAACAGGATCGCTGGTTTCAGGATCGTAGCAGTTTACGTCAATCTGAATACCATAAACGTTAGCGCCTGTTGCAACACCTGCTGCTGTAAAGAGTTTCTTCACTGCAGCAAGAGTAGATCTCTTACCTGCAGAAATAGCAGCATAGTCTGCATAAGCAGCTGCAGACTCATTGTTTCCTTCACCTACTTCTGTTGTGTTATAGTAAACAAACAGAGAGAGGTCAACGAAACCAGGGTTATTAGTGAACGCAAGGTCAACCTTAGCGGAAACGGAACCGTCTTCGTTCTCAACGAATCCTGCGCTGGACATGTCGATTACGAGGGTATCCGCATCAGCTGCAACTACGTTTGCAACAGCAGGAAGAATGCTGGTTGCAAGCATTGCAATGACCATGATCACTGATAAGAATTTTCTCATGGGTATACCTCCTAATAATATTGGTACTTACATTATACTTTTCCCTTAGAACAATGTCAAGAGTTTGTAAAAAAATAAATATTTTTTGGCAATTTCACGATTCAACTTGAGCAAACGGCACAAAAAGTCCGTTTTTCATCCCATATAACGCCGTTTTTCATAACGTTTTTTATGGTGTTTTCGTCTTATTTACCATACTCAAACTGCATATTACACAAAATGCCCCGGAAGGCTTCTTTATCGCCACTATTTTATTGTTATTATTATATATAATAAAAAGGAAGACTTTTGACCAAAAAACGCCCCGCAAAACGCGGGGCGCACCTTGATTTTTATCCGATTTCAATTAGGCAACGGCTGAAATTCAGCTATTTTTGTGTCGTTTTTTACACCTGCAAAACCAGGTTATGCAATCGACTAAATTATTTTTCTGGCCTCGATATAGTATCTTTTACTTGCCGCTTCACCCATAGAAAACGTTTTTCTGGGAAGATTTCCGAAGGTTGAAACGTAGGAGAAAAGCTCGTCCTTTTCAATTCCGGCGCAAATAAAGCCTACACTTCCCTCTTTTTCGCTGAGAGCTCTGAGGGAGTCTGTGCCGTGGATATAGTCACATTCTACATCATTTTTTGCAGAAATATAGTCGTCAATAAGCATCTGGAGGCTGCCGACAGCAAGAGAATGGATGGCAGGAAGCTCGATTTCCTTCTCATTTTTGCCCCAGATCACGATAACCTTATGAGTTTTTTCGCTTTCAGTCATACGGGAATTTACATAATTCACAAAATCATCTGCGCTGCAGCCTGTGAGAATTCTGTAAATAGGCTCAAAAACGATGGAATCATCATAAAGATCAACCACCTCAACAAGGGCATGGCGGGCAGGATGGGACATAGCGCTGTCTCCAAGCTGCTTTTTGATATCCTCAAAGTGAGCCTTTGCGCTTGCAAGGGAGTGATTTCCGTCGCCCATTGCATATACAAGGGCGTCACCGTCAGCCGTTTCGTACTTTGCGATGGTTTCGGTCACCTCCAAAAGAAGATCACCTGTGATTTTATAGCCGCAGATGCTGCCTCCGCCCTGCATAAGAGTGAATGAATAAAGGAGAGTCATCTCATCCTTTCTGTCTGCAAGGGGCTTGATAAGCATTTTTTCAGTATCGTTTGCAAAGACCATAACGTGAGGAAGCTCAACGGGAGCCTCTCTTCTGACAGCAACTCTGGGGGGAATACGGCTGATTACCGTTTCCTCGGTTGCGCGGACAAAGGACTTGGAATCGGGGCTGAAATCGTATGCTTCAAGATCGATCTTTCCCACAAGACCTGCGCGGACAGCGCCGTCGGGAAGAGTTCTTTCAATATAGATAAGGCAATCTTCGTGCTTTTCAAGCTTTTCTTCTACTTTTTTAAGGTTCTCGGAAACGATTGCCTTATGGGATTTCTCAAGCTCGGTTCCGAGGTATGCCTCGGGAAGTACAAGATCGTAGCAGGAAAGGCTATCCTTTACTGATGCTGCCACTCTTTCCCAATATTCGGGCTCGCTTGTAAACTGGTCGCAGGCGATCACGCCGTAGGCTTCCCAGCGGGAATCATTTGATTTATAAGGTGGGAGCAGGATATCAGCCGGGGAGAATACTGTATTTTTCAATGCTCGTCCTCCGTGGCGCTTTCAGAAAAGTCTGTTGTAACCTTATCTCTTGACTGAGTGTAATAGTAGCCAAGGCTCTTGGAATCTGTGGAAAGGCCGATCTGAACGATAACGTAATTTTCGCTGATAGCCATTGTGGGAGGCACTTCACCCTTATCTACAGCTTCGAGAGCAATCTGATTTACGTATGCTGTTGCTGCATCGTTATCCTCAAAAGTGAGAACCTGCTGAATCTTCTTAACACCCTTGCCCTCAAAGGTAAAAACAGCGTAGCCTGTGCCGTAAGGATAAACAACGCGGTCAGTTCCTGAGGTGAGGATGAACTTACCGTTGCTGTCGTAATCGGGGATACTCTGACCTGCATAGGAGGGGAGCTTTTCATTTGCCGTTGTTTCAACGGGGCCTGTGTTTTCGGGGGCTGCTGCTGTTCCTGCGCAAGAGCCGAGAGCCGCTGCGGCGATCACTGCGGCAAGGATCAATCTAAAAATTTTCTTCATTTTATTTTTCCTTCCTGTGATGTGAAAAAATCTCATTTTCATCACAAAAGATTTATAATTAGTACTTTATTCTATCATAAATATTTGATATAATCAATACATAAAGGCGAGGTTTAAAAAATCCCCTTTCAATTAAAACATATTTTTTGCGACCAAAAGTCGAAAGGAGAAACATAATTATGAAAAAATGGAAATGCACAGTATGCGGTGAGATCGTTGAAGGCGAGCACGCTCCTGAAAAGTGCCCTCTTTGCAAGCAGCCCGCAGAAAAGTTCGTTGAGCTCGTAGAGGACGGCGACAAGGGCTGGGCTTGTGAGCACGAGGTTGGCATCATCAATGGCGTTCCCGCTGAAATCATCGAGGGTCTCCGTGCTAACTTCCAGGGCGAGTGCACTGAGGTTGGTATGTACCTTGCAATGGCAAGAGTTGCTCACCGCGAGGGTTACCCCGAGATCGGTCTCTACTGGGAAAAGGCAGCTTACGAGGAGGCTGAGCACGCTGCAAAGTTTGCAGAGCTTCTCGGTGAGGTTGTTACAACTTCCACAAAGAAGAACCTTGAGATGAGAGTTGAAGCTGAGCGCGGCGCAACTGCAGGTAAGTTCGAGCTTGCAAAGATGGCAAAGCAGAACAACCTCGACG
>JAZUAR010000196.1:0-6650 GCA_045638055.1 Candidatus Avispirillum sp.
ATACGTCGCAAGTGATATAAATATATGTAGCAATGACGGAAAGAGTAGCGATATGATAGCAAAAGAGATTCGGTGCCGCGGCTGAAAGCGCTGATTGTTCTGATTATCGTGAAGACCACTCCCGAGCTTGTATACGATGAGTATACCGTAAGTCTGCGTTAAAGACCTATGAGTTAAATGCAAGGTGGAACCGTGCTATGCACCCTTGGCAGATTTTTCTGCGTGGGTGTTTTTTTATTTTGCTTTTAATAAATTTAAGGAGATATATCAATGAAAGTAATCATGCACGATGGCTCCGTTCAGGAGCTTTCCTTTGAGGATGAGGCAGGTCGCGGCGCTCTTCGCCACACCGCTTCCCATATCCTCGCTCAGGCAGTAAAGCGCCTTTTCCCTGAAACAAAGCTTGCAATCGGTCCTTCCATCAAGGACGGATTCTACTACGACTTCGACCGCGAGACCCCCTTCACAGAGGAGGATCTTGCAAAGATCGAGGCTGAAATGAAGAAGATCACAAAGGAGAACCTCAAGCTTGAGAGATTCACTCTTTCCAGAGCTGAGGCTCTTGCTCTCATGGAAGAGAAGGGTGAGCCCTACAAGATCGAGCTCATCAACGATCTTCCCGAGGATGAGGAGCTTTCCTTCTTCAAGCAGGGCGACTTCGTTGAGCTTTGCGCAGGCCCTCACGTAACATACACATCCGCTGTTAAGGCGTTCAAGCTTACAAGCGTTGCAGGTGCATACTGGAGAGGTAACGAGAAGAACAAGATGCTCACCCGTATCTACGGTACAGCATTCTCCAACAAGACAGACCTCGAAGAGTACATCACACGCATCGAGGAAGCTAAGAAGCGTGACCACCGTAAGATCGGTAAGGAAATGGGTCTCTTTATGATGAGAGACGAAGGCCCCGGCTTCCCCTTCTTCCTTCCCAACGGTATGATCCTCAAGAACACTCTTATCGATTACTGGAGACAGATCCACACAAGAGAAGGCTACGTTGAGGTTCAGACTCCCATCATGCTCAACCGTGAGCTTTGGGAAACATCCGGTCACTGGGATCACTACAAGGAAAATATGTATACAACCGTTATCGACGACGTAGACTTCGCAGTTAAGGCTATGAACTGTCCCGGCGGTATGCTTGTTTATAAGTCCGAGCCCCGCTCCTACAGAGATCTTCCCATGAGAGTCGGCGAGCTTGGTCTCGTTCACCGTCACGAGAAGAGCGGTCAGCTCCACGGTCTTATGAGAGTTCGTTGCTTCACACAGGACGATGCTCATATCTTCATGACAAAGGAGCAGATCACAGACGAGATCAAGGGCGTTGTTCGCCTTATCGATGAGGTATACAGCCTCTTCGGCTTTAAGTACCACGTTGAGCTTTCCACAAAGCCCGAGAACTCTATCGGTAGCGAAGAGGACTGGGAGGTAGCAACAAACGGTCTTCGTGCTGCTCTTGACGAGATGAACCTTCCTTACGTTGTTAACGAGGGTGACGGCGCGTTCTACGGTCCTAAGATCGACTTCCACCTCGAGGACTCCATCGGCAGAACATGGCAGTGCGGTACTATCCAGCTCGACTTCCAGCTTCCCATGCGATTCGAGGCAGAATATATGGGCGCTGACGGTCAGAAGCACCGTCCCATCATGATCCACCGCGTAGTATTCGGCTCTATTGAGAGATTCATCGGTATCCTTATCGAGCACTTCGCAGGTAAGTTCCCCGCATGGCTCGCTCCTATGCAGGTTAAGGTTCTTCCTATCACAGACAGAAACAACGAGTATACAGACGAGCTCATCGCTAAGATGCAGGCGTGCGGTATCCGTTGCGCAGCAGATAAGCGCCAGGAAAAGACAGGCTTCAAGATCCGTGAGGCACAGCTTTCCAAGGTTCCTTATATGCTTGTTATCGGTGATAAGGAGCAGGAGGAGGGAACTGTTGCAGTTCGCCGCTCCGGCTCTATGCAGACAGAAACAATGAAGGCTGAGGACTTCATTGCAATGCTCGCAGACGAGATCGCAAACAAGAAGTAATATTTAAGAAACCGCCGTTTTCGGCGGTTTCTTTTTTATTTTATGAATTTTATGTGGAAATTTTATTTAATATCTGCTATAATGTATTTACTTAAGACATATATGGAGGTAACCATATGAAGAAAATATTCAGCGTTGTTTTCAGTCTTGCTGTTTTGCTTTCTGTACTTGCTACGGGCGTTTTTGCAGAGTACAGACCTATTGTGCTTGACGAGGACAACTTCGACCTCACCCACGGTATTATAAATGATAATACCTACGAGCTGGGAGACGTTAATTCCGATAAATCGGTTAACTCTCTCGATTCCTTTGCAGTTAAGGCCACTATTGTCGGAAAAGGTGACGATAATTGCATTATCGCTGCGGGAGATTTTAATGCAGACGGCACACTTTCTCCTGTTGATTCTTATAATCTCAAGCTTTGCTTTGTCGGAAAAGCAGATCCCTCAGATTATGAGAGTGATTATCAGCTTTTCAGATTTACTGTGGGCGGATATGATATTTCAGGATTTTCTATCGTTGTTGAGGAGGACTGCCTTTACAGCGACAATGAATATATGGCAGCAGAGCTTCTGCAGGAGCATATCTTTGCAGCAACAGGTGTGAAGCCTCTTATTGAGCGCGGCGAGCGCACAACTGAGCATGGAATCTATATCCACGATGTAGATAAGTCCTCGGAGCTGGGTCTTGAGCTTGGTCAGGAGGGATATAAGTATGAGGTGACTGAGGGCAATCTTCATATTTTCGGTACTGACCGCGGTAATATGTATGCGGCATACGAAATTATAGAGGATTATCTCGGCTTCGGCTTTATTGAGAACTATTATATGTTCCTTTATAAGCAGAGAACTGTTGATATTGAAGAGGGAACAAGCGTCACTTTTGTGCCGGGCTACAGATTCCGTCAGTCAAAGACAACCTTTAACCCTAATCAGGATTACAGAACTACATACGCTCTGCCTCGCGGTCTTAATGCTGCTATCGGATTTGATTTCAAGGGCGATAAGATTCCTGCATCCTACTACGGAAACTACGTGGGAGCCGTTGTGATCGATATTCATTCCGTTCATATGTATCATCAGATGGCAACGGGTACAATGCCCGATGAGAGCTACGGTACACTTGAGGACAGATATTATGCAAAGCTGATGTCCGGTGAACCCCATGATGAAACCAAATGGCAGCCCTGCGCTACCGATAATAAGCAGTATGAGAAGCTTTTCACAGGTCTTCTTGAATATATTGATTACGTTTCTGAGGGAAGAAAGGTTCCTTTCCTTTATGAAGACGGCACTACCTGCTTCTCCTTCTCACTTTGCGATAATATGATCTGGTGCACCTGCCGTAACTGTACAAAGGCTGCCCGTCAGTCCAGCTACGTTGATATTTATCTTGAGCTTAAAAACCGCGGTGCAGAGGATATTCAGAAGTATTATCCCGGACTCAAGCTCTATACGCTCATGTACGAGAAGGAGCTTCCCAAGACCGTTGTTCCCAGCGAGCATCTGATCCTTGTTCTTGG
The DNA here is from genome assembly GCA_045638055.1 of Candidatus Avispirillum sp. Taxonomy (GTDB): domain Bacteria; phylum Bacillota; class Clostridia; order Oscillospirales; family CAG-272; genus Avispirillum. The sequence goes on from JAZUAR010000196.1 coordinate 3,557, forward strand.
CGGAACAAGCTGCGCAAACCACCCCCTCGGTACTGACGAGGAGTGCTGCGGAAACGGCTTGTACGGTATGTCAAGAGCTGAATTTGAAGATTTTATCGACAGCATGTCTGCCCTTTGTAAGCAGACAGGTGCTGAGCTGTGGATGTGGTACTATCCCGAGACCAACAACTGGTGGCTCTACGATATTCCCAACATTTATACCATCTATTATGACGTAACGTGGCTTTATGAGCACGGAATCACAGGCTTCTATTATGAAGGACATACCATGTGTCCCGGATATAACTTCGAGGCCATGAAGGCATATATGTTCACTCAGGTTTCCTTTGATCCCACGATGAGTCTTGACCGTTATAACGAGCTTATCAAGGATTATATGTATAAGGTCTATGGCCACGGCTGGGAATATATGTGGGAATTCATGGAGATGTACGTTGAGGCAGGTAAGCTTGTGGGCTATGAAAACGGCGGCACTGAGCCTTACTGCTTCGTTGGTGCTTACAACCGCGCATTCGACTTCGTTTCCTATGAGTATATTCAGGAAAACTACGAGTATATGAGAGGCCTTATCGTTTCTGCTATCGATAATTTCGATGCTCCCGAGGGCGGCGAGCATAATTCTATGAGAATTGACAAGCTTTACCGCTTCCTTTGCGTATTTGACCTTCTCGGTCTCGGCGCAACCTATGAGGATTCTTACCTCAAGGGCGACAGCGATTCCCGCGCTGTGTATGAGGAAAGATACAGATGGGTGTATGACTATCTCAGAGACTCCGGAATGAATTATACAATTTATTCCAATATGGGCTATGAGGCTCCCACCACGTTTAATCTTGATTCAAATCCCTTCTATCAGTTCACGTCGGGAAGTGTAAGAAGTGAGATCAACGCGATACTGAACGTTAAATAACAAGAAAACCACCGCGGAAGCGGTGGTTTTCTTTATCTTTTTTTGAGAGGGATCCTCATAATGGGCAATATAATATTTGTATAAATGCAAAGAATGAGAAGTATTGCGGATATTATAATAATATAAATTCCAAGGCTGCTCTCCAAAAGAGCGATTCCTGCCCATAAACCGACAAAGGAAAGGGAAGTGAAAATACATCTGAGAAGGAGCCATACTTTTTTGAAAAAATCTGAAACGGGGGAAGTGTTCTTTTTCATTTTCTGCCTCCTCAAAGATTAAAGTATTCAATGCCCTTGGATTCTACGAGGGCAATAAGGATTCCAACTGCAATCTGAAGAATAAGAGAGGTCCAGAGTCCGATGCCAAAGTGAAATTTATCCTTGAAAACAGTTTTGTGTCTGAAGGAGTACATTCCGATAAGGCCTCCCGCAGCACCTCCGAGAGAAATTAGGGATAAAAGTACGATTTCAGGCACTCTTACAGCATTTTCGTTTTTGGAAATCCTCTTATCCACACAGAAAACTATTATGCAAATAAGGCTGATTGCGGCAATAAAAACAAGATAAACGTTAAGCATTTTATCATCTCCTTTTCTATATGCTACCATTTCCCGAACTCAATGTCAATTTTATTTTATAAAAATTCAAAAATCGGTTGCTGTTATCGGTAAAATGTGATATGATATATCTTGTTGATATATTCAGTGAGGTGTTCTATGAAAATAGGTTTTGATAATAATGAATATATGTCCATTCAGTCTGAATGCATAAGAGAAAGAATCGCTCAGTTTGGCGGCAAGCTCTATCTTGAGTTTGGCGGCAAGCTTTTTGACGACTTCCATGCATCCCGTGTTCTTCCCGGATTCGAGCCTGACTCCAAGATCAGAATGCTCGCAACCATGAAGGATGAGGCTGAATTTGTTATTGTAATCAATGCTGAGGATATTGAAAAGAACAAGATCCGCGGTGACCTCGGTATCACTTATGATGATGACGTGCTTCGTCTTATCGATGCGTTCCGTCATATGGGATTCTACGTCGGCAGCGTTGTTATCACCCGCTATCAGGCACAGCCCGGTGCTGACATTTTCCGTGAAAAGCTTTCCAATTTCGGTATCAAGAGCTTTCTTCACTATTCCATCCCCGGATATCCCTCCGATATTGCCGGCATCGTTAGCGAAAAGGGCTATGGCAAAAACGAATATATCGAAACAGAGCGTCCTCTCGTTGTTGTAACTGCTCCCGGTCCCGGAAGCGGAAAGATGGCAGTTTGCCTCTCTCAGCTTTATCATGAGAACAAGCGCGGTATCAAGGCAGGATATGCAAAGTTTGAGACATTCCCTGTGTGGAATCTTCCTCTCAAGCATCCTGTTAACGTTGCATATGAGTCTGCAACAGTTGACCTTGATGACGTTAATATGATTGACCCCTTCCACCTTGATGCTTATGGCAAGACTGCTGTAAATTACAACAGAGACGTTGAAATTTATCCTGTACTCCGTTCCATGATGGAGAAGATGCTTGGGGAATGCCCCTATAAGTCTCCTACAGACATGGGAGTTAATATGGCAGGCTTCTGCATCTTTGATGACGATGCGGTAAGAGAAGCGGCTAACAAGGAAATTCTTCGCCGTTACTATTCCTCCGCTCAGGATTTTGCAAAGCTTAAGGGACCCGAGTCTCTTGTAAATAAGCACAAGCTTATTATGCAGCAGGCGGGTGTTACAAGCGATATAAACCCTGCAATTGCATCTGCCCTTGATAAGGAAGAGCAGACAGGCAATCCTGCAGGCGCTATGGTCCTTAACGACGGCTCCATCATCACAGGAAAAACAAGCGATCTTCTCGGCGCATCTGCGGCACTTCTTCTTAATGCTATCAAGAAGCTTGCGGGAATTCCCGATGAGGTCCACCTTATCAGCTCAGAGATCCTTGAGCCTATCTGCAGCATGAAGACAAGCCTTCTCGGCAGCCGTAACCCCAGACTCCACTCCGATGAGGTGCTTATCGCTCTTGCGGCAAGCTCTGTAAAGAACGAGGATGCAAAGAAAGCAATGGAGGCTATCACTCTCCTTAAGGACTGCGATGCTCATTTCTCCGTTATCCTTTCCTCCGTTGATGAAAAGACATATAAGAAGCTTGGAATCAACGTAACAAGCGAGCCCAGATACGAGCACAGAACACT
>JAZUAR010000197.1:0-2005 GCA_045638055.1 Candidatus Avispirillum sp.
TACCGGGGTCATCTGCAACACCGATAACAAAGCCGCCGTTGATTCCTGTATAACCGGAAACGAAGAGGGGGTCTGCAGCAACGTTGAGACCAACGTGCTTCATTGCGCAGAAGGAACGGCCGCCGCCGATAGCAGCGCCGTATGCCGCCTCGAAGGCTACCTTCTCATTGGGAGCCCACTCTGCATACATCTCATTGTATTTTGCGGCAAACTCTGTGATTTCGGTGCTGGGAGTGCCGGGATAGCTGGAAATAAAATGAACTCCCGCCTCGTAAAGACCTCTTGCCACAGCCTCGTTGCCGAGCATTATCTTTTTCATAAAAAACATTACCTTTCTTTTGTATCGCACACAAATGGATATAGTGCACCATATTAATATACATAATAAATTATATTCCTATATACCCTTAAAGTCAAGGGAGACAGCCGATTTTCAAGCCCTTTTTCCCATATATCTTGAAAAGTGTCGGCAGTTATGGTATGATTAAAAAACTTGCAAAGCAAAAAGGAAAATTTATCATATAATAGACTATAAAACCAAAAAGCAATTGGAGTTATCATGGAAAATACAAAGGAAAGACTTTCGAAGGGCAAGGCCTGCGGTATCGTCGGAATATGCGCAAACGTCCTGCTCTTTATCATTAAAGTAACCATCGGAATAATCTCGGGAAGTATTGCCGTTATTGCCGATGCAATCAACAATCTCTCCGATGCGGGAAGCTCTGTTTTCCTCTTCGTGGGCTATCACCTTTCGGGAAAGCCCGCAGACCGCGAGCACCCATACGGTCACGCAAGAATGGAATACCTCTGCGGACTTTTTATCTCCGTTATCATCACAGTCCTCGGCGTTGAGCTCCTTCGCGATTCTGCCGAAAAGCTCTTCACAGGCACCGAGGGCGCACGCTTTGACCTTATATCCATCATCGTTATGGCAGTGACTATGGCTGGCAAGGCCGCTCTCGCTGTCTATTACGGCGCAGTGGCAAAGAAGATAGGAAGCGATGCCCTCAAGGCCTCCGCCATCGACTCCATCGGTGATATTTTTGCAACGGGTGCCGTTGTTGTCGGTATGCTCATCTCCCCCTATACAGGCAGATATACAGACGCCATCCTCGGCGGCGCTATCGCAATCTACATCATCGTCCTCGGAATCAACCTTATCCGCGAAGCATCCGATACTCTCATCGGCAAAGCCCCCGACCGCGAGATCATCTCCTCTATTGTTAAAAAGATCAGATCATACGACGGAGTGCTGGGTATTCACGATCTCGTTATCCACAGCTACGGCGCAGGCAGAATTTTTGCCACAGTTCACGTTGAGGTGGACGCAGAGGGCGACGTTATGGTCTCCCACGATCTTTGCGATAACATAGAAAACGACTTCAGAGCCGAGGGCAATATCGAGCTCGTTATCCATATGGACCCCGTTCAGCATTCCGACCCTAAGGTGAACGCCCTCCGCGCCGAGATATCCGAGATCATCTCCCATATCGCCGCAGAGCAAGGCTCCCCCGCCTCCATGCACGACTTCCGCGCAGTTTTCGGCGTTACCCACTCAAACCTCATCTTCGACGTTGCTGTTACCGATGAATTCCCCCTCTCCGACCGAGATATGTGCGAATATATCGACAAGGAGATCAAAAAGCTGAGCCCCACCTACAACACCGTAATCACCGTCGACCGCGATTATACTACCAACAGATTTGGGAATATAGTTTGATACGCAAGAAACTTTTTTGAAAAAGTTTCCTGCACCTTCAAAAAACTTTGAAAAAGGACTTTGCTTTTTGAAGTTTCCGCCCGCTTTTTTCAAAAGGCGGCGCAGTCAAGGGCGCGGAGCCCTTGTCGCCTCCGCAGAGGCGAAACACCTTTTGCCTTACCGGATTCCAAAGGTGCACCTGGAAGAATCGAAGATTCTTCGCGTAGAAACCGAAGGTTTCTACCTTGGTCAGCCCTCCGCTTGAGGGCGAAATCTATATTTACGCACCCAACTGAAATTTGATAT
>JAZUAR010000198.1:0-14153 GCA_045638055.1 Candidatus Avispirillum sp.
CGACATGGCTACGATCGGACTTGATAATCGTCCTTGATAAAACGGGCACCGTAACAAAGGGCGAGATGTCAGTTTCCGATACCTACACTTTGTCCGCCGATGAAAATGAGCTTCTTTCTGTTGCTTATTCTCTTGAAAAAAAGAGCGAGCATCCCCTCGGCCGCGCTGTCGTTGAGTACTGCGAGCAAAAGGGAATCGAAATAAAGGAAACAGAATCCTTTGAAACTCTCCCCGGAAGTGGAGTCGCCGCAAAAAATTGCGGTAATCGCGTATCCGGCGGAAGCCTTTCGTATATTTCAAGCCTTTGTACAATTGATGAAAACATAAGAAAAAAAGCAGCCTCCCTTGCAGAGGAGGGAAAAACTCCCTTGTTCTTTGAAAAGGAGGGAGAGATCCTCGGCTTTATTGCAGTTTCCGATACTGTGAAGGAGGACTCTGCCGAGGCGGTTTCTCAGCTTAAAAACATGGGTCTTCGCGTTATCATGCTCACAGGCGATAACGAAAAAACAGGAAACGCAGTAGCGAAAGGCGTCGGCATCGACGAGGTCATCGCAAACGTTCTTCCTGATGGGAAGGAGGCCGTTGTCCGCTCTCTTAAAAAGGAGGGTAAGGTCATAATGGTTGGCGACGGAATAAACGATGCTCCCGCCCTCAAGCGCGCGGATATAGGTATCGCCATCGGCGCGGGAACTGACGTTGCAATCGAGTCTGCAGATATAGTTCTTGTTAATTCATCTCTGCTTTCAGCGGCGGCGGCAATACGCCTTTCAAGAAGAACTCTTCGCAATATCCACGAAAACCTTTTCTTTGCGTTTATATATAATGTTATTGGAATCCCTCTTGCGGCAGGCGCCTTTGCGGCCCTCGGCCTTGAGCTGACACCTATGTTCGGCGCGGCAGCAATGAGCCTTTCCAGCTTCTCGGTGGTTTCCAATGCGCTGCGACTTAATCTAGTGGATATAATGAGCACAAAAAAAGACAGAAAAAATAAAAAAACAAAAAAGGAGAAAAAGAAAATGGAAAAGATTTTGAAGATAGAAGGAATGATGTGCCCCCATTGCGAGGCAAGAGTAAAGAAGTGCCTCGAGGAGCTTTCCGAGGTTGAAGCGGCGGCAGTTTCCCACGAAAAGGGAGAGGCAGTAGTGACTCTCGCAAAGGAAATTTCCGATGAAAAGCTGAAAAGCACGGTTGAAGCACAGGGATATAAGGTGCTTTGATCGAAAAAGCAGGGCAATTTTGTGACAAATTGCCCTAAAAATTCTCAGAAATTTAGAAAAAATTAATATATCGTTGTAAAAATCGAGAAAATAATAAAAATCACTTGATTTTGGCTATTTTCTTTGCTATAATGAAGCAAATATTAGCCGTGCATACGGCAGTAATTTCGACTCAGGAGAATTGAAATGGTTTCACGCGAAGTAACAATAAAAAACAATGTTGGTCTCCATGCCAGACCTGCAACATTCTTTATCCAGAAGGCAAATTCCTTCAAGAGCTCTATCTGGGTTGAAAGAGAAGACCGCAGAATCAACGCTAAGAGCCTTCTCGGCGTTCTTTCCCTCGGTATCGTTAAGGGCATGAACATCACAATCATTGCTGACGGTGCTGATGAGAACGAGGCAGTTGAGGGTCTCTGCGCACTTATCGACACAGGATTCAGCGAATAATCAGAATATGATCAGAGCAGCCGCCCTTACAGGGCGTCTTTTTGCTTAAATGCAGATGCATTTAAAAGGCGAAAAGAGAAAAGATAAGAGCAGTATAAAGCTAAAGGAGTCTTATGTCAAAAGAGAGCACAATTGAATACCTGAGAAAAAAGGCGCTCCTTTTGCCGAAGTCTCCGGGCGTTTATATTATGGAGAATAAGGATGGCAAGGTCATCTACGTTGGAAAATCGAGAGCGCTGAAAAACCGCGTCACCTCATATTTCCACGGCACCCATAATATAAAAACGGATAAAATGGTCTCCCACGTAGCGGATTTCCGTTATATCACCTGCGATACGGAAATGGAGGCGCTGGTTCTTGAGAATAATCTCATAAAGCAGTATACCCCAAAATACAATATCCTCTTAAAGGATGCAAAATCCTATCCCTATATCAAGGTCACAACGAACGAGGAATACCCCCGCATCGTGATGACGAGGAAGAGAGACGAGAAGGGAACCTACTTCGGCCCCTATTCAGGCTCACAGACTGTGCAGACGGTGATCGGCACCATCGAGAGAACTCTCGGTCTGCCCTCCTGCAAAAGGAAGTTCCCCGAGGATATAGGAAAGGGGCGCCCCTGCGTTTACCGTCAGATAGGCCGCTGCTGCGGTCTTTGTGCCGGAGACGTAAGCCGAGAGGAATACGGCGAGATAATAAAATGCGCCCTCCAGCTTCTCCGCGGTAATACGGGAGAGGTTGAGGATGCGCTTATCAAACGAATGATGGAGGCCGCCGAGGACGAAAGATTTGAGGAGGCAGCCCGTTGCCGCGATGCGGTGGCAGCTCTCAAAAAGCTTTCGGAAAGACAGAAAACAGAGCTTTCCCCCGATACGGAATGCGATATCGTTGCCTTAGCCAGCCACGAGGGATGCGACTGCGCCGCAGTTCTATATATCCGCGGCGGTATGATCTGCGACAGCGAATATTTTATGTTCGGTGCCGACGAGATAACGGGAGCGGAAGAAGGGGAGGAAAGCCCCTTTGCGGCATTCCTTGTAAACCTCTATACCGCAAGAGAATATATCCCCAAAGAGGTCCTTTTGTCCTTTGAGATGAACGAGGAGGACAGACAGCTTGTTGCAGATTACCTCTCCGAAAGAGCGGGAAGAAAGATCGTAGTTCGCACACCTATCCGCGGAGAAGGCAAAAAGCTTTGCCTTATGGCGGAGAAGGATGCTGTGCGCCATAGCGAAACAAGAAGAAAAAGAGAGGATACGGATGAAAAGCTTCTTGTATCCCTTGCCTCAACCCTCGGTCTTGAGGTGCTTCCCGAACGAATTGAAGCATACGATATTTCAAACCTTGGGTCTGAGCACATCACCTGCGGCATGATAGTTGCAGAGCGTGCAAGGCTTAAAAAGAGTGATTACAGATATTTTAAAATAAAGGGGAAGGACACTCCCGACGATTACGGCTCCATGAGAGAAGCTCTCAGCCGCCGCCTTTCCCATCTTGATGACGGCTCGGACGAGTCCTTCTCAAAAGCGCCCGACCTTATCCTCCTTGACGGAGGAAGCACCCACGTGGGTGTTATAAAGGAGCTTTTTGCAGAGGCGGGATACGATATCCCCGTATTCGGTATGGTGAAGGACGATCATCATAAAACGAGAACTCTCGTAACGGAATCGTCGGAGCTTAGTATCGCCCGCGATCCCGAGCTTTTCAGATTTATCTATAAGCTTCAGGAGGAGGTCCACCGCTTCACCGTTTCAAAGATGACTCAGGCAAAGCGAAAGACTCTCAAAACCTCATCCCTTGAAAAGATAAAGGGAATCGGCCCACAGAAAGCAAAGAAGCTTTTGTCTGCCTTTGGCACACTTTCAAAGCTGAAGGAAGCAACTGCAGAGGAGATACGCAAGACAGCTAAGGTAAGCGAAGCGGATGCAAAAGCAGTATTTGAATATTTTCATAAAAAGGATAGCATTTAATTGGCTTCCCCTTGAGGGGAAGCTGTCGAGCGAAGCGAGACTGATGAGGTGTAGCCGCGAAGCGGCGTAGGTCTTGCAAAGCAAGCATAAGCTTTATTATGCGGTTCAAAACAACGGCAACATCCGTTGCCTACACCTCATCCGAGCGGCTATGCCGCCCACCTTCCCCTCAAGGGGAAGGCTAAAAAACGAAAGGAAATTTCTATGAGAATCATAACAGGAAGCGCAAGAGGAATCGCTCTTGCAACCCTTGAAGGGGAGAACACAAGACCCACAGCGGACAGAACAAAGGAAGCGCTGTTTTCAATGATACAGTTTGATATCGAGGGCCGCAGATGCCTTGATCTTTTTGCAGGAAGCGGACAGCTCGGACTTGAAGCAATCAGCCGCGGAGCTGCCCATTGCGTCTTTATTGACGAGGCAAGAGAGGCTGTTGATATTGTTTTGGCAAATGCCAAAAAGACCAAGCTTTTCGACAGATGCAGAATATCCACGGGAAGCTTCGCGAATTTCCTGAAAAACGCCGCAGGAAGGGAAGAATTCGATCTTATTTTCCTTGATCCTCCCTATGCTTCAGGCTATATGGCAGAGGCACTTTCCCTTATTGCCGAGGGCGGACTTCTCCGCGCCGGCGGACGCATCGTTTGCGAGAGCGATAACGGAACTGCTCCTGTAAAAAAGAAGGATATCAAGAACGATGAATATCATAGCGCAAAGGTTATGGAGCAGGTTTTCGGCGGTAACAGCGAGCTTTCCGAAAAGTATGACGTTGTAAAGACTGCACTCTACGGCAGAAGCCGCATCACCCTTCTTGAAATGAGAAAAGAGGATGAGGAATGAAAAAGATAGCCATAGTTCCCGGCAGCTTCGATCCCGCAACTGCGGGTCACGTTGACCTGATAAAAAGAGCGGCGGCGATCTTTGACGAGGTGCACGCAGTGGTTATGGTGAACGCCGAGAAGAATACGGGACTGTTCACAGCAGAGGAGCGCCTTGCCATTCTTGAGAGCGCAACGAGAGATATTGAGAACGTTAAATGCGCCGTATGCCGAGGCCTTGCATCGGATTATACAAAGGAAAACGGAGTGTCATTTATTGCAAAGGGCGTTCGCAATGCAACGGACTTTGATTATGAATATTCACTTTCCGAGATAATGAAGCATTTCCACGAGGGAATCGAAACGGTGCTCATTCCCTCAGACCCCACGCTTTCATATATGAGCTCAACCTATGCAAGAGAGCGCATCCGCTACGGCTGCGACCTTTCCGATATTGCGGACGAGAAAACCGCCGCACTTATCAAAGAGCTGTATGCGAAAAAGAATTGACAAAAGCCATGCTTTCGCAGGGCTTTTGTTTTTGAAATGAATGGCGAAGAATTCATTATTTTTTCTCCGTAGCATTCCGTTTTTCTTGACATAAAATGATATATGTGATATATTTAATATGTATAGCTATGTGATATATTGAGGTAACTATGGAAATTTTAGTTAACGGATTAAATATAGAATATTCCGACCGCGGTGAGGGCGAGGCAGTCGTCATTTTACACGGCTGGTCTCAGGAAAGAGAGCTTTATACGCCCCTTTCCGACGTGGTGAGCGAGGGATACCGTGCCATCGCTCCCTCACTTCCCGGCTTTGGCGGAAGCGACGAGCCCCCCGAACCCTGGGACGTTGATAAATTTGCAGATACGATATCTCTCTTCATCGAGGCGCTCGGTCTTAAAAGCGTAATTCTTATGGGTCATTCCTACGGCGGCAGAGTTATAATCAAGCTTGCAAGCCGTGAATCTCTCCCCTTCGAGATCTCAAAGATAATCCTTGTGGATTCCGCAGGAGTTCTTCCGAAGCGCGGTCTTGACTATAAGATCAAGGTGGCAACCTACAAGATCGGCAAAAAGTTTATGCTGTCTGCCCCCATGAAAAAGCTTTTCCCGAAGGCGGTTGAAAACTGGCAGGCAAAGCAGGGAAGCTCCGATTATTCAAAGGCATCTCCCATAATGCGCGGCTGTCTTGTCAAGGCCGTCAACGAGGACCTTACCCATCTTTTTGAAAAGATAAATCAGGAGGTGCTCCTCATCTGGGGTACTCTCGATGATGCAACTCCTCTCTCCGACGGAGAGCTGATGGAGAAGAAAATGCCCGATGCAGGTCTTGTAAAGATCGCAGGTGCGGGACATTTCCCCTGGCTCAATAACCCCGCGCTCTTTAATGCGGTTATCAGATCCTATCTTAAAATTGGTTAATTTCTGAAAGGAACACAGATATGGAAATCTATATCCTTATAGCCTGCGCCGTTCTCTTCATCGGTGCATCCGCAATAGGCTTTCTCAAGAACGTACATATGTTCCAACTCAACTCCTACGGAGTGGGAACACACGTAAAGTGGATGATGAAAAATCCCTCATCCATGGTTGTAGGCATTTTCTCCCTTCTTTTCATGGGAGTCAGCCTTTTCTCCGATTTCATCAGAAACGACAGCGGCAGATATATAACTGCCCTTCACATAGTTTTCTGTGTTGTTTTCGCAGTTCTTATTCTTGCAGACCGTCCTAAGAAGAAGGCAAAGACTCCCCTTGTTTTCACAGCACGAGTAAAGAGAATGATGGTAACATATATCATCCTCGCCCTTGTAGCTGTAGCTCTTGCATTCCTTCTTCCCGTAAAGGGCCTTTCCTACGTTATCCTCTTTGGCTTCTATGCTCTTTCCACGGTTATGATGTTTCTTGCAAACCTTATCAATGCACCCGTTGAGGCGGCTGTAAGAAACTACTATCTCAGCGATGCAAAGAAGATCCTCGCAGATTGCCCCGACCTCAAGATCATCGGCATTACAGGAAGCTACGGAAAGACTTCTATGAAGCATTTCCTCACAGCTATCCTCAAGCAGAGATATAACGTTCTCATGACTCCTAAGAACTATAACACTCCCATGGGCGTTACAATCACAGTTCGCGGATATCTTCGCGGATACCACGAGATCTTCGTTTGCGAAATGGGCGCAAAGAAGAAGGGCGAGATCAAGGAGCTTTGCGATATCGTTCATCCCTGTGACGGTATCGTAACATCCATCGGCCCTCAGCACCTTGAATCCTTCAAGTCTATGGAGAATATCATTTCCACAAAGATGGCTCTTGCAGACGAGGTAAAGGGCGGCAAGGCATATCTCAATATCGATAACGAGTTTATCGCAAAGGAAAAGCGCGATGGCGCTGTAACCTACGGTACCGTTGATGGCGCAGACTATCGCGGCAAGGTCATCTCCGTTTCCAAGAAGGGAACAAAGTTCTCCGTAACATATCCCGACGGCAAGGAGTATATTTTCCAGACCTGCCTTCTCGGTGCGCATAACGTTCAGAATATCTGCGGTGCTGTTGCAATTGCAGACAGCTACGGTGTAACTCCCGAGGAGATCGCAGAGGGTATCAGCTCCATCAAGGCCATCCCCCACAGACTTGAGCTTCTTGAAAAGGGTGAGCTCACAGTTATTGACGATGCATATAACTCAAACCCCGCAGGTGCTAAGGCTGCTCTTGATGCACTTTCCTGCTTTGAGGATTATAAGATCCTCGTAACTCCCGGTATGGTAGAGCTTGGCGAAAAGGAAGAGGAGCTTAATGCAGCATTCGGCGCACAGGCAGCGGCAGTTTGCGACTTCGTTGTTCTCGTTGGCGAAAAGAGAGCCGTGCCCATAAAGAAGGGTCTCCTTTCTGCAGGCTATCCCGAGGAGAAGATCTTTGTTGCAAAGACTATCGGCGAGGCAATGAATAAGGTATATTCAATGAACACAGATAAGAAGAAGGTCGTTCTTCTTGAAAACGATCTTCCCGATAACTATTGATGGAGGCAGGATAACAATGAAAATAAATCTTTGTGTACTTTTCGGCGGAAGAAGCGTTGAGCACGAGATAAGTGTTATCTCCGCTCTCCAGGCAATGGAAAACCTTAACGAGAAAAGATATAATATCATCCCCGTATATATCACCAAGGAAGGTGAGATGTATACAGGCTCAACTCTCAGAAGCGCAGAGTCCTATAAGAATATCCCCGCAATGCTTAAGGTGTCAAAGAAGGTGCTTTTTGTCCGCGAGGGTAAGGACACAGTTCTTCGCGACCTTAACGGCAAGAAGAAGAACGATATCATCGTAGACGTTGCATTCCCCATCGTTCACGGAACAAACGTAGAGGACGGCGCGCTTCAGGGATATCTCAGAACTCTCGGACTCCCCTTTGTCGGCTGCGACGTTCTGGCAAGTGCTGTCGGCATGGATAAATACGTAATGAAAACAGTTCTCAAGGAGGGTGGATTCCCCGTTCTTGAGTGCCTCAGATTCAATAAGCGCAATACAAAGCTTGAAAGCTGTATCGAAGCGGTAGAGAAAAAGATTCCCTATCCCGTAATCGTAAAGCCCGTAAACCTGGGCTCCTCTGTAGGTATTTCCAAGGCAGATAACAGAGATGCTCTTGAAACATCTCTCAAGGATGCCTTCTCCTATGCAGACGTAGTTCTTGTTGAGCGCGCAGTAGTAAAGCTTCGTGAGATCAACTGCTCCGTTGTGGGCGATACAACAAAGGCAGATGCCTCCGAGTGTGAAGAGCCCTTCATGGCAGATGAGATCCTCAGCTATAAGGATAAGTATATGTCCGGTGGCGGCGGCTCCAAGAGCGGAGCAAAGGGCGGCGCAAAGTCTGCTCCCGCAAAGGGCGGTATGGCAAGCCTTAAGCGTAAGGTTCCCGCAGACCTCAGTCCCGAGATGCGCGAGAGAATCAGAACGATGGCAGTAGAAGCCTTCCAGCATCTTGGCTGTAACGGTGTTTCCAGAATCGACTTTATGATCGATAACGCAACAGGCGAGCTGTTTATCAACGAGTTCAATACAATCCCCGGAAGCCTTGCATTCTATCTCTGGAAGCCTCTCGGTGTTGAATACTGCGAGCTTCTCGACAGACTTATCTCCCTTGCCCTCAAGCGCGCAAGAGAGGATGAGGATATTACGTATTCATTCGATACCAATATTCTCGCAATGGGCGCACCTACAGGTGCAAAGGGAGCAAAAGGCTCAAAGGGCGCAAAGGCGTAAATAAAAAGAAAAGCTATGAAGATTTCCGCACGCGAGGATAAAGGAATCCTTTATCTGAGTATGGCTGCCTCGCTCAGTGCTCGCTCGCGAGCACCCAAGAGAGTACTGGGTAGTCAGATGGCGGAAATCTTCATATAACACATATTTGGTAAAATAAAACACATGAAAGCATCAATTTTTACTTTAGGTTGCAGAGTCAACCAATACGAGTCCGATGCCATAGCAGAAATGCTGTCGGCAGTAGGATTTACAGTCGTACCCTTTGGCGAGGCGTGCGATATAACCGTTATCAATACCTGCACAGTAACTGCGGAAAGCGACAGAAAGAGCCGTCAGCATATCCGCCGTGCGAAATCCTTTTCCCCTGATGGAGCGGTGATCGTCACAGGCTGCTATGCTCAGATCGCAGCAGAGGGAGCTTTGACTGCAGGTGCTGCGGCAGTTGTGGGTAACGGCGAAAAATCAAAGATTGCCGATATTGCCCTCAGCCTTGTAAACGGCGAGAGGGAGATAAGCTGCGTCGGCGATATTATGACAGCCCCCTACGACAGAGTGTCTATTTCAAAGCCCACAAGGGCAAGAGCTTATATCAAGATCGAGGACGGCTGCGAAAACCGCTGTGCTTATTGCATTATCCCGAGAGCACGCGGACAGGTACGCTCACGCCCCTGCGATGACGTTATCCGCGAGGTGTCCGCAATTGCCAAAAAGGGATATAAGGAAGTTATCTTAACAGGTATCGAAACTGCCTCCTACGGAAGGGACCTTAAGGATATAGACCTTTCCGACCTTCTTCTGATGGTGGATAAAATAGAGGGTATCGAGAGAATAACCATGGGAAGCCTTGAGCCCACGGTCATGACTCCCGATTTTGTCAAGAACCTTACTATTTTAAAGGGACTTCTTCCTCATTTTCATCTTTCCATTCAGTCGGGATGCACCCGCACTCTCAACCGAATGAGAAGAAAATATTCGTCAGTAAAGGCAATTTCTGCGATTCAGCTTGTGAGAAAATATATCCCCGATGCAACATTTTCCGCAGACGTTATCGTAGGATTCCCCGGCGAGACCGATGAGGATTTCGAGAATACCGTGGCATTTTGCCGTGCGGCAAGATTTTTGCATCTCCATATTTTCCCTTATTCCAAAAGAGAGGGAACAGAGGCGGCAGATATGCCCGATCAGGTGCCTGAAAACATCAAAAAGCAAAGAGCGGCGACCCTTGCCGCAGTGGGCGAGGAGATCCAAAATGAGATCCTTGAAAAATATATCATGGATCACGGAGAGTCAAACCCTGCATACGTTCTTTGCGAAACCTATAAGAACGGAATTTCAAACGGACATACAGAGCATTTTATCGAATGCGATTTTGAAACAGAAGAAAGCCGTATAGGAGAGATAATTCCCGTTGCCATCGTAGGAAGACGGGGAAGTGTTCTTCTCGGCAAGGCTCTCAGCTGATAAAATAATCCGAAAGGAATTTTAAAATATGAAAAAACTTTTAGCATTGATGATCGCTATTATAACAGTGGTCTCTTGTATCCCCTTCACGGTAAGTGCAGCGAGTGAGGTCGAGCTTATCGGTGAGGTGCAGGAAAGCATCCCCGATATTAAGATCACCATTGATTCGGGCTACAAACTCGATACCATCCATAACGATAAGGATGAAAAGATCCGCACTAAGGTTTCAGTTTCCGGCGCGTGGGACAGCTCCTTCAATTTCAACTCCCTTGCCGCTGAGCTTAAGACCCGCGGTAACTCATCCTGGCTCATGCCCAAGAAGCCCTATCAGATCAAGTTTGATAAAAAGACCGATATGTTCGGTATGGGTAAGGAAAAGAAATGGGTCCTTCTTGCAAACTACGTTGACGGCTCCTTTGTCCGCAACAAGATCATTTTCGACCTTTGCGAGAATATCGGTATGCCCTATACCATCAAGTCTGTTTTCGTAAATCTTTACATAAACGGAGACTATAAGGGCCTCTATCAGCTTTGCGAAAAGGTTGAGATCGGTGATAACAGAGTACCCCTTGAGGACGATTTCGGCGTTATCGCGGAAATGGATGCGGCAACCCGTCTTGAGGGCGAGCCCTTCTATTTCTACTCAGACGTAACGGGCAAGCCCTTCGTTTATAAGGAATACAACACAGATTTCGAGGAGGCTCCTGCTGCGGACGTGGCGGCGGTACGGACCTTCTTTGAAGATAGAATAAATACCCTGGAAAACGAGCTGTATAATAACGGAAAGAACTGGGAGCTCGTTGAGTCTCTTATCGATATCGATTCCGTTATCAAGTACTATTTCATAAATGAGCTTTGCATGAATGCAGATACATGCTTTGCAAGCACATACTTCTATATCGACGGCAAGGACGATATTCTTCATATGGGCCCCGCGTGGGACTATGACCGTATCTTCGGCTATTACGATTATAACGGCGGCTACGTGCAGGGAACTGATGAGGATTTCTTAAAGAATATCACCGATTGCACGGATAAGCAGAGAGTTGAGTGGTATAAGATGTTCTTCCAGTATCCCGAGTTCGTTGAGCGTGTAAACGAGCTTTACTCAGAGGTCATCAAGGAGGAGTTCAATGCCGAGCGCATCAATGCAACCGTTGATGCATATCAGAGTCTCCTTTACAACAGCCTTATGAGAAACTACGTTGACGAGGGCTGGGCGCTGTTCCATAATAACTCCGAGGCTGAGTTCTTCTCAAACAACCGCACGGGTGCAACAAACTACCTGAATTTCACAACGAATTATCTTAAGAATAATATCATTAACAGAATCGAGTATCTCAATAGCGCATACGGAAAATACGTTCCCGCTCTCTTCTATCAGCATAACAACGGTAGAATTTATAGCGGCGGCTCAATGACAGACAGCCAGACTCTTTCATCTGTATCTCTGAGGCTTGACAGCGACATCGACGGATCGATAAGCTATACGATTCAGGGACAGGGTATCGCAGTTGCAACGGCAAAGGACGGCGAGGCGGTACAGGGCAGAAGTGTTTACCGTCTTGGAATCAACCTCGAAGGAAACGTGGCAAACTATTATTCCGTTCAGTACAGAACCTTTGTCAACGGCACATGGACGTCATGGGTATCAGACGGAGAGCTGTCCGGAGTGAGTCGATTCTTTATCGAAAGAATCCAGGTTCGCCTTGTTGAGAAAAATGCTCCCGTTGAAGCAACAGTCAGCTTTGATATTGATGGTGTTGAGCCTATAACAACGTTCGTAGGCAATAAGATAACTCTTCCCGAGCTTCCCGATGGAATTGAGGGCTGGTATCTTGATGAAAGCTTTGAGAACGAGGCTTCTTTGGAGATTACTGTTACTGACGCAAAAACAGTTATCTACGGAAAGAAAGCAGCTGCCGAGGTCATCATCGGAGATGTGGACGGCAACGGCGAGGTTAATATGCTTGATTCCCTTATTATAAAGAAGATGATCGTACACGTTATAACCCCCACTGAATATCAGCTTATAGCTGCTGATATTAACGGTGATGGATATGTCAACAGCTATGATTCCAATCTTCTCTCAAGAAAAATGGCAGGAAAATAAGATTTATTAAAGCAAAAGACCTGTGCCCTTGGGCACAGGTCTTTTATTCATATAAAAATGTGGCGTAAAGATACACCACAACATATACATTCTATCAAAAAACATAGTTGGTTGTCAATAGAAATGAAGAACTTTATTGTGACAATATCCAAATTCTGTGATGTGAATAAAATAAAACTGTGAACTTTGTACAATTCGTGTATTGCATTTCTGTGTTTTATCTGTTAATATATAGACAAGGAAAGGGTGATACCAATGAAGTAAAAAGAGAGAAAGCTCAATCCGAAAAGAGCGACGATCAGAGTTGTATGAAAAGAAAATTCATATAACGGTTGCAGCAGATAATTGAGATCTTAATTTTATCGTCATTTATCGAAGAAGAAAAGGTATTTGAGATACGATGGGATCGGGAAAATGGTTGTCAGATCTTAAGAAGAGCTTTCGGAATGTAACCTTTTACAATCGGATGTTTTCCAGAACTCAAGTGCTTCTCACTTACGGGAATTAAATAGATAGTTAGGTTTTATGGGAAGATGTTGGCAGAGTGTAGAAGGTGCAGAATTGAATATAGTGAAAGAGAGGTTATTAAAAATGCTGGATTTCAAGAGTGAACAGAAATAACCCTTGGCTGAGCTAACAGATCGTAAAGAAGGTCTTCAGTCAAGGGTTATTTCGCTTTTTATATGCTTTTCCCCCGAAGGGGGATTTTTTTGTTTTCTTTAGTATTTTTTGCTTCGAAAAATAACAAAAACAGGCGAAAAAATTATCATTCGTTATTGATTTTACTCCTCTTCGGGAGTATAATTAACTATAAGGGGAAATTTGGACAAATTTCCTGAGAACGTTATGATTAAAGGATTGGTAAAGTTATGAAATGTATCATTAACGGACAGATCATTCTGCCTACCGAGGTAGTAATCGGAAAGGCAATCGTGTACGACGAAAAGATCGAAGCAATTGTTGACCAGGCTTCTCTTGACCTTTCTCAGTACGAGGTAATCGATGCTGAGGGTAAGTGGGTAGCTCCCGGTCTTGTAGATATTCATATTCACGGATATCTCGGCTGCGATACATCCGACGGAGATCCCGATGGCATCCGCAAGATGGCAGGCGGTCTCGTAAAGAACGGTGTAACAAGCTTCTGCCCCACAACCATGACAGTTTCCGTAGAGGAGATCGAAAAGGCATTCAACGATGCCCGCGAGGTTAAGGCTGAGGGTGCTAAGAACGGCGCTAAGGTAGTTGGTATCAACTGCGAGGGTCCCTTCATTAATGCATCCAAGAAGGGCGCACAGGCAGCTGAGCATATCAAGCGTCCCGACGCTGAGTTCATCAAGAAGCACGCAGACATTATTAAGGTATATACTATCGCTCCCGAGGTAGACGGCGGACTTGAGTGCATTGCAGACGTATTTGCAGACGGCCGCGTTGTATCCTCCATGGGACATACAAACGCATCCTTCGAGGAGGCAAATGCAGGTATCACTGCAGGTGTTCGTCACACAACACACCTCTTCAATGCACAGACAGCTCTTATGCACCGTAACCCCGGTGTTGTAGGCGCGGCTCTTTCCGATGAGAATGTAAGCGTAGAGCTTATCTGCGATACATTCCACGTAAATCCCGGCCTCTATAAGATGGTACATAAGCTCAAGGGAGACAAGCTCTGCATCATCACAGACTGTATGAGAGCAGGCGGTATGCCCGACGGCGACTATACTCTCGGTGGACAGCCTGTAAAGAAGACAGGCATCCAGTGCCTCATGCCCGACGGCACGATCGCAGGTTCTGTTCTTGACCTTAACAAGGGCGTTAAGAACTTCTACGAGCACGCAGGCGTATCCCTTGCAGAGGCATTC
>JAZUAR010000199.1:0-4075 GCA_045638055.1 Candidatus Avispirillum sp.
GGGCCACCTCCTTGGCCCACAGAACGACATGGCTCCGATCCGACTTGGAGCCCTTGTCGCACCTCGCAAGGTGCGAAACACCTTTTGCCTTCACGGATTCCAAAGGGAACCTTTGGTCGCCCACCGCTTGTGGGCGAAAAAATAACAGCATAGCAAAAGGTCTGTAAGCAGAAAGGAAAAAACAATGGCAAAGATTCAGATGAAAACACCTCTCGTCGAAATGGACGGAGATGAAATGACCAGAATCATCTGGCAGATGATCAAGGATATTCTTGTAAACCCCTATATTGACCTCAAGAGCGAGTACTACGATCTCGGCCTCGTTCACCGTAACGAGACAAACGACCAGGTAACAGTAGATTCCGCTGAGGCAACAAAGCGTCTCGGCGTTGCAGTTAAGTGCGCAACTATCACACCTAACGCTCAGAGAATGACAGAGTATAACCTCAAGGAAATGTGGAAGAGCCCCAACGGTACTATCCGTGCGATCCTCGACGGTACAGTATTCCGCGCCCCCATCCTTGTTAAGGGTATCTCTACTTATATCCCCACATGGACAAAGCCCATCACAATCGCTCGTCATGCATACGGCGATATTTATAAGAACACAGAGATGAAGGTAGCTGAGGGCTCTAAGGCAGAGCTCGTTGTAACTGCACCCGACGGTACAGAGACAAGACAGACTATCCACAACTTCAAGGGCGATGGCATCATCCAGGGCGTACATAACACAGACGCATCTATCGCAAGCTTTGCTCGCACTTGCTTCAACTATGCTCTCGATATTAAGCAGGATATCTGGTTTGCTTCCAAGGATACTATTTCAAAGACTTATGACCACCGCTTCAAGGATATCTTCCAGGAGATCTACGATGCAGAGTATAAGGAAAAGTTCGAGGAGGCAGGCATCGAGTATTTCTATACTCTTATTGATGATGCAGTAGCAAGAGTTATCCGTTCTGAGGGCGGCTATATGTGGGCTTGTAAGAACTACGACGGCGACGTTATGTCCGATATGCTTGCAACAGCATACGGCTCTCTCGGCCTTATGACAAGCGTTCTCGTATCTCCCGACGGAAAGTACGAGTACGAGGCTGCTGACGGCACAGTAACACGTCACTACTATAAGCACCTCAAGGGTGAAAAGACCTCTACAAACCCCATCGCAACAATCTTTGCGTGGACAGGCGCATTCCGTAAGCGCGGCGAGCTTGACGCTATTCCCGAGCTTTGCGAGTACGCAGATAAGATGGAGGCAGCTTGCATCAAGACTATGGAGGACGGTATCATGGACCGCAACCTCTCTATGATGTGCACTCTTGAAAATAAGCAGGCAGTAGACACAGAAACATTCCTTAAGGAAATTGCAAAAAGATACGATAATATGTAATTTTAAAACCCTTTCAGGCGCACTGTAAATAAGTGCGCCTGAAGGGATTTTTAATGCTCTTCGAAAATATCGGGAGGAAATATTTTGAATTATCAGCTTACAGATAAAAAGGACATACGCCGCCTTATGATCCTTTTCATGCTGACTTATATGGTCAGCTACATAACAAGGATCAATTTCGGCGCCGTAGTTTCCGAAATAGAAGAAAGCACGGGCTTTCTCAGAAGCGCTTTATCTATGGCGTTGACAGGCAGCTTTATCACCTATGGAGCCGGTCAGATAGTCAGCGGTGTGTTGGGAGACAGGGTCTCTCCCAAAAGGCTCGTTTCCATCGGTCTTATCATAACCTGTACCATGAACGTTCTTATTCCGCTGTGTCCGTCCCCTGTTTTTATGCTTTTCATCTGGTGCATAAACGGCTTTGCCCAAAGCTTTATGTGGCCTCCTATCGTGCGCATTATGGCTGCACTTTTGTCATCAGAGGACTACAAGGACGTCACTACCAAGGTCCTTTACGGAAGCTCAATCGGAACAATTGCGGTTTATCTTGTTTCTCCTCTGCTTATATTTCTTGCCGGCTGGAGAGCGGTGTTCATTTTTTCTGCCGTCTGTGCCGCAGTGATGCTTGTTTTCTGGAACAAATATTCCTATGAATGCCCCCGCGAAAGAACGCCCGTTAAAAAAGAAAAGAAGAGCGGTGGTAATAATAAAATGCTTTTCACTCCCGTTATGCTCTGCATAATGGCGGCCATCATCCTTCAGGGAATGCTTCGTGACGGAGTTACCACATGGATGCCTACCTACATTTCAGACGTTTATGATCTCAGTAATATCATCTCTATCCTTACGGGAGTTGTTCTTCCTGTTTTCAGCATCATTTGTATAAAGATAACCTATATGCTGTACGCAAGATGCTTCAAAAATCCCGTTTGGTGCGCAGGACTTATTTTCGGAATGAGTGTCATATCTGCAGTGGGAATCTATTTCCTTTCAGGAAAGCTCGTTGCATTCTCCGTGCTTTTTTCCGCACTTCTTACGGGATGTATGCACGGTGTTAACTATCTGCTTGTTTGTATGATACCTGCGTATTTTAAAAAATACGGTAACGTCTCAACGGCATCGGGAGTTATTAATTCCTGCACCTATATCGGAAGTGCTGTTTCCACATACGGTATCGCCTATATTTCCGAGTACCTCGGCTGGAGCTTTACCATCATCACGTGGATCGTGATCGGAATTATCGGAACAGCTCTCTGCATTATCAGCACCAAGGGCTGGGAGAAAAAGTATCAGTAAAGAGCCCGATTTTTGGAACTGATGCAGCAAAATTAAGCAAAAGGAAAATCCACCCGAGAGGGTGGATTTTTTTATGCGTTGTATTCTTTATAAACTTCGCCCTCAAGATTCTTCCAAAGGAAGGTGCCGTCCTCATAGATCATATAGCTATGAGGGGAATTTTCCTTGGGGATGGAAACGCTTCCGGGATTCATATATGTGTATGTGCCGTGGTCGGTGCATTTTGGAACATGGGTGTGACCGTTGAGAAGAGTGTCACCCGTGCTGAGGGGAGGGAGCTTTCCTTCGTTATAATTGTGTCCGTGGGTGGCGTAAACCGCCTTGCCGTCGAGCCAGAGGATAGCATAGTCCGCAAGAACAGGGAAGTCCAGCACCATCTGGTCAACCTCGGTGTCGCAGTTGCCTCTCACACAAAGGATCTTGTCCTTCAAGGGGTTCAGCATTGCGATAACCTCCTTTGGAGCATATTCCTTCGGAAGATCGTTTCTCGGACCGTGATAAAGAATATCGCCGAGAAGAAGAAGCTTTTCAGCGCCCTCGCGCTCGTAAGCTGCGAGAAGCTGCTTGCAATAATAAGCCGATCCGTGAATATCGGATGCGATCATAAGTTTCATAGTAAATACCTCATTATAGTTATATAAACCAATTTTATCACGGCAGATAAAGTTTTTCAAGAGGTAAAGGTTATTGTTATGGATGAAGAAATATTGTTTTCTGCCTTTGATTGAGTCAGAATACAGCTCTTGCTTTTTTATCGATAAATGATATAATTATAACAGTATAGTGTGAATGGAGGAATTCGTTATGGAATTCAAAACTGTTTTGAAATACGTATTAAAATTTCTTGTGAGAATTATTATTTTCTCTTTTGTTTTTGGTTTGATAAACAAGGGTGACTGGCTTGTGGTTCTTGTGGGCGGTCTTGTTTTTGCTTGTGTTGGCGGTTTGATTGAATTTGTAGAGTCACTGATTAAAAAAAGACAGGCGAAAAAAGCTGATTCCGAAAACAAGAATCAAAAATGAAGAAGCTGATTGCAAAGCATCATACCAAAGTTTATAAATTTGGGTTTGTCGGGGAGACATAATTGGTGTTTTGTAGGGGCTGATGCCCACATCAGCCCGCCCATCTGCACGAGAACGAAACGATATTCGCAGCGAATCGTTGCGTCTGTAACGGGTCGATCGTAGGAATGGAACATTCCTACCAGCATCGACCCCTACGAATGGTCAGGTTCGTCTTTCCGATAAATACGAATTTGAATATAAAAATGAACCCTTCCGACAAAAAGGAGGAAGCCTTCCGCACTTCTTCACTATTACTTATTACCTATTACCTGCAATAAAAAAACGGCTGCTTTTGCAGCCGTTTTATTTATTGTCTTAAGCCTT
>JAZUAR010000200.1:0-4814 GCA_045638055.1 Candidatus Avispirillum sp.
ATCTTCTACGTCGAAGAGGTAATACATTGAATTTTCAAACTGTCTTGACCACATATTGAGATAGCGCTCAATAGTGGATACGCCTGATACGGCATTTCTCACAGCCATATAGGTTGCAGAGGGGATGGAATTATAGCTGGAGGCAAAGGAATATGCAAAATCATATACGGGATTGCTTACGATATGGTCAAGCATTCTTATTGATTCGTTATCTCTGAGGTAATAATAGGTTGCGTTGGCAACGTATGCATCCTTTGTATAGCCGTAGCTCATAATATTGAGGCAGGCGATAACGTCTGCTGTCATTGCATAGTTGGGAGCCGTGGGCACTGCGCTGATGAAAAGCGCATCCTCATAGGGAGCGAGGGATATATACTTTTCCTGCTCTGCCGAGTATTTGGGCATAGGGAGAACACCCCAGTCAACGCTTGTGGAAAGAGACTTCATCGTATCTATTCTGTCGATAAGGAAAAGAGTGCTTCCGCTGTTGAAGCTGTCGATTGCAGAAAGTGCGCTTCCAGAGGATTCCGCACCTACTGTTGCCGCTCTGATCTTTTCAACAACAGTCATTCCGTTTCCTGAGTTTACAACGATCTGAGGATAATATCCGAGAACGCTTTCAGTCAGGCGCTCGCCTGCTCCGAAGAAGAAGAGGTCGGAAAGATAAGTTACAGTATTCTGTGCGCCGTAGCCGTAGTAATCCCCCTCGAGGGCGCCGCCTGCGGTTACGTACTGAGTATATTTATCAATAGTCCACTCGCCGCGGTCAACGAGGCTGTAGGGAGATTCGAGGCCTGTTGCCTCTATCATTTTTTTATTGAAGAAGATGCATGAAAAAGAATCGGCATCAAGGGATGCAGGTCCTGCAACCGCATATACTGCATCTCCGCCCGTGCCTGCGGCAACTCCGCTCTTATAAAAGTATCCGCCGTCAGTTTCAAAGCCGGGAAGGCTGTTGAGATTGAGGATAGCGCCGCCTGAAACGAAGGAGCCGATATAGCTCTGAGGATACATAACGATATCCGCGTAATAAGAATCGCTTTTAACTGCGGCTCTTATCTCCTGGAGCATTACAGACGCTTCCCTCTCGTCACTCACAAGGGTGATGCCGAGAGTTTCCTCAACCGCCTGATTTCTCTCTGCAAGGTCCTCGGAAATCGTTTTGCTCGTTGTTTCATCGGGGTGGATCATTGTTTTCTTTGTGCTTACGATTCTCGCAACCGCGCCCGCATGATCAGTACCTGAAAGGTCCTTCATAAAGCGGTCAACCTCTGTGGCGTAATCACCTTTAACTACGTCAAGAGGCTCAGGCGCTGTTGTTTCCTCCTCGGGGGCTGTTGTTTCCGGCTCACCATCTGAAGGGACGTTAAAAATAAAAACGCCGCAGCTGCAAAGAAGCAGCGTGGAAAGAAGCAAAGCCACAGAAAGCGCAAGGCTTATATATCTTTTTATATTAACAATCGGTTTCATATTGATCCTTTCTTAAAAAAGATTCATATTTCATTGCATATACACATATATATTACTACACTCTGCCCCAAAAATCAATGTATACGATTATTTTTAAAAACCTTTTCAGCCAATAAAAGGAAGGGCTTCCATGGAAATATCTGTTTGTTGAATAATTTCCGCCCCAATGTTAAAATAATACCCACGGGCAATAATGGAATCAACCCCTGAAATGCCCGAGCGGCGATGCCGCGGAAAGGAGTTCAGTATGAAAAAATGCAATAATCTTCATGCTTTTGCATTGCGCATATCGGCATTTATTTTATCCTTTGCGCTTTGCTTTTGTTTTGCAATCGGCTCAAATGCCGAAAATGCAAACGAAACGGGACAGGCTTATCTGTCTTCTCAATCTCTCGAAAGGTCGCAGGACAGAGCTGTTACAGTATACGTAAACGGCTCCCGCTATGGCGGACGGGCCTTTATTTCAGGCTCCGTTACCTACGTGGGGATACGCGAGTTTTCCATGCACATGGGGGTCACCTCCGTCAGCTGGAATTCCGAAAGAAAAACCGCTACCGTTGAATCGGACACCCTATCCCTCTCTGCAAGAAACGGAAACCCTTACATTACGGCAAACGGCAGATACTTATGGGCAGGCAGCGGAATAATCATCAGAAGCGGTACCATGTACGTTCCCCTCAGGACCCTTGCAAAGGCCTTCGGCTGCTCGGTTTCCTGGAATGCAAAGGATTTTTCCGCACACGTTTCGGGAGGCTCACCTCTTGAGAGCGGCACAGCCTTTTACGATAACGACAGCGTCTACTGGCTCTCCCGGATCATTCACGCGGAGGCACAGGGCGAGCCTCTTCTCGGCAAGGTTGCCGTGGGTACTGTTGTTTTGAACCGCGTTAAAAGTCCCGAATTTCCCAATACTATCTACTCAGTTATTTTTGACAAAAAGAACGGAGTTCAGTTCACCCCCGCCGCAAACGGAGCAATAAACTGCATCCCTTCCGAGGAAAGCATCATGGCGGCAAAGCTCTGCCTTGACGGCGCAAGCATTTCCGATAAGGCTCTGTTTTTCATAAACGAAGCCCTTGCCGAGAGCTCCTGGGTTTCCGACAACAGACCCTTTATCGTGGCTGTGGGCAATCATAAGTTTTATGCGTAACAGCCGGCACTGATCTGCAAATGAAAAAGGACACCTTTCGGTGTCCTTTTTTCAGTTTACTGCTTTTTCTTCAATTCTTGCTTTTCTGTACTCGGGGGTTGACCATACCTTATAGCTTGTTACTGCCTTGATGGTCTCACCGTCGATCTGGAGAGCTGTGGGCTTATCAAATTCAACCTCAACCTCATAGCCGAGAAACTGCTCTACCATCTCAGTATGCTTAACGTGCTCGCCCTTGAAGATGCTGGGGAACACCATGAGTGTCTTGAGCTTTGAAGGATGGTGCATTACCATTACGGAAACCTTGCCCTCCTCGTTGAGGCGGTCCTGCTTGGGGCACGCCATCATACCGCCGCCGACAAAGCGACCGTTCATTGTGGGAGCAAGCCAAACGTTCTTATAAGTTTTTGTAACGCCGTCAACAGTTACCTTTGCGTTTACTCTCTTGTATCCGAAAAGAAGACCGCCGATGGCAATCATAGTATAATTGATCTTCTGATCGCCTGCCGCTCTCTTCTTATCGCCCTCCTCACAGCAGTAGCCGTCGATACCGAAGCCTACGTTGTTAAGGAACTTGAATCTCTTTCCCTTAACCTCTACCATGGGGAGATTTTCTATGTACTTATTAACGCGGACAAGGTTGCCCTTTTGGCCACCGATATCAGTGAGAAAATCGTTGCCTGTTCCTGTTGCAAAATAGTATACCTCATGGGAAATCTCATATCCCGCAACAAGGTTTGCAAATCTGTTGATAGTGCCGTCTCCGCCGCAAACAACGACCTTGACGTCAAGAGGAAGATTTCTGAGGAACTCCTCCATATTATCGATCTCGATCATATCACCGTAGGTGATCTCTGCATCGGGAAGGATCTTTTCTACAAGCTTTGCCTCATCAGCGCCTCTTTTATTATTGGAAAGAGGATTATAAAAAACGAAATACTTTTCCATAAATCTGTCTGCCTTTATATATATATTTGCAGGGGATTGATATTCGCTATGTTTCTAACATATTAATTATAGAAGCTTTTCAAAATTTGTCAATAATTCGCCCGAAATATCAACAAAAGTTGATTTTTGCCATTTTTTTCATATGGTGAAGTTTGATGTTTTTTCGACTATAATGATTTCAAATTTGTCCAAATTAAGAAATTTTACAAAAAATCGAAAAAAAGACTTGTATATTTAAAGGTTTTAGTATAAAATGTTAATTGGTGTGGATTAGTACACCAACAAAAGTCCAAAATAAATTTATATAAATCAAACGGAGGACACTAAAATGTCAGTTAAAGTTGCCATTAACGGTTTCGGTCGTATCGGCCGTCTCGCATTCCGCCAGATGTTCGATGCAGAGGGTTATGAAGTAGTTGCTATCAACGACCTCACAAAGCCCGAAATGCTCGCTCACCTTCTCAAGTACGATACAGCTCAGGGTTCTTACCTCGGCTACATCGGCGAAGGTAAGCACACAGTTGAGTCCACAGAGGATTCCATCATCGTAGACGGTAAGGAAATCAAGATCTACGCTTGCAAGGACGCTAAGGATTGCCCCTGGGGCGAGCTCGGCGTTGACGTAGTTCTCGAGTGCACAGGCTTCTACTGCTCCAAGGACAAGTCCATGGCTCACATCGAGGCTGGCGCTAAGAAGGTAGTTATCTCTGCTCCCGCAGGCAACGACCTCAAGACTATCGTTTACTCTGTTAACGAGAATACACTTACAGCTGAGGACACAATCATCTCCGCTGCTTCCTGCACAACAAACTGCCTCGCTCCCATGGCTAAGGCTCTCAACGATTACGCTGCAATCCAGAGCGGTATCATGACAACTGTTCATGCTTACACAGGTGACCAGATGATCCTCGACGGCCCCCACAGAAAGGGCGACTTCAGAAGAGCACGCGCTGGCGCTCAGAACATCGTTCCCAACTCCACAGGCGCTGCTAAGGCTATCGGCCTCGTAATCCCCGAGCTCAACGGCAAGCTCATCGGAAGCGCTCAGAGAGTTCCCACTTGCACAGGTTCTACAACTCTTCTCGTTGCAGTTGTTAAGGGTGCAAACGTAACTAAGGAAGGCATCAACGCTGCTATGAAGGCTGCTGCTTCTGATTCCTTCGGTTACAACGAGGAGGAGATCGTTTCTTCCGACGTTATCGGTATGCGTTACGGTTCTCTCTTCGATGCTACACAGACAATGGTA
>JAZUAR010000201.1:0-4276 GCA_045638055.1 Candidatus Avispirillum sp.
CACTCATCGAGAAGGCTATCCTTAACAAGGCTCTTGACGGCCTTAAGCTTCTCGGTAACGGCGAACTCACAAAGAATCTCACTGTAGAAGCGGCAATCTTTTCACAGACAGCAAAGGAAAAGATCGAGGCGGCCGGTGGAAAGGCCGAGGTGAAGTAAAGTGTTCCAGACAATCAGAAACGCTTGGAAGGTAGATGATCTCAAGAAGAAGATTCTCTTCTCTCTCTTCATCCTGCTTCTTTACAGAATCGGCGCACAGATTCCCGTGCCCTTCCTCACCCCTGATCTGACCACAGCAATGAGCGCACAGACAGCAGGATCCATATTCGATTATATGAACATCCTCTCCGGTGGTGCGTTCGCACAGGCAACTCTCTTTGCCCTTGGTGTATCACCCTACATCACAGCATCTATCGTAATTCAGCTTCTCGCAGTTGCAATCCCCGCCCTTGAGAGACTCTCCAAGGAAGGCGAGGAAGGCAAGAAGAAGATGAACCAGATCACCAGATTCGTAACAGTTGCTCTCGCACTTCTTACAGCAATCGGTTATTACCTTATGCTTAAGAACGGCGCAGGCAGCGGCGAGAACTGGGTAGTAGAATTTACAAAGAACGGCGTGTTCGAAATGTTCGTTATCATCGCATGCTACTGCGCGGGCTCTTCCCTCGTAATGTGGCTTGCAGAGAAGATCAATGAGAACGGTATCGGTAACGGTATCTCCCTCATCCTCTTCATCAATATCATTTCCCGTGGCCCCGCAATCGTAGGTCAGCTTATCGACCTCTGCATGGGCAAGAACACAGCAATCGCTCACTGGGTTGGCATCGTGATCGCAGTAGCTTCTGTTATCATCGGTCTCGCAATGCTCATCCTCATCGTTTTCATCAACGATTCCGAGCGTAGAATTCCCGTACAGTACGCAAAGAAGGTTGTTGGCAGAAAGATGTACAGTGCTCAGAACTCCACTCTCCCCATCAAGCTCAACAACACAGGCGTTATGCCCCTTATCTTTGCAAGCTCCATTGTCAGCCTTCCCGCTACAATCGGTATGTTCATTCCTAACAAGAACAAGTTCTGGGAGGGATTCTTCAATCTCTTCAATACAGACAGCTGGCTGTACGCAGTGCTTACTCTCATTCTTATCGTTGCATTCGCTTACTTCTACATCTTGATCTCCTTCAACCCTGTAGAGGTATCCAACAACCTTAAGAGAAATGGCGGTTCCATCCCCGGTATCCGTCCCGGTAAGCCTACATCTGATTATATCACTAAGGTTCTTAACAGAATCACACTTCTCGGCGCAATCTTCCTTGCGATCATCGCAGTTGTTCCTATGTTCATCAACATCATCGTTAGCCTTGCTACAGGCACAGCTAACCTCATGAGCGCGCTCTCCTTCGGAGGCTCCTCTATCATCATCGTTGTTGGTGTTATCATCGAGACAGCTAAGGAGATCGAGGGTCAGATGACAATGCGTCACTACAAGGGCTTCCTTGAATAATAGAAACGGAGTAAAAGAGTATGGCAAGAATTATTAAGCTTATCCTTTTGGGCGCACCCGGCGCAGGCAAGGGCACTCAGGCGGAGATCATCTCCGAAAAGTACGCGATTCCTGCAATCTCTACCGGTGCAATTATCAGAGAAGCGATCCAGAACGGTACTGAGATGGGTCTCAGCGCAAAGAGCTTCATCGAAGCAGGCGCGCTCGTTCCTGATGAAGTCGTTATCGGCATCATCAAGGACCGCCTCGCTCAGTCCGACTGTGAAAACGGCTTTATTCTTGACGGTTTCCCCCGCACAGTTCCCCAGGCAGACGCTCTGGACAAGATGGGCGTGGAGATTACCGACGTAATAAGCATTGAAGTACCCGATGAGAGAATTCTCAAGAGAATGGGCGGCAGACGCGTTTGCAAAAAGTGCGGTGCCACATTCCACACGGAGTACAAACCTTCCCCCTGTGGCGATAAGTGCCCCTGCGGCGAGGAGCTTTCCATCCGTAGCGATGATGATCCCGCAGTAGTAGCACAGAGACTTGAGACATACCACGAGATGACAGAGCCCCTTAAGGACTTCTATGCAGCGAAGGGTCTTCTCAAGATCGTAGAGGGTCAGGAAGAGCTCGAAGATACCACAGCACTCACAGCTAAGGCTCTCGAGGGCTGAGGAGAATTTAAGCAGCATGATTTATCTTAAAAACCCCGAACAGATCAAAAAAATGCAGATCGCAGGCCGAATCACCGGAGAAGCTTTGCTTCTCGCCGGTGAAGCGGTTCGCGAGGGTGTAACAACCGCGCAGCTGGACAAGATCATCCGTAACCATATAGAAAAGAGCGGCGCTAAGCCCTCCTTCCTCGGATACGGCGGATTTCCTGCAAGCGCTTGCATAAGCATAAACGATGAAGTAATTCACGGCATTCCTTCCCCGAAGAAAATTCTCAAGGAAGGCGACATCGTAAAGATCGACGTGGGCGCCTATATCGGCGGTTTCCACGGAGACTCTGCGAGAACGTTTGCTGTAGGTAAGATCAGCAGTGAGGCTCAGCTCCTCATTGATGCGACCCGAGACAGCTTCTTCAAGGCCATTGAGGCTCTTGAAAAGGAGAACGCCCGTGTGGGTGATATCGGTGCCGCAGTTGAAGGCCACGTTAAGCAGTTCGGATTCTCAGTTGTCAGAAAATACGTCGGTCACGGCGTAGGCAGAGATCTTCATGAAGATCCCAGCGTTCCTAATTACGGAACTGCCGGAAGAGGACAGAGAATTTCCGAGGGCATGGTCATCGCAATCGAGCCTATGGTAAATGCGGGAGTGTCTGGAGTAAAAGAACTCGCAGACGGTTGGACGGTCCTCACCGCCGACGGAAAGCTCTCTGCTCATTATGAGCATACAGTCGCTATCACTGAGAACGGCCCCCTTCTTCTTACTAAGGTAGATTGATGGAAGGCTATTACGGAGCTGTTGTCCGCTCCTTGTGCGGACGAGACAGAAAGAGAGTATTTCTCATAGTTGGAATCTGCCCCGACGGCACGGGTCGTGTGCTCGTAGCTGACGGAGTACTTCATACTCTGGAAAAGCCCAAAAAGAAAAACCTCGCCCATCTCGCGGTTTTAGCCGCCGCAGGGGAAGAGGGAACCTCATTTCAGATGAGCTCGGACAGAGAGATCGCTTCCTATATCGAGTCCTTCGAGAAGGAAAGCGGGAACAAGTAAATCAGTTGCATATAAAAAATTAAAATTCAGGTATCATGTCAGGCTGAAAGCATGTGCCGAGGCCGCATTTGCCGACCGGCAAATGATAATGAAAGGAAAACAGCATCTATGCCTAAGGATGACGTAATCGAGTTTGAGGGTACCGTAGTTGAGGCTCTGCCCAATGCGACCTTCAAGGTTAAGCTTCCCAACGATATGATCATTACTGCTCATATCTCCGGTAAGCTCAGAATGAATTATATCAAGATCCTTCCCGGTGATAAGGTAACAGTAGAGGTTTCCATCTACGACCCCACAAAGGGAAGAATCACATGGCGTACTAAGTAATAGTACAATAAATAAAGTGAAAGGTGGTTATTACTGTGAAAGTAAAGCCTTCCGTTAAGAAGATCTGCGAAAAGTGCAAGGTCATCAAGAGACACGGCCACGTAATGGTCATCTGCGATAACCCCAAGCACAAGCAGAGACAGGGCTAATCTAAAGCCCTCGGAATTATTTAAATAACCCGAAAGAGGTGAATTAAGCAATGGCTCGTATATCAGGTGTTGATATCCCGAATCAGAAGCGTGTAGAAATCGCTCTTACCTATATTTACGGTATCGGTCTCAAGTCCTCCAAGGACATTCTTGCAAAGACCGGCATCGATCCCGATAAGCGCGCGAAGGATCTTACAGATGATGAGATCGCAAAGCTTCGTGACGAGATCGAAAACAACTATACAGTAGAAGGTGAACTTCGTAGAGAAGTAGCCCTCAACATCAAGAGACTTGTTGAGATCAATTGCTATCGCGGAATCAGACATAGAAAGGGTCTTCCCGTACGCGGACAGCGCACAAAGACCAACGCAAGAACAAGAAAGGGTCCCGCAAAGACCATCGCTAATAAGAAGAAGTAAAGGAGTGAGCAGATAAATGGCTAACGTAGCAAAGAAATCCGTTAAGAAGCGCCGCGACCGTAAAAACGTCGAAAGCGGAGCAGCACATATCCGCTGCAGCTTCAATAACACAATCGTAATCATCACAGATACAAACGGAAACACAATTTCCTGGGCATCTGCTGGTGAAATGGGC
>JAZUAR010000202.1:0-4389 GCA_045638055.1 Candidatus Avispirillum sp.
GGAGTGTCTTTCTCTTTGCAGGAATGCGATAATGCCGAGGCGCCTTTGGGGGAGAAGTCCCTCGAAGAGCTTTGGTATATCCGTATGTACTCTTATTCCGAGGAGTCATCCGGCGGATGGTCGGGAACAAAAAGCCACCACAGCTTTTACTGTGATATCAAAGCGGAAAATGCAGTTGTTGACGGCGGCAAGGTCATCGGATTCAGAGTTTGCGATGAGAATTGTGATCCCGAGGTCGCTTTGATATTTTTCGACGTTGAAAAAGCAGGGGATTATTATCCTATCGAAAGAGAAAATCACTACTCCTTTGACGGCGGCGACGGTGACGGTGTTACGACCTACAGCTTTGCCCTTGAGAAAAAGGACGGGAGAATTGTTGATTTTATAAATACATACTGCTTCTACGAGGAAGAGGACGATCTCAATAATGCAGATCAGCGTGTTGGCGAATGCAAGGAGATCCGTTACGATTCCGTAGAGACAGACGCCAATGGCCGTTTGTTTGTAAGATCGGGAATGGACAGATTTTTTGCAGAGGACGATGGCAAGAAAAAGAAAGTCGGCGGAATTCGCAGAAAGACAATTGAATTTAAAAGAAAATAAAAATATAAATCATTATGCTGATTTCCTTATCTGAGGATAGGCGCGATTTATAAAATAGGAGTTACTATGGCAAACGGAATGACAAGACGTGAGCGTCAGGTTACAGATATAAATGAAATAATTAAAATTCTTGATACAGCAAAGGTGCTTCATCTCGGACTTTGTGTTGATAACGAGCCCTACGTTGTACCTATGAATTACGGATATGTGATGGATGGCGAAGAGCTCACAGTATATCTCCACGGCGCCCGCCGAGGAAAGAAGCTTGATATGATGAGAGAAAATCCCAACGTGTTTTTTGAGCTTTGCTGTGATATTACTCCTTTTGAGGGAGACGTTGCCTGCCGTTACGGTATCACATATTCCTCCGTAATGGGTCGCGGTACTGCTACTATCGTTGAAGATATGGAAGAAAAGCGCCGCGGTCTTGCTGTTCTTATGAAAACACAGACAGGCAAGGATTTTACCTTTGAGGACAGAATGGCGGAGGTTGTCAGCGTTATTCGCATTGACGTGTCTGAATATACAGCAAAGCACCGTCCCTTTCCTGTAAAGTGAGGCCGTAATGCTTAACAATACCATATATAAATTAAAAAATGAAAAGAAGCTGAATATCGGATATTTCGGCGGCTCCATAACCGAGGGCGCGGGAGCATCCGCACCCTCCACATGCTGGAGGAGCATCACAACTCAGTGGTTTCGCGATACGTATCCCGATTGCGAGATAAACGAGATAATGGCGGCAATAGGCGGTACGGGTACTGATCTTGGCGCATACCGCTGTGAAAAGGATCTTCTTTCAGGGAACCCCGATCTCGTTTTTTTTGAGTTTTCCTGTAACGATGCGGAGGACAGCTTTCTTCCTATATTAAATAGCTGCGAGGCTATATTCCGAAAGATATGGAAAAAGGATCCCGCAACTGAGATCGTCGTTGTTTATACAATGATCAAAGGCATTGACGATGATATGAAGGCGGGTAAGGTAATTGAGAGCCGCGCCGCTCATATGTCTGCAGCCCTTTACTACGGAAATATGATGCAGATAGATATGGGCGAGGTGCTTCGACACCGCGTTTGTCTTGCAGGCGGTGACTGGAATACCTATACCGTTGATACGGTTCACCCCAACGATGAGGGCTACCGCATTTATGCAGACGTTGTAATTTCCCGACTGAAAGAAGAGCTTTCCCGTGATGCGGATAAGTTTATAGAAAGAATTCTTCCCGAATCTATTTTTAAAGACAAGTCCTACGAGGGCGCGTGCCTTGTGGATGCCGCTTCGGCTACCTTCAGCGAGGGCTGGAAATACGTGAACGAGTCTCTTTGCGATCGCTATCCCGACTATTACGAGGGTAATGTTGGGGATGAGCTTGAATTTAAGTTTTCGGGCATCCGTCTCGGCCTTTATTGGATGATGGCGAAGGACTCGGGAAATATCGAATATTCCATAGACGGCGGTGAGTGGAAGACTGCCACGTCATGGGATTTTTATTGTAAAAACTTCAACCGCGCTCACAGAATGATGCTCACAGACGACCTTGAAAGAGGAGAGCATAGTCTTAAGCTGAGAGTTTCTGATAAAAAAGAAGAAGAATCACAGGGAAATGCCATCCGTATAGGAGCGTTTCTCGTTTGTAATTGATTGGAGATATAATGGCAGGTTATTTGCTTTGCAGTGATTTCGATAATACCATATGCTTCTGGTCTGATATCGGCAGAATATATGATGAGGACAGAGAGGCTATCCGCAGATTTCGCGAGGCGGGGAATAAGTTTGTAATAGTTTCCGGCAGAAGCTATCCTACGGCTATTCAGGTCTTCGATGAAATGGATTTTCACGATATGGACTTTTTTATGGCCGTGAGCGGCTCCTATGCGGCGTATCCTGATGAGACGGAGATTTTTGATAAAAGAATAGATATGAAGAATCTTCCCGCGCTTGCAGAGTTTTTCAGAGAAACGGGTGGTCGCTATCTCGGACTTGATATAGGCAAAAAGAGCTACAGCGTAGATATCGGCGGAGATTGGCAGCCTGAAAATACAGTTCCCATTGAAGACGTGCTCGGTTTTGATACCTTTACTAGTATTAATGTAGGATATCATTCGAACGAAGAGGCCTATGAGGTTGCCGCAGAGCTTGAAAAGAGATTTTCTCATATTATCACTCCCTTGCAGAACAACAGAGCAATCGATATGCCTCCCGCAGGTATTGATAAAGCAACTGCAGTAGCTTTCGCTGCAGATATGTTCGGTATTGAAAAAGATAAAATATATACCGCAGGCGATAATTATAATGATATAAAAATGCTCTCCGCATACCACGGCTGCGCCATGGCAAACGGACCCGAGGCGGTCTGGGCTCATGCTGAGAGAAAAATAACCCATATATCTGAAATAATCGATCATATTCTTTCATTAGATTAATAGGTGAATTATGAAATACTCATTTAAAATAATAGTAGCGGCAATGGTTGTTGCGATGCTCCTTTCCTCCTGCGCAAAGCAGTCTCATCTTTCAAGCGATGATACCTTGCCCGAGGAAACTACAAAAACAGTGGAAACAACAGCCAAGGAAACTGAGCCTGAGGAAACAACCGCTGAGGAAACAGAAAAAGAGGAAGAGACCGATGCCGATACAACCGAGGCGGACCCCTCCAAAATCGGCGTTGAATCTATTACTCTTGATAAATATGAAGTAAAGATCAAGATCGGCGAGAGCGATATGCCCTGGGTAACAATGCTTCCCGAGGATGCGGAGGATAAATCCGAGATCTGGAAGAGCAGCGATACTAAAGTAGCTACCGTAAATAAATACGGTAAGATCACAGGCGTCGGTGAGGGTGAGTGTACGGTTACCGTAACAAGTGCAGATAATAAGAAGGCAACTGCAAAGGTAAAGGTAACTGTAAAGGGCAGCGCTTCGGACGTTACATATATAAAAGGAATACTTATTGCAAATAAAACCTATTCGCTTCCCGCGACGTATAACCCCGGTGTGGATGCAGAGGCAAAGTCTGCGCTTACAGAAATGATAAATGCTGCAAGCAAGGAAGGAATCAATCTTTATCAGATTTCAGGATTCCGCTCATACAGCACACAGGAGACTCTTTATAATAATTATGTAAACAGAGACGGCAAGGCGGAGGCAGACAGATATTCCGCCCGTCCCGGTCATTCCGAGCACCAGACAGGTCTTGCATTTGACCTTAATTCTCTCGAACAGTCCTTTGCTGAAACAAAAGAGGGAAAGTGGCTTGAGAAGAATTGCTGGAAGTATGGCTTTATCATCAGATATCCGAAGTCCAAGGAAAGCGTAACAGGATATATGTATGAGCCCTGGCACGTGCGTTATCTCGGAAAGGATACGGCAAAGAAGGTATACGAAAGCGGCCTCTGTCTTGAGGAGTATCTCGGTATAACATCCGTTTATGCAGATTGACTAAAACAGCCATTCATAATTGTGTTATATTAACACATGCATAGAATGGCTGAAAATGTCAAAAAACTTCCAAAAAAGGTGTTGACAATAGGGTATTAATCGTGTATACTAAGCAAGCCGATGAGGTGAGACAAAAAACCGAGAGACGAAGACGAGCGGAAAGCTGAGAGCTTCGGATCGACTTTGAAAAAACTTCAAAAAACTTCAAAAAAGTTTTAAAAAAGGTATTGACAAAGGGTTTTGAGTTTGATATAATAACAAAGCTGTCGCGAAAAGCGGTAGCGAGAAGCTCCTTGAAAATTGAACAACAAGACAAACAAAGACTCCGAAAATTCTTTTGAATTTTT
>JAZUAR010000203.1:0-7551 GCA_045638055.1 Candidatus Avispirillum sp.
CATCAGGTCTTTCTCCCATCGGCGCCGCTTCAATCGGTGTTTATATTCACGGTAGTGCCGGGGACATTACAGCAGAGCGCATGGGCGAGTTCTCTCCCACAGCCCGTGACGTTATCGACGCGATCCCCGAGGTACTTAAGAAAGCGAGAGGCAAGGAATAATGGCTGCAGTTAAAACTAATGCAATGCGTATACTTGATGCGAAGAAGATCTCCTATAAGCATTATGAATACGATCCCGAAACAACAGACGGAGTTATGGTGGCAGCCCTAGTGGATCAGCCCCGTGAAAAGGTTTTCAAGACCCTTGTAACGGTGGCAGCCTCAAAGGCAAACTACGTTTTCGTCATTCCCGTGGGCGAGACTCTCGACCTTAAAAAGGCGGCAAAGTGCGTTGGCGAAAAGTCTCTTGCAATGATAAAGCAAAAGGAGCTTTTGCCCCTGACAGGATATATCCACGGAGGATGCTCTCCCGTAGGCATGAAAAAGCAGTTTAAAACTGTATTCCATGAGACTGCAAAGGAGCAGGAAACCATATGCGTTTCCGCAGGGCAGAGAGGCAATCAGATAGACGTTTCCGTTAAGGAGCTGACAGACCTTGTGCGTGCAGAATTTGCTGATATTATCGTCTGAGAATTCTGTAAACAAAAAATGAACTCGGCGAAATTCGTTGACAGTAATTGGAAATTAATATATAATACGAAGTATAAAATGCCCCCGTATGGGGGCTACTTCTTATTGTAAACATGGAGGTAGAAATTTGAAAAAGGATAAGAAAGGGAAGACCGTCAAGCTGATGGCTTATCTTAAGCCCTACTGGCTATTCTGTGCTCTTTCCCCTATACTTATGGCGGGCGAGGTTATTATAGACCTGTTTCAGCCTAAGCTTATGTCCCAGATAGTTGATGAAAGTATTTCCGGCAAGCCCTTTGCGGAAATTATGCCCACCGTTATCTGGACAGGCGTTCTTATGCTTGTTATGGTAGCTGTCGGCGGCTTTTGCGGCTCTCTCAGCGCATGGACTGCAGGCGTTGCCAGCGAACGATTCGGTGATGACCTGAGACGCGACGGCTTTAACAAGGTTATGTCTCTCTCTCTTCAGCAGACAGATAAGTTCACAACAGGCTCTCTCGTTACAAGACTTACCAATGATATTGTAGCGCTCCGCGACCTTGTTATGACAGTCCTCCGTCTTCTTATAAGAGCGCCCCTGTTCCTCATCGGCGGTCTTATCATGTGTCTTACCCTTGACGTTAATTTCGGATACGTGCTTCTTGCATCTATTCCCGTTCAGCTCGTTATCGTAGCAATTATGATCAAGTATTCTCACCCTATTTTCTCAAAGGTTCAGAAGAAGCTTGATAACGTTAACTCCGTTGTTCAGGAAAACGTAAGCGGTGCGAGAGTTGTTAAGGCATACACAAATGAAGAGCTTGAAATCGAGCGCTTTGACCGTGCTAATACTGACTACCGCAATACAAACCTTAAGGTTCTTCGCCTTTTTGCCCTTGTAATGCCCGTTCTTATGATAGTTATGAACCTTGCAGTAATTGCGATCATTCTTATCGGCGGCTACCGTGCAGAGGCTCAGGCCCTTAACGTAGGTGACGTTATGGCGGCAACACAGTATATCACAAGAGTTCTTTTCTCAATCATGATGGTTTCCCATATCTTCCAGCAGGCATCCCGTGCTCAGGCTTCTGCAGGACGTGTACGTGAGGTTCTTGAGTGTGAACCCGTGATCAAGGATGGAAACGTTACAGAATCCGAGGAGAAGGGAACAGTCCGCTTTGAAAACGTAAGCTTTGCTTATCCCGAGTCAAGCGGAGTTGAGGTTCTTTCAAATATCAGCTTTGAGATCAAAAAGGGAGAAACAGTTGCTGTTATCGGCTCTACCGGCTGCGGTAAAACGTCCCTTGTCAGCCTTATCCCCCGTTTCTACGACACTACAAGCGGTAACGTTTACGTTGACGGCGTTAACGTAAAGGACTGGGATACAGAGGCTCTCAGAAGAAAGATCAGCTTCGTTCTTCAGAAGAGTGAGCTTTTCTCCGGTACTGTTAAGGATAATATTATGATCGGCAGTGAAAACGCAACAGACGAAGAGGTTCTTCGCGCCGCGGAAATTGCTCAGGCAGATTCCTTCGTTTCCAAGATGCCCAATAAATATTATACCTTCGTTGCCGAAAAGGGCGCATCTCTTTCCGGTGGACAGAAGCAGAGAATCGCTATTGCCCGCGGTGTACTCCGCCGTCCCGAGATCATTATCTTCGACGACAGCACCTCCGCTCTTGACCTTTCCACAGAGGCAAAGGTTCAGCAGGGGCTTCGCGAGAATCTTGGCGGTACTACCGTAATTATGATCGCGCAGAGAATTGCCAGCGTTATGAAGGCAGACAGAATTGCCGTTATCGAAAACGGCGCCCTCGTTGCCTTTGATAACCACGAAAATCTTATGAAGTCCTGCGAAACATATAAGGATATCTACGCATCTCAGATGAAGGGAGGCAACGATATTAATGAGTAACATTTACGATAAGGATTCCGTTCAGGAGAGAATGGGTACTCCCGCAGCACCCGAAAAGGGCGATTTTAAAATGCCCGGACCCGGTCAGGGACCGAAGCCTCAGTCTCTTCCCATGGGCCCCAGAAGAGGTGGCCCCGGTGGTCCTCACGGCGGTATGCCCGCTGAAAAGCCCAAGAATATCAAGGATACGGTATTCAAGCTCTTCAAGTATATCAGCAAGTGCCGCTTCCAGCTCATCGGTCTCGTTGTTATAATGCTTATAACAACATCACTCTCCCTTGCAGGTCCCGCCCTTCAGGGTAGCGCTATCAATACTATCGGTGATATTGTAGCAAAGAAGGAGGGCGCTTTCGATACACTCGTAAAGACCCTTATGCTTATGGCAGGAGTATACATCTGCTCCTCTCTCTTCACATGGCTGCAGGGACTTCTTTCTGCACAGGTATCCCAGACAACCGTTTATACACTCAGAAGAGATCTCTTCAAGAAGTTCGCCTATCTTCCCATTAAGTATACAGATACCCACGCACACGGCGACCTTATGAGCCGTATGACAAACGATGTTGATAACATCTCAACAACCGTTTCTCAGTCCATCACATCCCTTATATCAAGCGTTCTCACACTTTTCGGATCTCTGTTCATGATCATCTGGTTCAGCCGCAAATGCCTTATAATGGCAGTTGTGACTGTATGCACAATTCCTCTTACGATCTTTGCAACAGCCCTTCTCACAAAGCGCATGAGCAAGTACTTTGTCAGAAGACAGCGCCTTCTCGGCGAGCTTAACGGACAGGTTGAGGAA
Source organism: Candidatus Avispirillum sp. (assembly GCA_045638055.1). Taxonomy (GTDB): domain Bacteria; phylum Bacillota; class Clostridia; order Oscillospirales; family CAG-272; genus Avispirillum. The sequence continues at coordinate 3,331 of JAZUAR010000203.1, forward strand.
ATGGTAACAGGCTATAAGACCGTTATGGCTTACAGCAGAGAGGACATCGAGTGCGAGAAGTTTGCAGGCATCAGCGACAAGCTCTCAAAGGTTGGTATTAAGGCGGCTGTTTGGAGCGGACTTATGGGTCCTGTAAACAACTTTATCAATAACCTGAACTACCTTCTTGTAGTTGCCTGCGGCGCGCTTTTGGTTTCCATGGGCGCGCTTCTTCCCGGTAGCATTCAGTCAATCATGCAGTATGCAAAGCAGTTCTCAATGCCTCTCAGCCAGCTTGCTAACGAGTATACAAACATTCTCACAGCAGTTGCGGGCGCAGAGAGAGTATTTGAGGTACTTGAAAGCCCCGATGAGGTAGACGAGGGAACCGATCACCTTGATATGGACAGCGTAAAGGGTGATATTGAGTTTAAAAACATCGATTTCTCCTACGTTCCCGAAAAGCAGGTTCTCTTTGACTTTAATCTTTCCGTCAAGGCAGGACAGAAGATTGCTATCGTTGGTGCTACGGGTAGCGGTAAAACAACTGTTGTAAATCTTCTCACAAGATTCTACGATCAGGACAGCGGCTCCATTCTTCTTGATGGCGTTGATATCCGCGATATTCCCAAGGAGGAGCTTCGCTCCTATATCGCGATCGTTCTTCAGGATACAGTTCTTTTCAGCGATACCATCGATGCTAATATCAGATACGGTAACAGCGAGGCAACCGACGAAGAGGTTAAGGCGGCAGCAAAAACTGCAAATGCCCACAGCTTCATCAGACATCTGCCTGATGGCTATAATACGGTTCTTTCCGAATCGGGAAGCAACCTCAGTCAGGGTCAGCGTCAGCTTCTTTCAATTGCCCGCGCAGTTCTTGCAGATCCCAAGATCCTCATTCTTGACGAGGCTACAAGCTCTGTTGATACAAGAACTGAGATGCATATTCAGTCCGCAATGTTCGCTCTTATGAAGGGCAGAACAAGCCTTATTATCGCTCACCGTCTTTCAACTATTATCGATGCAGACATAATAGTTGTTATGAGAGACGGAAGAGTGGTCGAAAGCGGAAGCCATGCAGAGCTTCTCGAAAAGGGCGGCGAATATTCCAATCTCTATAAGAATCAGTTTGCAGGCTTTGCAACCTAAAAAAAGCACCCCCGAATCGGGGGTGCTTTTTTTATTCAAGTAAGAATTTGATGGTGTAGTGTACGTCATCGGTGATGTACTTGTAGCCTTTGGAAAGCGCGGGGATATTAAGACCGTTTTTGTTTTCCAAAAGATCATCAACAGCTTTGTTAAATTCTATGCTGTTTGCAAAACGAACGGAGATGATCTTCTTGGTCTGTGCCTGCTCTGTAACTATTCTGTTGACCTCGTTGAAGCTGTAGGTTGAAACCTGATAGCCCTTGTAGATGAAATAGTTGTACTTTGTAAAGAGACAGTTGGGGGGAGAGAATCTCATAATATCGGGGGCGTGGGTCTTTTTAAGCTCCTCGGATGTGATACACATATATTCATATTCAGAATCGTTTGTGTAAATAAACACACCGCTGTCGTTCTTTCTGTCGCTGTCATCCCATGTTATATCGATATAATAGCTTTCTCCCTCAATTTCGATCATATTCCATTCGTGAGCACCGCCTGCATCGCCTACAACAACTGTTGTATTAACGCCAAGTTTGTTCATTATCATCTGGAATGCCTCAGCATAGCCTGAGCATACTGTCTTCTTGTTTACAAGACAGCCGTAAGCGGAGTAGATATATTCGCTTGATGCGGCATGGACTGTTTTTCTTGCCTCGGCAAGGGAATCGTGGTCATACTCTGCGTGATGGATAAGATAATCGTGAACGAAAACTGCCTGATCGAAGGGATTACTGTATGCCTTTGCAAGAGCCACGACCTTGTCTATTTCCGTATTAAGCTGATTGATATACTTCTCGGGAGACATGGTATAATCCCAGTAGGAATAATATGCAAAATAGAAGGTCAGCTCATCGTCCATAATTCCTGTTTTATCAATGTATTCGGTGCGGAATCCGTTGGTAATCCAGAAATATATGGGGTGGTCGTATGTAAAGGCATATATGGCATCATTAACGGCGGGGCCGTAGACGTCATAATTGATGTCTTTGAAGGAGATGCTGTCGCGGCCTTCCTTTGCTGCCTTATAAAGCTCGTTGTAAATGAGCTTTTCAGTACTGTCAAGCTGACGGTAATAATATAAATAACCCTCAGGCTCGATATTTTCAACGTTATCGTTTATCTGGCCCTGTCCCGAGTCGGTAACGACATCGTTTTCGTTATTAGTATCGGGAAGAGTATCAAAGGAGCTGTCGGAAACGTTATCTGAGGAGGGAACGCTGACAAAAATTACACAGAAAATAGCAATTGCAATAATTATCATCAAAAAGGTAAAGCATCCTGAGCATCCGGTTTTCTTATTACTCATTGGAATCTTCCTCCTTTTTGTTAAGCATTGCAGTAAGCTTTGAGATATTTGCTTCAATATTCAGATGCTTATTAAGAACCATTGCATAGGCAATTCGCTTGCCGTGAGCATCCTTGCCGGACATACGGTTTATATTGATGAAGCAGAAGATATACAAGGCGATAACAAACACGTAGAATACAGTTGTTACGATGCTTGTCTTATAAGCGCTTGTAAAGGAATAGACCATATGAACAAGAACGGGAAGAATGATGCTGAGTGTAAGCCAGAGGGAAGATCTCTTAATTTTTCTTTCCTTTATCTTTCCTGTTTCGAGCATTTCCTTTTCGATTTTCTCAGCCATGCTGTATGTGTGCCATACGGTATAGCAGTATCCCATGAAAATACCAAAGAAAAGGTGACCGGGTACAGAGGTAACGGCACGCATAAAGAGTGTGTCCCAACCGTCGATTATTGCATATCTGACATTTTCGACAGCAGCAAAGCCCATGGAAATAAAGGTTGAATAAACGATTCCGTCAAAGAGATAGTTGAAATTCTTGTTTTTTCTAGTAATGAAAAAGAGAATAAGCCATTTCAGGATTTCTTCAATAAGGGCAATCATGAAGGAATAAACTGAAAGATGGGCTATCTTGTCGACTCGGGTAACGTAGGTGAGTCTTCCGTCAAAGCTGAATTCCATTTTTGAAGAGAAAAGGGAATCGATAAGCCCGCCCAGGGCCTGCTCTGAGAAAAATGCAGGAACAAAGGCGATAGCTCCTGCGAAAAAGAGAATTGCAAGAAGCCCGAGAGGTTCCTTTTCAGATTTGTCTTTAAAGTAGACGTATGCACAAAGGAGCATTGCGGGAATCAGTGCAATAAGGGAAATACCAAAAGTAGCGTGATTCATAACATACCTTCCAATATATTTATATTTAATATTATACAATAATGAAGTTGAGTAGTAAAGGAACAGAGAGTAGTCAAAACACAACAATTTTTGCTGTTTTATTTGACAAAATACACAAAGCAAAAAAACTTGAAAAAAATTCAAAAAAAGTGTTGACAAACAGGTTTTACTTTAGTATAATAACAAAGCAGTCAGCGAGAGCTGATACGCGAGAGTGGCGGAACTGGCAGACGCGCACGTTTGAGGGGCGTGTAGTTCACACTGTACGGGTTCAAGTCCCGTCTCTCGCACCAAAAAGCAATCGACCATTTGGTCGGTTGCTTTTTTTTGATTTGTAGGGACTTGAACCCTAAGAGGGCAGACTCCGTAAAGAAAAACAGTCCGGTGGACTGTTTTTTAGGAGGATGGTGCGCAGTCGGGTACTGCGAGCAGTCGAAGACGCGGAGCGGTCGACAAGCAGGGCAGATTGCGCAGCAATATGTGGTCCCGTCTCTCGCACCAAAGGATCACAGAAAGGTGATCCTTTTTTTGTGCGTTTATGTATTTGAGTTCATTCTATAATAATTTTCAAAAAAAGAAAAATAATACTTGCTTTTCATAAAGTCTTATGATATACTATTAGGGCTGTGAAAACAGTATATGCGGATGTGGCGGAATTGGCAGACGCGCTAGATTCAGGTTCTAGTGGGGGCGACTTCGTGAAGGTTCAAGTCCTTTCATCCGCACCAAAAAAGGTTGATAGGTATTGCTGGCAACCTTTTTTATTTTTTAATATGCTTATGGACAAGGATTTATATATATCTTCACTTTTGAAAATTTGTATTATTTCTACAGATACATTATCTTCCGCTGATCTGACGGCGGCAATAAATACGGCTTCCGTGGAATGCAAGCA
>JAZUAR010000204.1:0-7375 GCA_045638055.1 Candidatus Avispirillum sp.
GGTTGCTCTATCCTGCTGAGCTACAGCGACATTCAGGTCTTATTAAGTATATCAAAAACCATTCCTCAAATCAAGTCCTTTGATTATTTTCGGCAATTGTATTATATGCGATAGTTTTCGACATTTGACTATAAATGTACAAAAAAAGAAAACCTCCCGATTACTCGGGAGGTTTTAAATCACTTAATAAGCAATTATCTAACGGAAGCTCTTCTCTTACCGATTACGATAGCGCATCCGAGAACGGATACTACTACTGCGAGGATGATGAATACCATGCCGTCGCCTGTGTTCTGGTAAGTGTAAGCGTCTGTGACAGATACGATCGCGGAGAGCTCATCAACAGTTTCAACATCGGACTTGATAAGGATATCGAAGAACTTGTCGCCTGCCTTGAGGCCCTTGAGCTGATCGAACTTTGTGATTGTTACGAGGTACTCGCCTGCTGCGATTTCCTCAACTGTGTATGTGCCTTCGTTGAGACCCTTAACACCCTCAAATGTGCCACCCTCAGCAACCTTAACTGTGAAGGAAAGCTTTGTAGCGGAGAGGTACTGCTTTGCAACAGATACGGGGATGTTCCAGAGACCGTCTACCTTGTTAGCATCACCTGTGCCAACCTGGCCGCCGCCCTGAACGGGCTTGTTAACTGTGCCGCCACCGATAGAACCGGAGGACTCGCCAGCAACGAAGGACTTGCCTACGCTTGCAAAGTTATAGATCTTTACGTTATCGTATGCAACCTTTGTGTTCATCTGTCTGAAGAGGAGGAGGCAGCCCTGCTCGAGAGCCTTCTCTGTGGAGTAGTAGTAGTATCTCCAGCAGGAGTTAACTACGAGTGTACCCCACTCGTTTGTGTAACCAAGCTGACCTGCTGTGCCGCTCTCTGCGTTATCAGCCTCTGTTGTGAGGTCATCGATCCAGAGACGAGCGTTACAGGACTCGTTGTCGAACTGGAACTTCCAGTTGTACCATGTGCCCTTCTTGAGGTCATAGGAATATGTGGAAAGAACTTCGTTGGGGTCGTTAGTGTTAACTACCTTGAATGCGTTATCGTTGAAGAAGTAACCGCACTGGTAAGCATAACCGGATGCGCCACCGAACCAGTTGTAAAGCTCAGTGCCGTAGCCCTCTACCATCTGCTCAACATCGGAGTACATGATGTCGAACTCGAATGTGTAGGATGTGGGATAGAGGTACTCAACTGTACCGTCACGTGTATCGATGTATGTCTGAACAGTGTCAGCTGTCATATCGGTATAGTCAAGAACATTACCGTGTGTGCCACCGATGTTATTGATCTTACCTGCATACTCAGGAGCACCCCAGTTGGAGAGGTCGCCTGCGTTATCGTATGTGATTGTGTAAAGGTCCTTGTAGGAAACCTTGTTGGACTTTGTTGTGTCGCCGCCGAGGTAGTCGTAGAATACGCCTGCAGCGTCGATGTTCTCCTGGCTGAACTTAGCGTCGAGGAGAGAGGAAGGATCAAGTGTCTTGTAGCCGGCTGTCTGTGTAGCCTTTGTCTCTACGAGAGTTACGCTGTTAGAACCGGAAGCTGCAAGAGCACCCTCTGTCTGATGAGCCTCACAGATACCGGAACCCCATGCCATGAATGCGTCCCAACCTGCAGTTGCGTTAGCACCGTCGTTGAGAACTACCATGGACATACCGAGCTCCTTACCGAGAGCACCGCGAGGACCCTTTGTAGCTGTATCACGGCCTGCTGCATACTGCTTCCACTCGAGGGACTCATACTCACCGTTGTAAATGTAAGCCCAGGGGATGGAAACCTCGTATGTTGTGATGCCAGCCTTAGTATCGTCAGAGTAGTTGCTGCCTGCGGGAGCTACTACACAGCCTGCTGTACCGAGGGGGTTGTTGGAGAAGGATGTCATACCCTTGTTGGATACGTTCTCCCATGCCTCGGAGAAGCCGCCTGCGATCTCAACGTAACCGAAGAGGAAGTCAGGAACGTTGTTTGTGCTCCAGGGCTTCTTTCTGTCTGCTGTTACTGAAAAATCGCCACCTGCTGTTGCTGCGTTAGCGCCGCTCTTGTCGATTCTCATCTGAACTGCGTCGCCATCCCATGTGTTGGTTGTACCGTTCTTAAGAGAGTGAACGTCGGGATCGTTTACCTTGATAGCAATGTAGAACTTGTTAAGGTCCCAACGGAGCCATACTCTGTAAGTAAACTCGCCGTAGTCATCTCTGTTTGTAGCGGAATGCTTGTTATAGAAGAATTCGTACCAGGGGGAAGTGTCGTCTGTGGTTGCACAGTCCCAAGCTGTGATGCTGAAAGTCTCTGCGCCCCACTCAGCTTCGGAAACATAACCGTCAATTGTAGGAGCATTCTCGAAGTAGAGAGCCTCTACATATGCGATATTGGAAGCTGTTGCCTTTGCGCTTGCAGGAACCGCAAATGCTACGCAGGAAAGGAGCATGATCGCGATAAGTACAAGCGAAATTGTTTTTTTCATACCGAAAAAACCTCCATTAAAATTTTTCAAGCTTGTGCTCTGGGCACACTTATAGCTTTATACCCTAATAATATACTTTAAGGGATGTTTTGTCAATAGCTTTTCCAAAACTTGCCCCATATTTTATACTGCCAATAATTCCCTGGAAATCAACATTCGCCATATTGCACAAATCGGTTTGTGCAATATGGCGAAATAGATTTTATGCAATTGTATAAAGTAATCGATTACTCGCCCTTGCAGCAAAGCTCGCCGCAAGCGGGGCAAATGATATCAGCAGGGTCAAGAGTTTCGTCGTAGCAGATAGTATCGCCGCAGTTCTCGCACATGATGCATCTCATGCCCTCTTCGTCAAGGTCGAAAACGTCCTCGCCGTCGAGCGCCTCGAGGTCATCAAGATCGTCGCAGCCGCAGCAGCCCTCGCACTCGCCGTCGCAGTCCTCGTACTCGTCGCAGCCTACCTCATCATCGTCCTCGTCCTCAAGGTATACGTACTCCTCAAGGTCGCCGAGGTCGGAGTCAAGCTCGTCAACGTAGTCAGCAAGCTCTGCATAATCCTCATCGAGAGTTTCAACAGTTGTTGCGATGTCGGAAACGAGATCGAGAAGGCCTGCAATGAGCTTGCCCTCTGCCTTTTCTGTATCAAGCTTCATACCGTCTGCAAGGCCCTTGAGGTATGCGCTCTTTTCTGAAATTGTCATTTTATTTATTCCTTTCGTTTTTAAGTTCAAAATTGCAAAAAGGCGCCACAGATAAACCTGTGACGCCTTCTGAGCTTATGTTCAGTGGTTCGTTTGATATAAGAGGTTACCACACCTCGGTTTGTTTGGTGGATGCAAAAGACGCGATTCTGAGCGACGGTGTGTTTCACACTCCGAGCGAGAAATCGTCGGCTTTGGCGCCTCCAAACTAAGCGACAAACTTATGCTCTTTCGAGATACTCGCCTGTACGAGTATCAATCTTGATTGTCTCACCGGACTCGATGAAGAGGGGTACACGAACAACAGCGCCTGTCTCAACAGTTGCGTTCTTTGTTGTACCTGTAGCTGTATCACCCTTTACGCCGGGCTCAGCATCGATGATCTGAAGCTCAACGAACATGGGAGGCTCTACGGAGAATACGTTGCCCTTATAAGACTTGATCTGGCAGATCATCTCTTCCTTAACAAACTTGAAGTTGTCGGAAAGCTTGTTGCCTTCAAGGGGAATCTGCTCGAAGGATTCCATATCCATGAAGTAGTAAAGCTCGCCGTCGGAGTAAAGATACTGCATGTCCTTACGGTCGATTCTTGCATCCTCATACTTATCTGTGGGAGAGAATGTCTTCTCAATTACAGATCCTGTGATAACGTTTCTAAGCTTTGTACGAACGAAAGCGGCTCCCTTACCGGGCTTAACGTGCTGGAACTCGATAACCTGCATTACGTTGCCGTCCATGTCAAATGTGATTCCGTTCTTGAAATCTCCTGCTACTACCATAATAATCACTCATCCCTTACGGGATAGCTCCTTTCGAAATTAAATAGCTAAAGTTATTTTAATACATTTTTTCGTATTTTGCAATAGAAATCTCACATTTTTTGAAAAAATGCGAAATTATATCTCAATAAGCTCCTTGGTGCACTGGGTGAGATTTACAGCTCCGCCCTTTGTGATATGGACCATATCCTCGATGCGGCAGCCGTACTGACCCTCGAGATAGATTCCGGGCTCAACTGTTACGATATCGCCGCAGATAAGCTTTCTGTCGCCTGAGCGGGGGCTGAGATTGGGAGCCTCGTGGATCTCAAGTCCTACGCCGTGACCGAGACCGTGTCCGAACGCGCCCTCGTAGCCGCGACCGTAGATAATATCGCGGGCGATCTTATCCATCTTGAAGCAGCTTTCGCCCTCGGTGATAACGTCGAGAACTGCCATCTGCGCATCAAGAACTGTATTGTAAAGATGCTTCATCTTCTCGTCTGCCTTACCGATAACGATAGTTCTTGTCATATCGGAATGATAGCCGCCGATCATTGCGCCAAAGTCAAGAGTGAGGAATCCCTTTTCAAGCTTAACGTTTCTGGGCACACCGTGGGGAGAGGAGGAATTGGAGCCGCTTACTGCGATGGTATCGAAGCTTGCACCCTCGCTTCCGTTCTTTCTCATAAGGAACTCAAGCTGTGCTGCAACGTATGTTTCTGTGCAGTCGTAGTTGATAAGGGGAAGAAGCTCCATAAAGGACTTCTCGGCAATTCTCTGAGCCTTAACGATGCACTCAACCTCGCTCTCGTCCTTGAAAACGCGAAGCTGGCAGATGATGTCTCCTGCGGGAACGAACTCAACGCAGGGGATCTCCTTTCTGAGATTCTCAAGGCTTCTGCAGGGGAGTGTTGCATCCTCGTATGCCACTACTCTTGCGCCGCACGCTGCAAGTGCCTCACCGAGCCACTCCTGTCTGGGGCCTGTGGGCATGATAACTGTGAAATCAGCGGAGCTGATCTCTCTCTTTGCAGCCTCGATATAGCGGAAATCCTCGAATGCAAAGGAAGGGCCCTCGCTTGTGATAAGGAGGCATCCGTCGGGATTATTGTAGCCTGAAAGATAAAGATGTGCCTCGGGGCTTGTTGCGAAGATCGCATCAATTCCCTTCTCCTTCATAAGCTCTCTGAGCTTTATAATTCTCTGTGACATAATATTACCTCTTTTTGCAATTACTTTGCGTGATTCTTTCTGTATTTTTTCATATAGGGCTTTTCAAGCCATCTCTTGAATCTGAAAAACCATGAAGTTCTGTCCTTGATGGGGGGAACGATGATGGCGGGGATGCCGAATCGCTTTCCCGCAGCGCAGTCTGTGAGGAGCTGATCTCCGAGAAGAACGCACTCGCTCTTATCGAGACCGAGATCCCTTGCCGCCGCCTTGAGATTCTTATAGGAGGGCTTTTTTGATTTCGCATATGCTACAAGACCAAGCTCCTCATTGAAAAGACGGATGCGGTCCCAATCATTATTGGAAACGAAGGCGATCTCTATTCCTGCCGCTCTCATGGAGCTTATCCACTCAACGAGGGGTGCGGGGGGAGTGGGGTCATCATAGGTCGCAAGGGTGTTATCTACATCGCAAAGGAGGGCTTTTCCTCCCATTGATCTTACAATTTCAGGGGTGACACAGTCAAAGGTATCGACAACAAGGTCGGGCATGAGCCATTTTTCAAATATCATTTCTGCCTCCAGCATATGTATTCAGTTTATATTACCATACTATTTTAGATTTTTCAACGGCATTTTTAAAAGGGTTTTCAATTTGTTAATACTTTTCTGCCAAAAATATAATATAATAAAAGGTACAAATCATTTGAATGAAATATTTTACTGTATAGAGGTATTATGCGCTTTCGAGACAAGATCGCCCGCTTCTTTTACGGAAGATACGGTGCAGATTCACTTTACTACGCTTTATTCACAACTTACTTTATCCTCTGGGGTATTCTCCTTTTTATCGGCAATCCTTTAGCGAGAATAATCCTTTCCCTTTTGCAGACAGCGGTGCTCGTTTTTATGATATACAGAGTGCTGTCCCGAAACATTTATAAAAGACGCCGCGAAAACGAGCTTTTTCTGAAGACCTTTCGCCCTGTGAAGAATTTCCTCGTTCTCACGAAAAACCGTATCCGCGATGCAAAGGACTTCCGATACAGAAAGTGCCCCCATTGCAAGGCAATGCTCCGCCTGCCCAAAAGAAAGGGCGAGCATCCCGTTATCTGCCCCCGCTGCAAGCAGCGCTTCACGGCGAAGGTATTATTTTAATCCGATCATAAAAAACAATATATAAGTAACGACAGTAATGAAAGAAGGTTAAATCCCATCATGTCCAGCCAGAGCAACCTCATAAAGACCTGCGACCTCATTAACGAAACCAACGAGGAGTTTATCCGAATCCGCTCAGGCATTGAGCGCCTTATCCTCCCCATCACTCAGAAATACGGACTTACTCCCACACAGGTAGCAGTGCTCAATCTCATCAAAAAGACTGAAAACGCAACAGTTTCAACTCTTTTCCGCGCCCTTGATTTCAATCAGGGCAATATGTCCTCCATGTGCAAGAAATTCGAGGCTGACGGATTCATCGAAAAGACAAAATGCCCCGATGACGAAAGAAAAACATATCTGACCCTTACAGACAAAAGTATTGAGGTCCTCAACAGCCTTGACGAGTTCTTCTCCTTCAACGACAGCGAGGGATGGCTCACCGCAGAGGAATTCCACGCCGCAGAGGAGGCTGTTGCAGTTCTCAGAAACGCCGCACAGCTCATAAACCAGAAGCTCAGCGAGCATCTTGCTGAAAGGAACGGTGAAAGCAATGCTTGAATTAAAGAACATAACGAAAAACTATTCAGCGGGCGAAACTGAGGTAAAGGCCCTCAAGGGCATCAGCCTTCAGTTCCGTAAGAGTGATTTCGTTTCCATCCTCGGTCCCTCAGGCTGCGGAAAGACAACGATGCTCAACATAATCGGCGGTCTCGATCAGTATACTGACGGCGACCTTATAATCAACTCCAAAAGTACAAAGTCCTATAAGGACCGCGACTGGGACTCCTACCGCAACCACTCCATCGGCTTCGTTTTCCAGAGCTACAACCTTATCCCCCATCAGTCAGTTCTGCAGAACGTTGAGCTTGCCCTCACACTTTCAGGCGTTTCCAAAAAGGAGCGCAGACAGCGCGCCGTTGCAGCACTTGAGCGCGTTGGACTTGGCGATCAGCTCAAAAAGCGCCCCGCAGAAATGTCCGGCGGACAGATGCAGAGAGTTGCAATCGCCCGTGCACTTGTAAACAACCCCGATATCATCCTTGCAGACGAGCCTACGGGCGCCCTTGATACCGAGACAAGCGTTCAGGTCATGGAGATACTCAAGG
>JAZUAR010000205.1:0-8838 GCA_045638055.1 Candidatus Avispirillum sp.
GGAAGGTTTACGATTGCAACGAGAGTCTTGCCTACAAGCTCTTCGGGCTCGTAGAACTCGTGGATACCGCTGAGGATAGTACGGTCTGTACCTGTACCGTCATCAAGAGTGAACTGAAGAAGCTTCTTGGACTTCTTAACAGCCTCGCAAGCCTTAACCTTTACTGCTCTGAAATCGGACTTGGAGAATGTCTCGAAATCAACTGTCTCCTCGAAGAGGGGCTCGATTACTACCTTAGAGAAATCGATAACCTCCTCCTTCTCCTCCTCTTCAGCCTTCTCCTTCTTGGGAGCATCAAGGCTCTTGAGTGTGGGGAAAAGAAGAACGTCACGGATAGACTGGCTATCTGTAAGGAGCATTGTCATTCTGTCGATACCGAAGCCGATACCGCCAGTGGGGGGCATACCAAGCTCGAGCGCATAGAGGAAGTCCTCATCAGTTGTGTTTGCCTCATCATCGCCCTGAGCGAGAAGCTCTTCCTGAGCCTTGAAGCGCTCGCGCTGATCGATGGGGTCGTTAAGCTCGGAGTATGCGTTTGCCATCTCCCAGCCGTTCATGAAGAACTCGAATCTCTCAACGTAGTTGGGATCCTCGGGCTTCTTCTTTGTGAGGGGAGAGATCTCAATGGGATGGTCCATTACGAATGTAGGCTGAATGAGGTTATGCTCAACGAACTCCTCGAAGAAGAGGTTGAGAATGTCGCCCTTCTTGTGGCGCTCCTCAAATTCAACACCCTTTTCCTTAGCGATAGCTCTTGCCTCTTCAAGAGTTGCGATCTCATTGAAGTCTACGCCGGAATACTTCTTAACTGCATCCAGCATTGTGATGCGCTCGAAGGGCTTGCCGAGGTCCATCTCAATACCGTTATAAACGATCTGAGTTGTACCGAGAACAGACTCTGCAACGTATCTGTAAAGGTTCTCTGTAAGGTCCATCATACCGTGGTAGTCGGTATAAGCCTGATAGAGCTCCATAAGTGTGAACTCGGGGTTATGTCTTGTATCAACGCCCTCGTTACGGAATACACGGCCGATCTCGTATACTCTTTCCATACCGCCTACGATAAGTCTCTTGAGGTAAAGCTCGAGAGAAATACGAAGCTTTACGTCCTCATCAAGAGCGTTGAAGTGAGTCTCGAAGGGGCGAGCTGCAGCGCCGCCTGCATTGGATACGAGCATAGGAGTTTCAACCTCCATGAAGCCCTCACCGTCAAGGTAGCGGCGGATAGCGCTGATGATCTTGGAGCGCTTTACAAAGGTATCCTTAACCTCACGGTTCATGATGAGGTCAACGTATCTCTGGCGGTAGCGCATATCTGTATTTGTAAGACCGTGGAACTTCTCGGGAAGAACCTGAAGGCTCTTGGAAAGGAGAGTTACCTCAAGAGCATGGATAGACTTTTCGCCTGTCTTTGTCTCGAAAACTGTACCCTTGATACCAACGAGGTCGCCGATATCAAGCTTCTTGAATGCTGCGTATGCCTCTTCACCGAGGGAGTCGCGGCAAACGTAGGACTGGATGTTTCCGGGAAGGTCCTGAATGTTACAGAAGGAAGCCTTACCCATAACTCTCTTGGACATCATACGGCCTGCAATAGTTACCTCGCATCCGTCGAGAGTTTCGAAGTTTTCCTTAATATCTGTTGAGTGATGTGTTACGTCAAACTTTGTTATAACGAAAGGATCCTTGCCCTCAGCCTGGAGGCCTGCAAGCTTCTCGCGGCGGATAAGAACCTGCTCGCTGAGATCCTTCTGCATATTTTCTGCCATTGTTATGTTTCCTTTCAGATAGGGATCAGTTTTTCTTTGCTCTTTCAACGGAGAGAACTTCAAGCTCTACGTCGCCGCAGGGTGCTGTGTACTTAACGATGTCGCCTGCCTTTGCGCCCATAAGTGCCTGACCGATGGGGCTGTGGTCTGTGATCATGTTAAGGAAAGCATTAACCTCGTTGGAACCAACGATTGTGTACTCGCACTCCTCATCGAATGTCTTATCATAAACCTTAACAAGGCTTCCGATGCTTACAACGCCTGCCTTGAAGTCGGACTCATCAATAACCTTAGCGTTCTTGATAAGCTCCTCAACCTCAGCAATTCTTGCATAGCACTTAGCCTGTGCATCTCTTGCTTCATCGTACTCGGAGTTCTCGGAAAGGTCTCCGTGGCTTCTTGCCTCTGCGAGCTGTACCTTGATCTCGGGAACGCGGACGTCCTTCAGATATGCAAGCTCATCAACGAGCTGCTGAAAGCCTTCTTTAGTATAAAGTGTGAAATTTGTCTCTGCCATTTCTCTATATCCTTTCGTTTCTTACTTATTAAGTTCTTCCACTGCTGCCTCGAGCTGTGTGTCCTCGGCATCAGTTAATGTGTAAAAGTGAGAGAGTGCCTCCTCGGAAAGCACAGACTTTACGTCAGGCTTGATTCCTACTCCGTCATAATTATCGGAGAAGGGAGGGCAATAATAACGGAAAGTATACTTAAATGCTGTTCCGTCGGAAAAGCTCATCGTTGTCTGCATACTTCCCTTTCCAAAGGTAGTTTCGCCGACAAGAACTGCCTTTTTATAATCCTTGAGGCAAGCTGCAAACAGTTCTCCCGCGCTTGCGGTATTGCCGTTCACAAGAACTGCCATAGGAATATTCGTCTCATTTTTATCTGAGGTATATTCCACGGTTTCGTTTCCTGCCTTATCCACAGTTCTGATAACAGGTCCCTCGGGGACGAGCATATCAAGAGTTGTGCAAACGGAGATAAGCTCTCCGCCGGGATTGTTTCTGACGTCTATAACAAGCTTTTCGCAGCCTGCGTCCAGAAGCTCGTCATAGGCCTTTTTGAACTGATTGGGGGTTTCCTTATCAAAGGAGGAGATGGTGATAACACCGATCTTCTTATCAAGAGTGTGAACTCTGTGAGTTACTGTATACTCTGTGATCTTTCCTCTTTCGATTGCAAATTCCTTGGTTTCGGAAAGGTCCTCTCCGCGGGCAACGATGAACTCGCACTTGCTTCCCGCCTCACCGCGCATAAGGTTTGCTGCTACGGTAAAGCCGAGGCTTGAAACGCTTGTCATCTCGCCCTCGGTCATAATGTGAGTAATAACGTCACCGGGGAGCACTCCCGCCTTCTGTGCGGGAGAATCGGGAAATACACTGATAACGAGGATTCCGTCATAATCAGCATCGGATGCAACGCTGATACCGATACCCACCATTTCGGCATTGGTATCGCTCATAAGAGCATTGAACTCATCCTTTGTGAAATACTCCGCATAAGGGTCTCCGAGGCCGTACATATAGCCCTTGAGGATATACTCGGAAAGCTTATCCTCATCTATATCGTAAAGATAAAACTCATCCAGCACTTCCTTTATCTGAGAGAGCTTTGCATATGCTTCATCAGGCACCCCGTCTGCACTGCCGCCGCCCATGGGCTTTTGCGCGGTGAGCACGAAGGTTGTCATAAAGGTCACAAGGATAGCAATGATCACGATAACCACAGTTGCCGCAACGGGAACACCGCCCCTTCTCTTTTCCTTGAATGCGCCTGAGAAATCAACTGTCTTTATGCTGTTATCGGGAATGGGATTTTCTCCGTTTGATAAGTTATTCTGATTATAATTCATATCTGACATATCTTTATAATAAGCCTTTCATCTGTCGGATAACGTCAGATCAGCAGCCTGCTGCCATATAACTGAGAGGATTTACCTTTTTACCGTTAACTCTGAACTCAAAGTGGAGGTGGTTACCTGTGGAGAAGCCTGTTGTACCAACGTATCCGATGGTGGTTCCCTTCTTAACTGTCTGGCCTGCGCTTACTGTGAGTCTGGAGCAATGGGCATACAGCGTTGCGATACCGTCACCGTGATCGATAAGTACGTAGTATCCGTAGCTGTAATGATATGATGCTGTTAAAACGTAGCCGTCATTCGCAGCATAGATGGGGGGAAGTCCGTTGTAGAAGCCCGCAACGTCAACCGCATAGTGAGGAGCGCCGTTGGGGTCCTTACCGCCGAAGCGGCAGGAGATGTATCCCTGTCCTGTGGGGAGGGGCCACATAAATGCGCCGCTTGCAGTAGACTGCTGATTGTTGGGCTTTCCCTGCTGCTGCTGTTCCTGCTTAAGCTTTTCCTGCTCCTTCTGTCTTTCAAGAAGGATAGCCTCGATCTGAGCATCGAGAGCCTTCTCGGCTTCCTTTGCCTGATTATACTGAGACTGGTACTGAGACTTATCAGCCTTCAGGTTATTGATATAGCTTTCCGCATCCTTTGCAAGGCGCTCGCTCTCAGCCTTATCCTTTTCAAGCTCCTTGAGAGTTTTCTCGTTAAGCTCCTTGGATGCGATGAGATCAAGCTTTTTCTGCTCAAGGTCGGCCTTTTCCTGTTCAAACTGCTCCTGGAGCTTTGTATCATACTCCATCATAGCATTGACTCTTTCCATTCTTGAAAGGAAATCGCCGATATCCTCAGCTCCGATGAGAATGGAGAAGTAGTTCTCTGCTCCCGCCTCATGGTTTGCACGAAGACGCTCCTTGATCTTTTCTGTTGTTTCTGCAATCTTTACGTTAAGGTCTTCGATTGCAGTTTCTGTTTCTTCGATACTCTTTTTAAGATCGTCGATAAGGGCGTTTGCCGTTGTGATCTTATCTGTAACAGTATCGAGAAGATAACCGAGGCTCTGTCTGTACTCCTCAGTTTTTTTCTGCTCATCGGAAAGAGAGTTGATCTTTCCGAGAAGCTCCTTCTGCTTTTTCTCGAGGCCCTTGATCTCATCCTGCATCTGCTGGATGGATGCGCTCTCCGCACTTACCGTAGTCGTTACGGGGAGCATAAGCAGCACCGCAAAGGCCATGATCATTGCAAGGAATGCAGAGAGAAGGCGCACAGAGATTCTTTTTATATTGTTATTTTTTACTGTATTCATAATAGTATTTTTTGCTTATGCAATTAGCTTATGACTTGAGATACTTTCTGAGAGATGCGCAGCTTCCGATGATACCTGTCAGGATACCGACAAGAACAAATCCTCCGAGCAGAGGAAGAGCTACGGTATTGTTATCAATGATGGAAACGAAGGAAACGCTGCCGAGGGCAGTCTTTCCAACGTAATTATACAAGAACATCTCGATAAGATATGCAACAGCACTTGCAACCACACCAATGATAACACCCTCAAAAACGAAGGGCATTGTTATAAATGTGTTTGTTGCGCCTACGTATCTCATTACTGTGATCTCATGACGTCTTGCAAAAACAGACTGCTTGATTGTATTGATGATAACGAAAACGCTTACCACAAAAAGGATAACAAGGAACCATGCAAAAACAAGCATTATACCGTTTTTGAAATTATCGATGGTCTTTGCGGTCTGATATACGCTGTTTATCTCGCGCACGCCCTCGATCTTCTTGAGCTTTGCCTCAAGATCGAACACCTTTGTTTCATCGTCATCCGCATAGGTGACCTCAAAGGATTCGCAAAGAGGGTTGTTCTCACCGCTCATATCATCATAAACTGCGGGATTCTTGCTCTCATCCTTCATCTTTTTGAGGGATTCCTCTTTTGTGATGTGCTTGCAATTATCAACGTTGGGAAGCTTATTGATCTGAGCCTCAACGTCCTTTGTTTCCTCATCTGTGAGATCATACTCGCAGAACACCATGATAACGTTGAGCTTTGCAATATTATCAAGGTTTGCATTAAGGTTTGCAACGAGGAGCACAAATGCGCCAAGCACTACGAGGCAGCTCATAAGAACTGCAACAGATGCCGCAGACATAACACCGTTTCTCCAGATGCTGACGAAGGCCTGCTTCAAGAAGAAGCGTGTGCTGTAACGGTTTCTGGGAGCTCTTTTCTGTTTCTGATTGGTTGTCAACTGAACATACCTCCCACTCTGTCCTCGACGATCTTACCGCCCTCAAGTATTACTACTCTCTGCTTGTAATAGTCAACGAGGTTTTTATCGTGAGTAACAACTATGACAGTTTTACCCAGCTTATTGATCTTCATAAGAAGATTCATAATTTCAATACTCATCCTGGGGTCGATATTACCTGTAGGCTCGTCCGCAATGATGATCTTGGGGTTATTTGCAAGAGCACGTGCAAGAGCTACTCTCTGCTGCTCACCACCGGAAAGTTCACTGGGGAAGCAGGTCATCTTATCTGCAAGGTTTACAGTTGTGAGAATAGCGGGAACACGGCGCTTGATGATAGACTGAGGCGTTCCGATTACCTGCATGGCAAAGGCAACGTTCTCATAAACAGTTTTTGAGGGGAAGAGACGGAAATCCTGGAATACAACTCCAAGCTCTCGTCTGTAATAGGGGATATCGCGGTTTTTGATCTTGGAAAGATTGTATCCGCTGACAACGAGAGAGCCGCTGGAGGCAGCCTCCTCGCGAAGGAGAAGCTTCATCATTGTGGTCTTACCCGCACCGGAGTGACCGACGATGAACACAAACTCTCCGTCGTCTACGTGAAGATCCACACCGTCAAGGGCTGAGGTGCCGTTGGGGTAGGATTTTTTGACATTTCGGAAATCGATCATAAGAAATTCTTGCCTTTCTCAGGTTTTTGTCACTTAGATCAATACTTGGAGGGCTTTGTGGACAGATATCTTCTTACCATGAGAGCAACCTTGAAGGTGATAGCATGGTCAAACTCTCTGAGGTCAAGACCTGTGAGCTTGCGGATCTTTTCAAGTCTGTACACAAGTGTGTTTCTGTGAACGAAGAGCTTTCTTGAGGTTTCGGAAACGTTGAGGTTGTTCTCAAAGAAGCACTGGATTGTAAGAAGTGTCTCGCGGTCGAGGTTATCGATGGAGCCATCCTTGAATACTTCCTGAAGGAACATCTCGCAGAGAGTTGTGGGAAGCTGATAGATAAGTCTGCCGATGCCGAGGTTTTCGTAGGAAACGATATTCTTTTCGTTATCGAATACCTTACCAACCTCAAGAGCAACCTGAGCTTCCTTATAGGAGCGTGCAAGCTCCTTGATGTTTTCTGTAACTGTACCGATGCCGGTAGGTACCTTTGCATAGAACTCGGAATTGAGAGTATCTGCAATGGACTTTGCCATCTTCTCGATCTTCTTTGTATCGTAGCCTGCTGCAAGCTCCTTAACGAGAACGATATCGTGCTCACCAACGCTGATGATATAGTCCTTGGACTTATCGGGGAAGATGTGCTGAACAGCGTCGAAGGGGAGAACGTCTGTCTTTGTGAGGAACTTGATAAGGAATACAACTCTCGCCTCTTCTGTGTTGAAGCGGAGCTCCTTGGACTTGATATAAATATCGCTGGGGAGAATGTTATCAAGAATGATGTTCTTTACGAAGGAATTACGGTCGTACTTCTCATCGTAGAGGTTCTTGATATTGGAAAGGGAGATTGCAAGAAGAGATGCCATCTTTTCAGCCATCTTATCCTCGCCCTCAACAAAAGCGGAGTATTCCCACTTTGTGCCGTTGCCGATGGGGCGGTATGTATAGCCACCTACGCAGATAGGCTCGGTAGTATAAGAAAGCTCATCCTTTGCATCCTGACGGGTCTCGCCGATTTTCTGAAGCTCGCTGCAAGCAATGATCGCACCTGTTTCGTCGATAACGCCGATGGTACGGTCTACAGTATCTGTCATCTGATGGATAATACCCTGGAACAAACGGTTTGCCATAATTTTATATCTCCTTAGTATATTTTCTTCCTGTTTTGTTGTGTTGTGTAACCTGTACTATATTTTACTATATTATTTGTCGATTTTCAATAGGGGTTTTGCATTTTTTAATAAAAACTGAAACTTTTTTTGTGAAATATCATAATTATTACCAAAATGGTGCAAAAAACCGACCGAACAAAGGTTCTTTAAAGCTCCAGCTCGTAGGAAATACATGCAAGGGCAAAGCCTGATGCGGTTTCAGTACGGAGAATTCTCTTTCCGAGACCGATGCTGGAAAGTCCGCCCTCCTTCGCCTTTTCAGCCTCGGCGACGGAAAAGCCGCCCTCACTGCCGATAACTATGGAAACCGTGTCTCTCTTTTCGCTGCCCTTGAGAATATCGCAAACGCTTCTTCCCTCCTCTGCCTCATAGCAGAAAAGAGGAATATCAGCCTGACTTGCTTCTGCCACCATTTCATCAAAGGAAAGAAGACCTGACACCTCGGGGATTATGCCTCTGCCGCACTGCTTTGCAGCCTCAGCCGCAATTCGCTGCCAGCGGAGTCTTTTCTTTTCGCATTCTTTTTTATTGAGACGGACAACGCATCGCTCGGAAATATAAGGAACGATCCTGGAAACGCCGCACTCAACAGCCTTCTGCACCACCGTATCAAACTTGTCGCCCTTGACGAGAGCCTGATAAAGAGTTGCAAAATAGGGAGGCTCGGTATCGCATTCTCTTTCGCCGATGACAGAAAGAAGGACCTCCTCGCCGACACTGACAACAGAGCAATCGTATTCCCTTCTTGCCATGTCGCAGACGCACACACTCTCCCCCGCCTTCATACGAAGACTTTTAGTTATATGAGCGGCATCATCGCCTATGATAAGAACGGTTTTCTCACCGTCGTCACGTACACCTATCTGTGATGCTTTAACAAAAAATCTGGGCATAATACTCTCCAAAAATTTATTTCTAACTTATATATTATATAACATTTCTTCTCGTTTGTCAAATAATGATGACAGTTCAAGTCAAAACAACCCCGAAAGCGGGATGGACTTCCTTTTAAATTTGGGTTTGTCGGTTTGTTGCCTTCCCCTTGAGGGGAAGGGGGACCACGGTAGTGGTGGATGAGGTGTAGGCAACGAATGTTGCCGTTGCTCTGCGAAGTAATGAAAA
>JAZUAR010000206.1:0-11174 GCA_045638055.1 Candidatus Avispirillum sp.
CGCCGAAGTTCTCTTCCTTCTTCTCAAGGCCTTCGCCTCTCTCGTAAAGGTAGAAAGCTGCAACGGAGATGTCGCCGCCGAGCTCCTTAGCAGTATCAGCGATGTACTTGCCAACGGAGATCTTGTCATCCTTAACGTATGCCTGGTCTACAAGGCAAACTCTCTCATAGAACTTGCCAAGCTTACCCATGATCATCTTCTCAAGGATAGCCTCGGGCTTGTTTGCGTTCTTCTCGTCGTTCTTGATCTGAGCGAGGAGAACTGCCTTCTCTTCCTCAAGTGCGCTTGCGGGAACTTCCTCACGGCAAACGTAAGAGGGAGGAGAACCAGCTGCGATCTGGAGAGCGATGTTCTTTGCGAATGCAGCGAACTCGGGCTTCTCAGCAACAGCTGCGTCAGCGTTGAACTTAACTACAACACCTGTAGTACCTGCGCCGTGGATGTATGGGCTTGTAACACCCTCGATAACCTCGAAGCGGCGGATGTTCATGTTCTCACCGATTGTGAAGATCATGTCCTTAACCTTTGCCTCTACTGTGAAGTTATCGTCGTATGCGAGAGCGTTGAGCTCCTCGAGTGTTGCGGGCTTGTTAGCAAGAATAACCTTCTCGATGCCGCGAACGAACTCCTTGAAAGTCTCGTTCTTAGCAACGAAGTCAGTCTCAGCGTTAACCTCGATCATTACAGTTACGCCGTTATCGGACATAATATCAACTACGCCCTCAGAAGCGATTCTGCCAGCCTTCTTAGCTGCTACGGAAAGGCCCTTCTCACGAAGGATCTTTACTGCCTCATCGAAGTCACCGTTTGCCTCATTGAGTGCCTTCTTGCACTCCATCATACCTACACCGGTCTTTGCACGAAGATCGGATACCATCTTTGCGGTAATTGCTGCCATTTTTATATCCTCCTTTAACGTTTTAATTACTCAGCGTCAGCTGCCTCAGCGGGAGCCTCTTCTGTGAGCTGCTCGCCCTGTCTGCCTTCGATAACTGCATCAGCAAGAACGGATGCGATAAGGCGGATAGCGCGGATAGCGTCGTCGTTACCGGGGATAACGTAGTCAGCATCATCAGGATCGCAGTTTGTATCTACGATTGCTACTACGGGGATACCGAGCTTCTTAGCCTCGAGAACTGCATTGTGCTCCTTGCGGGGGTCAACAATGAAGATACAGTCGGGAATACCGCCCATCTCCTTGATACCACCGAGGTTTCTCTCGAGTGTTGCCATCTCCTTCTGGAGAGAAGCTACTTCCTTCTTGGGAAGCATGTCGAATGTGCCATCAGCCTGCATCTTCTCAAGGCTCTGGAGTCTTGCGATGCTTGTCTTGATGGTCTTATAGTTTGTGAGCATACCGCCGAGCCAACGTACGTTTACGAAGTACTGACCGCAACGCTCTGCCTCTTCGCGGATAGCGTCAGAAGCCTGCTTCTTTGTACCTACGAAAAGAACGTTACCGCCGTTAGCGGAGATCTCGCGAACGAACATATAAGCCTCTTCGAACTTCTTGATTGTCTTCTGAAGGTCGATGATGTAGATGCCGTTACGCTCAGTGAAGATGTACTCTGCCATCTTAGGGTTCCAACGTCTTGTGTGGTGACCGAAATGTACACCAGCCTCAAGAAGCTGCTTAATAGAAACTACAGACATTTTAATGTCCTCCTTCGGTTTTTTCCACCATACGGTCTCTCTCGCTGCAGCCCTTTTCGGGCACCGAAGCCGCTTTGCCGTATGTGTGTTATATTTATTTGCACTTTTCGTGCAGGGGTTATTGTACCATACTATTATATATATTGCAACAGAGAATTTGTTTGTTCACAAAAAGTTTACAATCCAATATTAACCTTTTCAAGTCTTTTTAGAAGGAGCGCTCCCGCAACACCGATAACAAGGCCTGCAAGAGTACCGCCAAAGGCAAGAACGGGCATATAATATGCGATCTCCTCCACTCCCGTTACCGCGATTGCAACGATTATCTGACCCGCGTTATGGGTGATACCGCCTGCGATGCTGACACCGATATGGGAAAGCTTATCCCATTTTTTAAGAAGGGTCATAACGGTGATGCTGAGGGCAGCACCTGCAAGGCTGTAGGCAAGGCTCATGACCGTGCCGAAAAGGAGAGAGGTGAGCACGCAGCGCACAAGGGAGACCGCCGCCGCCTCTTTCCAGCTCATTTTATATATGATGAAGATAATTACGATATTGGGAAGCCCCACCTTCAGACCGGGGACGCCGAAGGGGATAAAGCTTTCCACGTATGAAAGTATCATCGCCGCCGCGCAGCAAAGACCGAGGATGGCGAGGGTTCTTATGTTTTTGTGTTTCATTTACAAGCCTTTCGAAATAAATGAAGAATGAAAAATGAAAAATGAAAAATGAAAAATGAATGTTGACTTTTTGCTTTGGGCAAAAAGTCTTACCTTTTTATTATAAACCATTTTCCCCTTTCTTTCAAGAGAAAATGTTTTGAGAACTGCAGTTCAATAAATCGGAGTTTGGAAAGAGGAGACGAGAAGTTTAGATATCAAGCCTCCCCTTCTCAGCTTGCTGTGAAGGGGAGGGGGACCGCTTGCGGTGGAAGGGTTGCACATCAGCACGAGAACCAAACTTGATTATTTCGTGCACTGTTAATTGATAGCTTAACTATAATTGTTAGATAGCTCTCGTGCAGATAAGACACCCCTTCCGTCATCGGTGACGAAACAATCAAAATCCCACGTTCATCCTGCACCGATGCCACCTCCCCCTCACAGCAAGCTGAGAGGTGGAGGCTTTTGTTTCGTGCAACATTCGGTATATCATTTACCTCTCCCCTTCAAACTCCGATTTATCGGGCTGTTATACACAAAAAAACGGTTACAGTTTTTATCTGTAACCGTTTTAAATATCACACCGTTTGTCTATTCTCTCAACAGACGAATGCTTTTGGCTCTTACCCTCCTATAAATCTCACCTTGATAAGAGCGGAATCTATGGGATTTATATCGCCGTCTGAATTAATATCTGCACTTACGTAATACATATATTCAGATTTTCCGGGAGCTTCGCATAAATATCTTTTCATAAGGTTTGAATCAATACTGTTCACCTTACCGTCAACGTTCAGATCGCCCTTCATTGATTCACAAATCAATCTAAGCACAGGTATATCGTTCACCATGAT
Source organism: Candidatus Avispirillum sp. (assembly GCA_045638055.1). Classification (GTDB taxonomy): domain Bacteria; phylum Bacillota; class Clostridia; order Oscillospirales; family CAG-272; genus Avispirillum. The sequence goes on from JAZUAR010000206.1 coordinate 3,170, forward strand.
CCAGTATTTTTCAAAATCAAAGCCACCTTCTCTGTATACGGATATATTTCCACCGAGAGCCATACATTCCTCTTCGGTGAAATATCCATTTACATTTAATGAATATCCTGCATTGGTATAATCGATACTGATTCTTCCTCCACTTATTGCAACAGCAGATGGGTAAGTTACATAATTCTCATACCAATCCCTGTTTTGGAGATATGAATTCAGATCTCGATCCATATAACCCAGCCCAACACCTGTGGGAACTATATCTCCGTAATTGGCACAGTTGATCGCATCGCCCCAATTATATCCAACAAGTCCGCTGATACCGTCTCCGTAGTTGGCACAGTTTTCGATAGTACCGTAATTATTTGCAACAGCACCGCCCTCGATCTTGAAAGTCTCGTAATCAGTGGCTTCCCATGTTTGATAGGCCTCGGCAAGGGTTGTATCTGTTGCGACAATACAGCCTGAAATAATGCTCGTACTGTCAACTTTATAAGCCAGAGATGCGCATTCTCCCGAAATCTTAAGATTTTTTATTTCAGCGCCGTTTTCAAGAAAGCCAAACAAATATCCTTTCGAAAGCATGTGGATATTATGCCCATTACCGTCAAAGGTTCCTGTGAAAGAAGCTTTTCTGTAGAAAACGGGATTATAATCATTGGCATCGTAATAATCGATATTTCCGTAATAACGGTCCAAAAAGTCTTTGATGCTCCTCGTTGAGGACAACTTTATATAATTACTGTAAGTGTGGCCATACCCTCTTTGATAGTATTTAACGCCATAATAGAGATGTCCCATATCTGAAACGACGTTTTCATACCATTTTTCAAACTCTTCAAATCCCATCTGATAATACATCTCATACACGTCCTGAACCGTGTACTCTGTTTCAACACAGCAATCTTTGCCTTTCAAATTTACTGTATTAACAGGTGAAATGCTATCGCCTTTTACGGTAATATCACTTGTTAGCCTATAATAATATTTTTTTGTATAAAGCAAAGGATCAGTTTTTATATTATCAGAAAGTTCATAGAGATCACTCGGAGTACTTATAAGATACGGATCATCCTCAGTGCCGCTGCCGCCGCTATAAGGGGTATCAACCTCTGCTGCAAAGGAAAAAGAACTGAGTATTCCAAAAAGCATAGTAAAAATCAAAAAAAACGATAGGGTCTTTTTCATAACGATACCTCCTTTTAGGTTTTTTCTTCCTATTTCAATTATATCACAAAAGGAAAAAATGTAAAGACATATTTAAGAGCAAACAAGCCTGTCTGCAAGGCTTGCAGACAGGCTTGTTTGTAATTATATGCTTTTCGCCAAAGCGAAAAGCCTCCATAATTCTTCATTCTTCATTTTTTATCCCACAAAATCTACGCCCTCTTCGCTGCCGATTACAGTTACTGTAACCTTATTGGGAAGGCAGACGAGGGTTTCGCCGGATTCGTTGATCTTTCGCTGGCGCTCGCAAAGTCCGTCGGGGCAAGTAGCTTCTGTGATATCGGCATAGCCGTCCTTTATTGTAAGGACGTTTTTGCCGTTCTCGGTTTCGATAACCACTTCCCTTTCCTCATTGAGGGGGTATCTTCCGAATTTCTCCCCCGCCACGGTGACCACTACGGTCTCGCCCGGCTTTTTTGTGAGAGACACCACCGCCCAGAGGGCGAGAGATACGAAAAGGCACACCGCAATGAGAATAAGGTCGTACCTTCTTTTTCTTTTATCCATTGCAGTGTGCCTCCATATTATATAATGAGATATTCGTGCTCGGGGAATTTGTGCTTGCCTGAGTAGTCTGCAGTTCTGATACAGCCTACGGGGCATACCTTTGCACATTCGCCGCAGGACGTGCATTTATCGTAATCGATGGTTGCACAGTTATTATTAATTCTGATAGCGCCCGCCTCGCAGGTCTTTACGCACTTTGAGCAAGCAATGCATGCATTGGAGCAAAGCTTTCTTGCAAGTGCGCCCTTCTGCTTATTATGGCAGGAAACTACCTGACGCTTAACGTCGGGCATCATATGAATAAGGTGGTTGGGGCAGCTCTTTACGCAGACACCGCAGCCGATGCACTTACGGAAATCGACTCTTGCGATTCCGTTATCCATACAGATAGCATCGTGGGGACAAGCGCGGACACAGTCACCGCGTCCGAGACAGCCGAAGGTGCACTGACCGTCGCCGCCGTGGAGCATCTTTGCCGCAACGCAGGTATCAACACCTGCATACTTAGTCTTTGTATCTGTTGTTGTGCAGTCGCCGCAGCAGCGGACTGTTGCTACCTTTTCAACTGTTGCCTCATGCTCAACACCGAGAAGCTCTGAAAGCTTTTCGGAAACCTTATGGCCGCCGGGGGTACAGAGATTTGCCTTTGTGCTCTTATCCTGAGCCAGGGCCTTTGCATATCCGTCGCATCCGGAATAGCCACAGGCGCCGCAGTTTGCACCGGGTAGGCACTCTCTTATCTTAACCTCTGTTTCATCAACGTGAACGCTCATAAAGATCGCCGCAATTACGAGAACCACAGCACAAAGAAGTCCTATTGCCGTTACTGCAATAACGGCAGTGATAATAGCTTCAAACATTTTACGACCTCCTTATGCAAACAAGGTTTCAATGATGCCCGCAAATCCTGAGAAGGAAAGAGCAACGATTGCAGCCGCAACGAGAGTGATGGGAACGCCCCTGAAGCACTTGGGAGGATTCGCATCCTCCATTCTCTGACGAACGCCTGCAAAGAGGAGCATCGCGAGAAGGAATCCGAGGCCGCATCCGAAGGAGGATGCAAGAGACTCTACGAAGCCGTAGCCGTCTGTAATATTATTAGCGCAAACACCGAGAACCGCGCAGTTTGTTGTGATAAGGGGGAGGTATATACCCAGAGACTTATGAAGGGCGGGGATATACTTCTTGAGAATTATCTCAACAAGCTGAACGAGGGATGCGATAACAACGATGAAAACGATAGTCTGGAGATACTCAAGCTCGAATCGGCTGAGAAGGAAATAATAGATAGGATGAGTTACCGCTGTTGCAAGGAGCATAACGAAGGTAACTGCAACTCCCATTCCTGAAGCCTGGCCTACTTTTTTGGAAACACCGAGGAAGGGGCAGATGCCGAGGAACTTTGTGAGCACGTAGTTATTGACAAGAACTGACGTGAGGATTATATAAATAAGATTTTTCAGCACTGTTCACTGCCCTCCTTTTTAGGCTCGGGCATTGTCTTTTTACCGCAGCTCTCCTTTACTGTACAGAAGGAAGCGGAGGGACAGCCCTTACAGGAAAATTCGCGCTTAGGCTCTCTTTTGAAGAGCTTATTAACAAGTGCAATAAGACAACCGAACACGAAGAAGCCGCCGGGAGATGCCTGAAGGATAGACACCTTGAAGTCAGAGATCACGGGGATCTCAATGCCGAACCAGCTGCCCGCACCGAAGATCTCGCGGATACTTGCCATGCAGAAGAGAGCAAGTGTGAAGCCGAGACCCATACCGATAGCATCGATAACGGAGTCAAACACAGTGTTCTTTGACGCATACATCTCGGCACGGCCGAGGATGATGCAGTTTACAACGATAAGGGAAAGGAACACGCCGAGGGCCTCGTAAAGTGAGGGAACGAATGCGTGCATCACCATTTCAACCACAGTTACAAATCCTGCGATGATAACGATATAGCAGGGGATTCGCACCTTATCGGGAATGACCTTACGAAGAAGAGAGATGGCAAAGTTTGAGCCGATAAGAACTGCCATTGCAGCAACGCCCATACCGAGGGCGTTTTTAACGCTTGTTGTTACCGCAAGGGTGGGACAGGTGCCGAGAAGAAGAACGAGAACGGGATTCTCGCGGATAAGTCCTTTAAAAAGATTCTGCCAGACCTTCATCATTTTCCTGCCACCTCCTCTGCTGCTGTGAATGCTTCAGCCACTGCTTCCTTGAACGCCTTTGAGGAATATGTTACTCCACCGAAGAGGTCTACGCCCTCAAGAGCGGAATCCTTACCAACAAAGGTATCGGGGTATGTGCCGAAGTCCTTGGATTCTGAATAATTTGTGATCTCGATAGAACTGATCTTGCCGTCATCGGAGATACCGATAACTGCGGTCATAGGCTCGAGAGAATACTGAGATACAGTTTCAATTGCAACGGCCAAGCCTTCACCCTCTGCCTTATACACTGCAGTTACTGCACTGTATTCGCCTGTAATCTCAAGCTTTTCAAAGGATGCAGCCTCGGGGAATACTGCTTTGAGTGTATCCTCGGAAGGCTCGTAGGGCTTATCCTCTACCACCTCGCCACCGATGTCGGAGTTGACCTCGGAAAGTGCGGCAAATGCATCTGCCACAGCATCCTTAAATGCCTTTGAGGAATAGGTTACTCCCGCGAAAAGGTCAACGCCCTCGAGGGAGGAATCCTTGCCGATATAGGATTCGGGATATTTGCCGAAATCCTTTGTTTCGGAATAGTTTGTAATTTCGATACCTGTGATGGCGCCCTCTGCGTTGATACCAACGGTGAATGTCATGGGAGCCTTGGAATAGCTTGATGAGGTCTCAACGGTTACGGCATAGCCCTTGCCGTCAACCTCGGTATAAAGTCCTGTTACTGTAGCGGGAGCATTTTCGGAAAGAGTTTCTTCCTTAAATTCGCCGCTGTCGGGAAGGACTACTCTGAGAGATTCCTGAGCTGCAAGAATAGCATTCTTCTCGATTACGGGAGCGGTGATATAATTCACTGTTGCAAGAAGCGCCGCAACGATAAGGCAGATCACAGGAAGAACGATTATACTTTTAATATTATTTTTCATTCTGTCCTCCTTATGCCTTCTTTGCACCGAAGATGCGGTGTCTTGTGAGCCTTGAGATATAGGGTGTGAGAATATTCATAAAGAGAATAGCAAAGGATACGCCCTCGGGATTTGAGCCCCAGAGACGGACTGCAACGGTGATGATACCGCAGCCCACAGCGAAAATAACCTTACCCCATGATCTTGAGGGAGATGTTGAATAATCAGTCGCCATGAAGATAGCGCCGAGAAGAAGACCACCGGAAAGCACCTGATAGATCGCAACGTTAAGGTCAAAGCCTGTTGCAAGATAAGTAAAGACAAAGGCAGTTGCCACGAAGATAACGGGGGTGTGCCATGTAATAACTCGACGGACAAGAAGATAAACAAAGCCGAATACGAGAGCAATTGCACAGGTCTCACCCATAGAACCTGCACGCTCGCCGATGATCATCTTAAAGAGGCTGGGAAGCTCCTCTGCATTTCCCTCCTTCATAAGAGCAAGGGGTGTTGCTGAGGAAACAAGGTCTGTGCTGAAAGGCTTAGTCCAGCTTGTCATTGTGCCTGAGAACGCAACAAGCATCATAACTCTGGCTGTTGCCGCAGGGTTTGCAAAGTTGAAGCCGATTCCGCCGAAGAGCTGCTTTACAACAACGATGGCAACGAGAGATCCGATGATAGCCTGCCACTCGGGGATGGACACGGGAAGGTTTAAGGCAAGGATCATACCTGTTACAACGGCGGAAAGGTCGCCTATCGTAATATCGCGCTTTGTGATAAGCTGGAATGCAAGCTCACCGATAACACAGGAAAGGACGCACACGCCGGTAATATAAAGAGCGCGGAATCCGAAATAGTAGATTGAAGCAAGAAGTGCGGGAATAAGGGCGATGATAACGTCAAGCATTATGCCCGCTGTTGAGTTACCGCTCCTGATATGAGGAGAGATACTTGAGTTTAACTTATTCATTTATTCTCCTCCTTTTTTGATTCCTTCCAGGACTTGAGAGCAGCCTTTGCAAGCTTGTTCTGCTGAACGAGGGGACGGAAGGCGGGGCAAACGTAGCTGCAGCAGCCGCACTCCATACAAAGGTTGACATTGCAGCGGTCAAGCTCCTCCATATCCTTCTTTTCGTATGCCGCCACAATATCGAGGGGGGCAAGACCGAAGGGGCAGGTGTTTGTACAGCCGCCGCAACGGATACAGTTGGAAATCTTCTTGGGCGCCGCATCCTTCTTTGTGATTGCAAGGAGAGCGTTTGTCTGCTTGAGGACGGGGGCATCGAGAGAATCGAGGCAGACACCCATCATGGGTCCGCCGTAGATGACCTTACCGGGCTCATCCTTGAGACCGCCGCACGCCTCAAATACGTCAGCGGCAGTAGCGCCGATGGGAACGATGATGTTCTTCGGGTCCTTTACACAGGAGCCGTCTACTGTGATGCACTTTTCTGTAAGGGGCATACCTGTGCGGATGTATCTTGCAATTTCTGCAAGAGTTGTGCAGTTGATAACGATAACGCCCACGTCAATGGGGAGCATACCCTCCATAACCACCTTTTTCGTTGTGTGGTAGATAAGCACCTTTTCGCCGCCCTGAGGGTAGATAGCGGGAAGAGAGGCGATTCTTACGCCCTCCAGCTTGCCCGCAGTTTTTGCCATGTTCTTGATGCAATCGGGCTTGTTCTTCTCGATACCGATGATAAAGCTCTTTACTCCGAGATACTTTCTGAGAAGCTCGATGCCCTCGCAGATATCGCCGTCGCGCTCAAGCATTGTTACAGAATCGCTTGTGATGTAGGGCTCGCACTCGGCACCGTTGATGATAACGTGCTCGATCTTTTCGGGAGCAACGTTAAGCTTTACTGCTGTGGGAAATCCTGCACCGCCAAGACCGACGATGCCGCTTGACTTTACAGCCTCAATGAAGCTCTCTCTGTCGCTGACTGCAGGAGGAGCGATAGAGGGCTCGGGAGTCTGAAGTCCGTCAGACTCGATAACGATAGTGGGAGAGAACGTGCCGCTTGTCTGCACAGTCTCCTCAATCTTTTTAACCTTACCTGAAACAGAGGAATAGATAGGGGAGCTGACAGCTCCGCCGGCGGAGCCGATCATAGTTCCCACAAAAACCTCGTCTCCAACCTTGACTGAGGGCACGGCAGGGGCACCTATATTCTGGTGCATAGGGAAATAAAGGGTTTTCGGCACGTCCATTTTTGCGGGAGCCATACCCTTTGTTTTCTTGAGATGCGGAAGTGTTATTCCGTTAAGTCGAAGTCGCATATGTGACTGTTCCTTTCTGCACGGCGGAGAAGCTTTCACAAAAGAAGGCGGGGAATAACCTTTTCCCGCCTCTTTATTAAGCTCTATCCGCTTTTGCATTTAAACCTTTACAATTATTATATATAAACCATATCCAAATGTCAATTGAAATATATTGGATAAAATATTTAACGGAAATGAAAATTTGATTATCGAATATTCATTCTTCATTATTCATTGACATCCCCAATTAATGGTGTTATAATATTATTTGTAAAAATAGGGGTAGTATGGTTTTACGCCTATTTGATAGCGAAATTAATTAATTTATATACACACGAAAGCAATGATCAGTATGGCAAATCCCGTCATTATGCCCCGTCAGGGTCAGAGTGTTGAATCCTGCATTATCACTACGTGGCATAAGAAAAAAGGCGACTCCGTAGCGGAGGGCGATATCCTCTTCTCCTACGAGACTGACAAGTCTGCCTTTGATGAAAAATCTCTTTTCTCCGGCACTATGCTTGCTGTTCTCTGCGAAGAAGGAGACGTTGTTCCCTGCCTTGATACAGTTTGTATCATCGGTAATGAGGGCGAGGATATTTCCGCGCTCGTAGGAAGCGCTCCCGCAGCAGAGCAAGCTAAGGAGGAGGCTAAGGAGGAAAAGGCTGAGGTCATCGCTCCCGTTTCCACAGCTACCGAGGCTGTTGCAGGTGAGAGAATCAAGATCTCCCCCAGAGCAAAGGCTCTCGCTCTCAAGTCAGGCGTTGACATGCGTGCCGTTATCCCCACAGGCCCCCACGGCAGAATCATCGAGCGCGACATCAATGCAGCTCTCGATGCGGGCAAGACTGCAACGATCGCAGCTGTTGAGGACTTCCTCGCTGGAAAGGCACCCGTAGTAGTTCCCGCAACAGAGGCAGATGCTCCTGCAGTAGCAGCAGCAAGT
>JAZUAR010000207.1:0-32443 GCA_045638055.1 Candidatus Avispirillum sp.
CTTCATGATCCTCATAAACAGAATTACTTCATATTTTGCACTGCAAAATACTTCATTATAGTAAATTGTTGAGGTGCATAAAATGAAAGAGAATAAGCTTGCTGAATTATCTATGGATTTTTCCATAAAAATAATCAGATTTTGTGAGGATACAAGAGGACATTATTCTTTAGTAAATCAGCTTGAAAGAGCCGGTACAAGTATTGGTGCAAATGTTCATGAGGCAAATTATGCTCAGAGTAAGGCAGATTTTGTTTCAAAGCTTCAGATTGCATTGAAAGAATGTTATGAAACGGAATACTGGTTACAGTTGTTTGTCAAATCTGGTATAGTTGAAGAAGCTGTTATAAAGCCAATGTATGATGCTTGCGGAACAATCCGCAGAATTCTTGTTGCATCTATCAATACAGCAAAGCAAAATAATTGATTTTGTTTTCAATGAAGTAAATCCCTTGCGGGATTTATGAAGTAGCTTTGCTATGAAGTACGCTTCGCGTATTGCAAAAAAAGAAGCACCGATCGCTGGTTCTTTTTTTATATATTTATAAGACCTTTAATAATTACGTCAACAACAACGTCCTTTTCTGCGATAGCAGTTTCGTAATCAGTCTTTTCGATCTCAAGGTAGAGAAGGTTGTATCCGATAATATAAGAGAGAACACACTTTGCTGTGATCTCGATATTGTCGCTCTTGATCTCTCCGTTGTTTGCAGCGGCGGTGAGACACTCTGTAAACATCTTGAGCCATGTCTGTCTTGTGTAATCGTTTGCTTCAATGCGGCTTACCGCGAAGATACGCTTGTAAGCTTCATTATTATTGTATGCAAGATTGCAGGTGTACTCATAAAGGGCAGAGAGATTCTCGCGAAGAGTCTTTGCAGGGTCGATCAAAGAAGAGACTGTGTTGTATGCTTCCTCGTCGAGGCGCAAATCGAGACAGTCTATAATATCCTGTTTGTCCTTGAAATGATAATAAATAACACCTGTAGAATACCCGATCATATCTCCGATACGGCGCACGGTAACTTCCTTGTAACCGTCCTCGATGCAGATCTGAAGGGCTGCGTCCACTATCATTTTCTTTATAGCTTCGTTTCTTTCCTGTTCGTGCTTGCGTGCCATAAAGCTCACCTCCACAGTGGATTTTGAAGCTTTCGAACAAGCTTCCTTCATATTTTGCATCATTTTGAAAGATTTGTCAATAATTCTGCATACATAATCCCGTTATATTAATCGTCAAAAAAATATTTTAGCAATAGCACCAAAAATGCGGTTGAAATTTACAAAAAGTATGGTATAATTACTATAAAGTATGTAGAAAGTCGGTGGATTTATGAATATCTTGGTTGCTCCCGATTCCTTTAAAGGAACCCTTGATTCAGAGAGAATTTGCAGGATTGTACGGTATGCTGCAAAGCGCGCTTTCCCCGACTGCAATGTGCGTGAGCTTCCCTTGGCGGATGGCGGCGAGGGGACTGCAGCCCTTATGGCAAAGGTTATGCGCGGCACAGTTGAAAAAATAACCGTGGAGGGCCCCTTCGGAAAATCCGTAAAGGCATCTGTGGCTTTTGTTGATAAGGGTAATACTGCCATAATCGAAAGCGCCCAGGCTATCGGTCTGCCCCTTGCGGGAAAAAGAGCCAATCCCGAAAGAACCTCAAGCTTCGGTGTCGGACAGATGATAGCATATGCTGTCCGCAAGGGAGTTAAAAAGGTAATATTAACTCTTGGAGGCAGCTCTACAAACGATCTTGGCGCGGGAATGCTCAGCGCCATGGGCGTTCAGTTTATAGACAGAAGCGGAAATCATTTCTCCCCCGTTGGCGGAAATCTTACGAGAGTTGAAAATATTGAGTATAATCTTGAGTTTTCAAAATACAGAGATATAGATTTTGTCCTTATGTGCGACGTTAATAATCCGCTCCTTGGAGAAAACGGCTGTGCTGCGGTTTTCAGCCCTCAGAAGGGGGCATCCCCCGAGGCTGTGCAAAGACTTGAGATGGGAGCCCAGTGGCTCTCAGAAATCGTCAGACAGGTAACGGGAAAGGATGAGGCATCATCTCCCGGCGCAGGTGCCGCAGGCGGAATCGCATATGGCGCAATGTCTTTTCTTCGTGCAAGGGTCAGGAGCGGAATCAATACCGTTCTTGATATGTATGAGTTTGAAAAGTATCTTGATGAAGCTGATATCGTCATAACGGGTGAAGGGAAGCTGGATTCTCAAAGCTTTATGGGTAAAGCTGTGGGCGGCGTGATTGCAAGAGCGGGCGCCAAGCCCTGTATAGTCATTTGCGGATCGAATGAGACACAAAGCCTTCCTGAGGGTGTCCGTGCCCTTTCTCTCAGCGATGGAGCAGGTGTCGAATATGCTATGGAAAACGCCGCTGAATGCCTTCAGAAGGCTCTTGACGGCTGCTTTGAGGCAATGAAACAGAAATAACCTTTATATTACTGTTTGTGCGCCTTTGATACACAAAATAAAAAGCCGGGGTTAACGTAATACCCCGGCTTTTGTTAGTTAAATAGCAAATGAAAAAGGCTATGCGAAAAATCACATAGCCTTTTTTGTTTAAAGTTTTTTTGAGGAGCGCCGTACATTCTTTTGATCTCTTTGGCTTAGCTTTGCTAAGCGGTGTGCAAAAAAAGTGAAGTAGTTTATTGCTATCTATATTTTCGCACTAAAAAGAGACACTAATTCTTTATCTCATCATCGGTCAGAACTTAAAGCTTCCGCCGCCGTGGCTTCTTCCTGAGGAGGAGCGGTGAGTACCGGAGCTCTTATCCTTGGGTCTGGGAGTTCTTGTCACGCGGGAGTAGAGGTAAAGGTCACGGGAATGAGTGACGTTAAGGCTACCTCTCTTCACATACTCGGAAGCGTTTTCCTTGAAACGTACGGATTTCAGCTGACCCTTCATTATCAGAGTGATAATAAAGGCAATAATAAATCCGAGAAGGAGGGAAATGATCAGGCTCTTTAAGGGATTGAACGGTGCCTTAGGAAGGTCATCATAATCATAGGGATTGCCGTCTTTTGCGAGATTTATAAATTCATCACAATATTCGGCGTAGGTTTCAAAGGCTTCGTAGTAATTACCGTTGGTAAGGTCAGGGGCAATATCCTGTGTGATTTTTTGGATTCCAGCATCGGTAACTGCTGCGATACCGTAGCCTGCCGTAGAGATATGTCCGTCTCCGCTTTCGGGGCAAACGAGGAGAAGTACTCCGTCATAGCTGTAGCCGTTGTAATCGTAATAATCATCGGCATAGGCCTGAGGGGAAGCTCCGTCAAGGCTTTCAACAGTCAGGATAACGATATCGAGACGATGCTCAGCCTTAAGATACAGAAGATGGTTGAGAATGCTTTGCTCCTCGGAATCGGAAAGCACGTCTGCGTTGTCAACCAGAAGAGGAGCTGTGGTCTGAGCGAATGCTCCGATGCAAAGGAAAGAAGCGAGGAGTACCGTAACGAATATAATCAGAAATTTCTTCATTATGTACCTCCTCATATCAGGCTCCAAATATAGGAGAAGGCAAACAATGCCGCGCCGATAGCTGCGGTAAGTCCGAAAAGCCATTTCCGATATGCGGATTTATCAAGAGGCAGATCACCAACGAATTTACCGGTCTGACCGTTCATTGCAAAGGTGTATTTCTTACCCTCCCAGGAGGTGTTCAGCAGCCACACAGGTAAGAGCGCATATTTTGCCGTGCCCTCGGAGAGACGTATGGAGCTGTGCTCGGGAACAACTGTGTTATAGCCCTTGACGGTTGAGGCGAAGGTATCCTCGGTGCTTCTTTTGATGCGGATGTTTGCGCGGGAAATGCTTTCCTCTGCATTAACGTCGTATCTGTCTGCAAAATAACCTGCAAGATATGCTGTGCGGAAATCAACAGCATCCTTCATGTTGAAGGGCTCGATCGATTCCATCATTGCATCATCCATTTTGGAGGAGCCGTCAACGGGAACGTTTTCAAAACCGATGGAGCCGCTTCTTGAGCAGGAGAAAAATTTGGTTTCAGTGTAATTATAGTTGCTGTCGCTCCACATACGGACTCTTGTTGCCTTGTAGCGGATATCTGCATCTGCATCAGCCTCGTAAAGCCAGAAGGGAACGTAGATTCCCTTGATCTCATCAAGATGATTTTCGTCCTTGAAAACCTTGGGCAGGAATATCTTTTTCTGACAATGCTTTTTGAGAGCTTCCTTTGCTGCATTTCGGTCCAGCTTGAAGGGAATAACCAGATCGGGCTTCAGGTCTCCTGAAAGCTGACCCATCATAACGACAGGGTTATCACAGAAGGGACAGCTTGTAGCTGCAGTGGTTGCATCACCGATGATCTCGCCGCCGCAGGATTTACAAACGTAGGACCTGAGTCCCTCGGCTTCGCCTTCCTGCCAGCTGCTTCCCGCCTCGGAATCCCAGGATATATCGTCCTCCTTGTCCAGCTTCAGGTCTTCATCATATGCGGTGAGGATCTCAGGCTCAAATTCTGTGTCGCAATACGGACATTTGAGCTTCTGGAGGGATGCATCGAAGGCGATAGATCCGCCACAGCAGGGGCATTTATATTCTTGAAGAACTGTCATGTTCAGTTCCTTTCTTACTTAATATCGCTTTGGTCGAAAACGTCTCCGCACTCGGGGCAGAATTTGGGAGGATTCTTGGGATCCTCAGGCTCCCAGCCGCACTTGTCGCAACGGTAAAGAGGAGCGCCCTCGGGCTTTTTCTGACCGCACTCTGTGCAGAACTTGCCGAGGTTTGCAGCGCCGCAGGAACAAGTCCAGCCTGCCTCGGGCTTCTTCTGTCCACACTCGGGGCAGAACTTTCCGCTTGCAACAGTACCGCAAGCGCACTTCCAGGAGTTCTGTGCAGGTGCTGCGGGCGCGGGTGCTGCAGCCTGCTGCTGCTGACCCATCGCAAAGAGACCCTGTGCATTGTTTCCTCCTGCGTTCATAGCCATGCCCATGCCCATAAAGCCTGTCATTGCGCCGCCTTCGTTTGCAGCAGCTGCCTTCATAGCATCAGCCTGAGCGCCAACGAGAGTAGCTGCAGCCATTGTAGGATCGCGCATGATAGCAGTTCTCTGTGCCTGCTTGATCATCTCGGCATCCTCTTCGGGGAGAGTTACGGAACCGAGAGCGATGGAAACGATCTTAAGGCCTCTCAGCTCACCCCACTTGGCGGTGAGAGTCTCGTTCATAGCATTTTCAAGATCTGTGTTGTGAGTTACGATCTGATTGGGGCGAAGCTCAAGCTCGGAGAGCTTGCCGAATGCAGGCTGAAGAGCAGAGATGAACTCGGTCTTGAGCTGACCTTCGATCTCATCTCTCGTATATTCTGCTTCAATGTTTCCGCAAACGTTTGTGTAGAAGAGAAGGGGGTCTGCGATCTTGTAGGAGTAAACGCCGGAGCAACGGATGGAAACGTCGATATCAAGACCGATCTTGGAATCAACTACGCGGAAGGGGATAGGATTGGGAGTACCGAACTTGTTGTCGATAAGCTCTTTTGTGTTAAAGTAGTAAACTCTCTGATCCTTGCCTGTATCGCCACCGTAGGTGAAGCGCTTACCGATAGTCTTGAAGGTTTCGATAATGCTCTCGCTGAGGTTGCCTGCAAAGATGGAGGGTTCTGTGGATTTGTCATATGTATATTCGCCGGGCTCAGCACAGACCTCAACGATCTTGCCCTGCTCGACGATGATCATGCACTGTCCGTCTGCAACTGCAATGCCTGATCCGTTGGAAATGATATTGTCATTGCCCTTTGTATTGGAGGAGCGGCCGGAGATCTGCTTCTGGCCCTTCTTAACCATTACTTCTTTTGCCATTGCATCGCAATAGAAGAATTCCTTCCACTGATCTGCAAGAACGCCGCCGATGGCGCCTATACCTGCTTTAATAAGTCCCATATTTTTTCTCCTTATATAAGCTATTAGTTTTCGAATCCCTTATGGAAAATATATTCAAGTCTTTCCTGATTTTCCGTAAGGTAGAGGAAAGCGAACACACACTCAAGACCTGTTGCGCGGCTGTACTGCGCGTGGGTTGCGCTTTTAGGGGAGGAATGAGTGTGATTTCTTCCTCTTTTGTAGATGTCAAGCTCTTCTTCGGTGAATTCGCTGAGTAGCTTTTCAGCCGCAGCCGCCTGGCTGACGGCGGTGACGTAGCTGTGCGCTCTCGCGTGCACGTCACCCTTGCCGTCAAGAATAAGCTTTTTTCGTACCATTATTTCAAGTACGGAGTCTCCCAGATATGCGAGGGAGGCTATTGAAATCTGATTAACTTCTCTTGGGGTCATAAAAATCTCTTTAAATTCTTCTTCTGAAATATCTGTTAACGATCTTCTGCCAGGGGCTCATGCCTGCGTAAATGGAGGAAATGATATCCTCAAGATACTCGGCAAGAGCATTCTGCTCGTCGAAGGTAAGACCGTGGCCGAACTCTTCCTTCTGCATAGCGTAGATAACGTCACCGATATCTACCTTGGAAAGGTCGCCGTAGTCCTCTCTGATTCTCTGCACAAACTCATCGGGAAGCTCGCCCTGCTGAGGCTCGCATCCGATAAGAGCGAAGATATCAAGGATCCAGTCGTTGAGCTGCTTTGCACAGGAGTGGCGGTCAAAGTCGTCCTCAAGGTAAGTATCACGGTTCTTTGCAGAATCGATAACCTTGTAGCGGGCGTTCATTGCCTCCCATGCGCGCTTGTGGATAAATCTGATGATAAGCCAGATGACTACTGCAACAGCGGCAATGATGAGACAGATGATGATTATTCTGAAAAACCACTGAAGGTCGTTCACTTCCTCCTCAGTTCCCATATCGGGAATGGGAGCAGGCTTCTTTTCTTCCTCCTCTTCCTCGCCGAAGGGATTGTCGGGGGTAGGCTCTTCTTCATCGGGGGTGATTGTGGGATCATCCTCCTCGGGAGCTATAGTGTCGCTGTTGGGGTCGTACATATCATCGTAAAGCTTTGAGGGAGTAACCTCGTACTGCATCCAGCCCATGCCGTCTACGTATATCTCGACCCATGAGTGAGCATCTGTGCCGTAAATATCTGAGCGGTTTTTGGAGCCTGCGCCGCCGAGAGCATAGAAATCGTCTGCAACGTAGCCCTCAACGTATCTTGCGGCAAAGCCCATTTCGCGAAGGAGGAATACTGCGCTTGATGCAAAGTGAGAGCAGTAGCCCTGCTTTACGTCTGTAAGGAATGATTCGATAACAGGCTTTTTGCCCTTGACAAGCTCTGCGTTGGGAGTATCCGTGTAGAAGAACTCGTCGCTCTGGAAGTACTCTGCAACAGCAATAGCCGCTTCGTGCTCTGTGAGAATACCGTCCTTGCCCTCGGCAAGCTCCTTCTCGATTGCTGCAGTCTTGATCTCCTCTGCGATAAGAGCTATTGCCTCGACCTCGGACTTCTGAGTATAAAGCTCGTCAACGTACTGTCGGTATTCCTTTTCATCCTCTATGCTTTTGATAAATTCCTCTTTTTCCTTATCGGTCATTGAGAAATAATATCTGTCTGCAATGGACGTGCCCTGGAATTCGATGCCTTTGTCGGACAGAGCTTTTTCGAGGTTGTAAACGATAGCGGTAGCCTCGTCGCCCGTAGCATCGGGAGAAGCAAGGATCGCCTCTGTACAGAGATTGTAGTATTCAAGGGACGCAGCCATGCTGCTTCCAACGTCTGCTCGGTTGAGAGCGGTTACGTAGGATACAGTTCCGTATCCGCGTCCGTAGCGGAAGTAGAATGAGGTGTATGTGCCGTCAAAGTAGTTCTGATACTTATAGGGTGTGGGAGCAAATTCGCTGTATTCAAGAAGTCCTGTGTCCGTATTCATATGTGCGGGCACGAAAAGGAGAAGGCTTGAGCCGCGAACTCGCCATACGTCTACCTGCTGAACGGTAAAGCCGTATTTTGTAAAGTTCTTATAAGTGTTTTCGTCCTCGATAATACTTGAAGAGGGGTAAACGTATTTGTAGAAGTTGGTCTTAACGGAGTCGGGAGTGAAGCCCTTCTCAAATCTCTCGCGGTATGCATAAAGATCGTCATAGGTACCGCTCAACCATTTGTTCTCGGTCCAGTCAAAGCCTGTTGCGATCCAGCTTCGCATATAAACGTTGCTCTTTGCCGCGGCATCAACTCTGAAGAGGATCTTGTCGGAAAGATTGAGGGGATCAAAGCTGAGCTGTCTCGGAGCAAGATCGTCGATTCCGTATGCATAGGGGTCGTTAAGGTCAACGTCGCTTCCTCTGAGATAAGCCGTAACGTAAGCGCGTGCAGTCTGAACACGGTCGTTAATGGGGCCGATCTCTCTGAAGGGCTCTTTTGCAATAGACATGGGGAGCCATACTGCAAGAAAGGCGATGAGAGCAACTCCGATGCCGGCATATCCGCCTGCCATGGAGCTGCGCTGCTTTTTGAGAGCCTTTTCCTTTCGCTCCTTTGCGCGAGCCTTGCGATCAAGCTTCTTTTCTTCCTTTCTTGCGATGCTGTCTGCGTTCAGCTCACGCATCGCACAGAGGATAGATTCTCTCTCTGGAGAATTCTTTGAAAGCTTGGAAAGCTTCTTTTTCAGCTCCTTGAGAGCTGCGTTCTTTTCTTTCTTTGCTGCCTTTGCATTTTTCTTTTCAAGAGCGCGGGCAGCCTTTTTGCTTTCCTTTTCTGCTCTCTTTTTCTCCTTGTGGCTCTTGAAAACTGCGCGGCGGGCCTG
Organism: Candidatus Avispirillum sp.; assembly: GCA_045638055.1. Taxonomy (GTDB): domain Bacteria; phylum Bacillota; class Clostridia; order Oscillospirales; family CAG-272; genus Avispirillum. Next base: position 8,716 of record JAZUAR010000207.1, read on the forward strand.
CTTTGCTTTCTTCAGGGGCATATCGGCATCGATTGCCTTATCGAAAACGCGGTCGGCCTCTTCCTTGAGAGCAGCTTTTTTCTTTTTCTTTTCAGCCTTCTTTTCGGCTCTCGCTTCTTTTCTTGTCTTTTTTCTGTTCTTTCTTTCAACAGCCGCCTCTGCGCTTCCGCCGTAGCGGTAGTCGTAAACCTTAAGGCCAAGCGCTGCGCAGATGAAAACGAGAATAAATCCGATACCGGAGTTGCCCACAGCAATGTTGTATGTAAGGATGGGGGCAAGAACCACGGTCATAAGAAGAATGATGGGGAAGAGTCTTGTCTTTTTCTGAATGCAGAAATAAAGAATAAATCCGATAAGTGATGCAAGGAGGAATGTTCCCGCAAAGCGGTGAGGGTCATTTGCATCAAGCTCAGCGGTAGTATAATCGTAGCCGTGGTCGATCATGAAGTTTCCTACGTTGTGATAGAGCACGGAGAGATTATAAAGAGCATAGTTGTAGATACGGAGTGCGCTGTTGACTGTAAAATCAATGGGATTGCCGAAATTGATGGCGGCATATCCGAAAAATGCGCCGACGTAAACTACGGGGGTGGCAAGAGCATATATCTTGCCGAGGGAAGCGACTCCCGCAGCAAGTGCAACGGGAATGCAGAGCAGAGCGATGATTCCGGGAGAAACCACGTCTGCCTGCCAGTAGTCAGACTGAGTAAGTCCTGCAGCACCGCAGATAAATGCGGTTATTCCGAAAACACCGAGATAAAAAACGAGAGTTCTCAGAACAAGACCGAGATAAAGCAGGGGAGTGGAAAGTCCCTCCGCAGGAGAAACGTAGACATACTCAGGTTTTTTCTTTTTCTGTTTTTTTGCAATAGGCACGTCTCTTTTGAAAAGAGACATAAAATTAAGCTTTTTCACGCTACAGTCTCCTTTCTCAGAGATAATCTGCAGATACGAGAACTACCCGTCCGTCAGACTGGGAAATTTCCTTCACGTCAGTCATGGAAATGCCGTTGTGTCTGAGCTGGAGTCTTGCGGAGCCGCTGTACTCCATTCTTTCGAGGGCGCTTTCGTATTTTTCTGTGGGATTAAAGAGCATAAGCTCGGTAACACATCCTGTGCCCGCGCCGCCGAACATAGCGGGGATAGCGCAGTACTGTGCTACAGAGTAGGGATCGATATTTGCCGTAACGATTTTAACCGTTACGTTGACAGCCTCACCAATGAGATTGGTAAGCTCGGAAATCTTCTGCTCGCAGGGAACAACTGCCGCGCTTGAGAACTTGAGGTATGTGTCGTCAAGCTCGCCGAGGTCTGTAAGATTTACGGAGTAGATGCCCTTGTCGCTTCTCTTGTCATACCAGACAACAGTGCACTTGTTTCCCTTTCTCAATTCGGAATTCATAGTTGCCACTGCTATCTCAACAACACCGTCAGCGCAGTATTCGGGGAGCTCGTCCTCGAAATCCTCCTTGACGATTCCGCCCCATGCGCGCTTAGCCTCAAGCAGCTCGTCACGGGTTGCGGCGCTTGAATCGCCGACAATGTTTGAAAGACGTGCGATCATTTCCTCGCTGGAAAGCTTATCCTCGGGAACGAAAAGATCGTCGATATCGGGTTTCTTGTTTTTCTTTGCCTTGCCGCTTGTTTCAAGAATAAGAGCATCGATCATGTCAATAGTCTCAATATCCTTTGCGGTGTTACCGCGGGCGCGGCGTCTTCTGTATTTGTGGGCTCTTTTGTTTTCCTTTGCGCGGGCAAGAGCGGAGCCGATCTTTTCCTTGAGGGAGAGCTTTTCGCCGTCCTCGCCCTCGGATTTCGCCTTCTTTGCAAGCTTTTTAAGCTTTATTCTTGCGTTCTCGCGCTCCACCTCGGGGCAGGGCGTAGGAGCGGAAAGGTCAACGAAGATATAAGTGTGTCTGTCGTTGTTTGTGTTGTAATCCTTTACCTGAAGCTCCTCAGCCTTTGAAGAAAGCTTCCAGTGGATAGATTTGAGAGAATCGCCGATCCTGTATTCGCGGATGTTGGAAACCTCCGATTTGTCTCTTGAATCAAGAGTACGGACAAAGGGAGAGGGAACGTCGGAAACCGCGCTTTCGCTTTCCTTTTCAAACTCCAGCTTTCTCGGATAAACGGTAACGTTTGAGAAGTTGTTTATATCCACTCTGAGTCTGAAAAGACGGAGAGGGTCGGAGATATAGATCTCGTGAACGCCGATCTCGTAAAGGCCTCTGTAACGGAAAACCACGGTATTCTTTACATTGTAGCCACCGAGGGGCACAAGAGAAAGAATAAGATTTTCCCTGAGAGTGCGAACGCCGTCCTCGCGGGGCTTGGACATTATAACCTCAACGAAGGGATAGGGCAGAGGAGACGTGTTGATAACACGGATCTCGTACTCTACGGGGCTAAGCTTTTCCGTCTGGTTTTTGTCAGTCATAACAAAGATCTGGATAGCCACTCTTCCGATCATCATAATGACAAAGGAAAGGGGAGCGGCAATTATCATAAACCAGAAGAAAACGGCGGAGATCGAATTTCTCAGAAGCTGAGTCATGAGAAGAGCATAAAGGAAAAGGATGAAATACCAAACAACGCCCTTTTGTAGTGTCAGAGCCTTCGGGCGCTTTTGTGAATTCTTTTCAATCATAGCTTTTATCTTGCTGTTCTGTAGGGAACCTCAACGCCTCTTGCGATTTCGGCAAGAACGTCAGCAGCGGTCTTCTTTTCGAGACGTGCTTCCTGGCTGAGCATAATACGGTGAGCAACACAGGGAGCGTAAAGCGCGGAAACGTCCTCAGCAAGAACGTAATCGCGTCCGCGGATAAATGCGTAAGCCTGAGCAAGCTTCATAAGCGCAAGGGATGCACGGGGAGAAGCGCCGAGGGTGATCTTGTCGGACTTTCTTGTTTCGCCAACGAGGGTAACGATAAACTTTGCGATCTCAGCGGAAACCTTAACCTCGGAAACCATACGGCGAAGCTCTGTGAGGCTGTCAGCACCAGTAACGGGAGAAACGAGAGAGAGGGGGTTAACAGTCTTTCTCGCGGAGATAAGAGTCATCTCCTCCTGGAGGTTAGGATAGCCCATGGAAAGGCGGAGCACGAAACGGTCGAGCTGGGCCTCGGGCAGGGGATATGTACCGATGTAGCCTGTGGGGTTCTGTGTTGCGATAACCATGAAGGGCTGAGGCATCTTGTATGTTGTGCCGTCAACTGTAACTGCGCCCTCCTCCATTGCCTCGAGAAGAGCAGACTGAGTCTTGGGAGAAGCACGGTTGATCTCGTCGGCGAGAAGGATGTTTGTCATAACAAGACCGCTCTTGAATTCAAACTCTTCCTTCTGTCTGTTGTAGATGTTAAAGCCTGTGATGTCGGAAGCCATAACGTCGGGTGTGAACTGTGCGCGGTTGAACTTGAGGCCTGCAGCCTTGGAAAGAGCTGCAGCGAGAGTGGTCTTACCAACACCGGGCACGTCCTCGATAAGAACGTGGCCGCCTGCAAGCATTGCTGTAACGAGCATAACGATCTCGGTGTGCTTGCCGACAACGACCTTTTCAACCTCTGCGATAAGATCCTGGATAAGCTGATTCGCCTTTTCGGCCTTTTCAGCGATATCAGCTGAGTAGTCAAATTTCATAAAAGGAGTCCTCCTGAATATAATATATTAAGTAGATTTTAGCATAATATGCACATCGATTCAATGTTTTTTAAAAGAAAATTGTGTATTTTTCAAAATATTTACAAAAGGGTATTGACAAATGGTAAAATTGGGATATAATAAAAGCAGGAATAGGAATTATTCCTAAAAATAAAAAGGAGGTTAATATGACAGCTCAGAAAATGGCGGTCCTCAGAGCCCTTGAAGAGGCGGGACCGACACATCCTACGGCAGAAACCGTATACGTTCTGGCAAAGCGCCATCTGCCCTCGATAGCATTGGGAACTGTGTACAGAAACCTCTCTAAAATGGCAGAATCGGGAGAGATAACAAAGATCCCGGTGCCCGACGCACCAGACAGATTTGATGCAGATCTTTCGAATCATATGCACATACTTTGTGTGGGATGCGGTAAAATATATGATATAGACGAAGAAAGCGTCAAGGTGAAGATAAGCAATATTCCCGATGGGGCAGAGCTTATCCGCTTCGATATCATGGCAAAATGTTTATGTGCCGACTGTAAGGCTAAAATGAAAAATAATTAATTAATTTTTTGGAGGATTAATATGGAACTCAAAGGATCAAGAACAGAACAGAATCTCATGGCTGCATTCGCAGGCGAATCTCAGGCAAGAAATAAGTATACCTACTATGCATCCAAGGCAAAGAAGGAAGGCTATAACCACATCGCAGAGCTCTTCGAGGAAACAGCTAATAACGAAAAAGAGCATGCAAAGCTTTGGTTCAAGCTTCTTCACGACGGCATCGGAACAACAGCAGAGAACCTCAAGGACGCAGCTGAGGGCGAGAACTACGAGTGGACAGATATGTATGCTGAGTTTGCAAAGGTAGCTAAGGAAGAGGGCTTCGATCACATCGCATTCCTTTTCGAGGGCGTAGCAGCAATCGAGAAGGAGCATGAGGAAAGATACCTCAAGCTTCTCGAGAACGTTCAGGGCGATCTCGTATTTTCTAAGGATGGCGATGCTATCTGGAAGTGCATGAACTGCGGTCACATCGCAGTAGGCAAGAAGGCTCCCGAGACATGCCCCGTATGCGCACATCCCCAGGCTTACTTCTGCGTAAAGGCTGATAACTATTAATAAAAAACGTATATCACGTTGAGTATAAAGAATCCCCGTGCAGATTGCACGGGGATTTCTTTTAGATATGAATTTTGTAAAATGACTTTACAAGAGGATAAATATGGGATAAAATAATAAAAGATCAAAGGTATAGCATAGCTTGTATCAAAAAACAGGGAAAGTCAGGTTTTAGGCAATTATGGAATATCAAAGATTGTATGCAAAAATAGACCTTGATGCCATAGGAGCAAACGTAGCGGGTGTAAGAGGGAAGATCCCTTGCGGCACAAGGATCATGGCTGTTATTAAGGCAAATGCCTATGGACACGGAGCAGTGCCTCTTGCAAGATATCTTGAGGATAAAGCAGACTATTTCGGAGTTGCAACGTCAGGCGAGGCGATTGAGCTCAGAATGGCAGGTGTAAAAAAAGGCATACTTATACTTGGTAACCTGGATCCCCGCGAATACGAAAGGGTAATAGAAAACGATATAACTCTCACGATTGCAAGTTATGCAAATGCAGAAATTCTCTCATCCCTTGCGGTGCAGGCAAATAAGCAGGTGAAGATACACATAAAGGTCGATACCGGAATGTCGAGAATTGGTTTTAAGGCAAATGACGAAAATGCAAAAACGGTCAAAAAGATCGCAGAATTGCCCAATTTGTACATAGAAGGAATGTTTACACATTTTGCGATTGCCGACTCCAAGGATAAGACCTCAGCCTTAAAGCAGCGTGAAAGATTCGATTATTTTGCGTCAAAATGCAAGGAATACGGTGTGGAAATCCCCATACTTCATGCAAATAACAGCGCCGGCACAATGGAGCTTGATAAGTATTATAATATGGTCAGAATGGGTATCATGCTCTACGGTCTTTACCCCTCCGAGGAGATGGATAAGAGCTATAAATTGTATCCCGCGATGGAGCTTCACAGTCATATTTCCTTTGTAAAAACTCTTGAAAAAGGCGTTGGAATAGGGTACGGACACACCTATATAACAGATAAGGAAACAGTGGTTGCAACGGTGCCCTGCGGCTATGCAGACGGCTATCCGAGAGCGCTTTCATCAAATGCAGAAGTCCTTGTGAAAGGGCACAGATGCAAGGTCCTTGGCAGAATTTGTATGGATCAGATCATGGTAGACGTGACTGAAATCCCCGATGTTCAAGCCGGTGAAAAGGTGGTTCTTTTCGGTGAAATGGGCGAAGAAATCATTCCCGTAGAGGAGCTTGCGGCCCGTTCTTACTCCTTTAATTACGAATTTGTGTGCGGAATTGCACGAAGAGTTCCCAGAGCTTACTACGAGGGCGGGGAACACCGCTTCACCGATGATTATCTTGTTAAATAAACCTGTAAAAACACTCCCGATTTCGGGGGTGTTTTTTAGTGTATATTATAAGCATATAATAAATGAAGGAAATGGAAATAATGCATTTAGATGAAATGCACAAATAATTTCAACATAGCAGTGTTATTTTGTTTAATATTAATTGCATTAATTCTCAATTTATATTGACTTTTTTATGCTTATAAGGTATAATTTATGCGTAATATTTTAACATGGAGGTTAAATATGAAGAAAATCATTTCTTTCCTTCTTCTCGCAGCAATGCTCGTAGGTTGTTTCTCTTCTGCAGTTATCGTATCTGCAGCTGACGTAACTCTCACAGCTGAGTCTGTAGAGAAGATCCAGGGTACAGGCACTGAGCTTGCCCTCGCTCTTTCCATTGAGAACAACCCCGGTATCTCTACTATGTCCGTAGTTGTTTACTATGACAAGGCACAGCTTGCGCAGGGTTCTTCCGATGCATTTGAAGGTGCTCTTGCAAGCGCATCTGACTCTGCTGTAAATGGCGAAGTTGTTGGTACAAACAACAAGGTTAAGAACTACATCCCCGCAGATGCACGTTCCGCTTCCAAGGCATTTGTTGTAGACCTTTGCGGTGCATACAATGAAGAGACAGAAGCAACAGATACCATCGTTGGCGATGGCGTTCTTGTTTACATCCCCCTCAACATCATTTCTGAAGAAGTTGGTTCCTTCAACTACAATGTTGTTGTTGCTGAAGCATATGACGAGAATGGTGATGAGATCGAGATCGCTGAAGTAGCAGGTACTGTTACATACGCAGCAGATCCCCTCATCGGTATCTACGATGATTTCACTGTATTCACAAACACTGCTGAAACTGATGTAGTTATCGGCACTAAGGAAGTTAGCGTAGATATCAGACTCGACCAGAACCCCGGTATCTGGTGTGCACTTCTTTACATCGTATATCCCGCAGGTCTCAGCCTTGAGAATGCAAGCGGTGAGGTTGATGTAACAAACCACACATCTATCTTCACAAACAGCAGTGACCTTCTTCCCGGTGATCCTGACGTAGCTCTCGATTCCGACAAGCAGCCCGCTGCTTTCAAGAAGTACCTTGCTGCTAACCCCGAGCTTCTTAAGGACGGCTACCGTTCCTCTATCGTTTACTTCGAGAAGCCTGAGACAGACGGCTCCAACTACTCTAACAACGGTGTTCTTTGCACACTTAACTTCAAGATCGCTGATGATGTTGTAGCTGGTGATGTTCTTGATATCACACTTCACACAACATCCGCAAGCTTCATCACAGTTGATGCAAACGGTGAAAGCACAGAGTTCTTCCCCGCACTTATCGGTACAGACCTCACAATCGTTGAGAAGGTTTGCGAGCATGCAACTACATCCACAACTCACCAGGATGCAACTTGTGGCGCTGACGGTTTCGATAAGGTTGTTTGTGACGAGTGTGGTGCTACAATCTCCGAGAATGTAATCCCCGCTACAGGCGAACACGTTGAGGGTGCTCCCGAAATCACAGATTCCACTTGCTCCGTTGCAGGTAAGGAAGTTTACAACTGTTCCGTATGTGGCGAGTTCATCAGAGAAGTTGCTCTCGGACTTGCTAATCATACACCCGGCGCTGATGCTACTTGCCAGTCTGCACAGACATGTACAGAGTGTGGCACAGAGCTTGCTGCTAAGCTTGACCACGTTGAGGGTGAAGCTGTTCGTACAAACCCCACATGTGATGAGGACGGTAAGGACGTATACAACTGCGCATCCTGCGGCACATTCATGCGTGAGGAAGTAATCGAGGCTACAGGTCACAGCTACCTCTCTACACAGGGCGGTACAATCGTTCCTCCTACATGTACAGAGGATGGTTACACAATTAAGAATTGTGACAACTGTGGTGAGCCCAAGGTTACAGATCCTTCTCCTGCTTGGGGTCACGACGAGGACGGCGAGGTTGTAACTGTTGAGGCTACATGTCTTACAGAAGGTTCCATTACAATCTACTGCGCTACTTGCGGTGAGATCTCCAAGGAAGAAGTAATTCCCGTATCCACAACTCATAACCTTGAGTACGTTGCAGCTGTTGAGGCTGGTTGCCACCAGACAGGTAACGTTGAGTACTGGTACTGCGTTGACTGTGATGCTGTTTACACAGATGCAGAAGGCAAGTACCTCTCCAACAGAAAGAACGTAACAATCCCTGCTCTTAACGAGCTTGCATATGTTCCCGCTGCTGAGGCTTGCCACGTTGCAGGTACTCAGGAGTACTGGTTCTGCCCTGAGTGTGACGCTGTATTTGCAGATGCTGCAGCTACAATCCTCACAAACAGAAAGAACCTCACAATCGAGGCTGACTGTGAACTCGTTCACATGGATGCTGTTGAGGCTTGCCACGCTAACGGTACTTACGAGTACTGGTTCTGCCCTGAGTGCGATGCAGTATTTGCAGACGCAGAAGGCACACAGCGTACAAACAGAATGAACCTCACAATCCCCGCTGATGCAGAGGCTAAGCACGTTGCTAAGGTTGATGCAACATGTACAGCTAACGGTACTCTCGAGTACTGGTACTGCGAGGAGTGCGATACATTCTTCGCTGACGCAGAGTGCAAGTACAATGTAGCATACCTCAGCCTTACAATTCCCGCTACAGGCCATGACTACAAGGATGGCGCTTGTACAGTATGCGGCGATAAGGATGAGGAGAAGAAGCCCGAAAACGATAAGGCTCCTGTAACAGGCGATAACATGATGTTCATCGTAATCGCTCTCGCAGTAGTTCTCGTTGCTGGTGCTGCTATCGTTCTCTTCAGACGTAAGAGAAGCGCTAACTAATTAGCACTTATAGCTTAACGAAATTAAGCGGACAGCTTCGGCTGTCCGCTTTCTTTATATCTTGTTGGAATATAATATAGAAGACCCCCGAGGCTGACTCGGGTCTCTTTTGTTACTGTTCTTCTGAGATTGCTTTGGAAGTCTCTGCTTTTTTGAGTTTTAAGGTGGGTGCATGGCCCTTTTCAATGCAGCGCTTAGTGATGCGAACCTCAAGAACGTCGTCTCTTGAAGGTATCTCATACATGATCTGTGTCATGTGTTCTTCGATAATAGAACGAAGACCGCGGGCACCTGTGTTTCTTTCAATTGCCTGCTTTGCGATTGCAGCGAGAGCCTCGTTGTCAAACTTGAGGTTAACGCCGTCAAGCTCGAAAAGCTTTGTATACTGCTTTGTAAGGGAGTTCTTAGGCTCCTTGAGGATTCTCACGAGTGCAGACTCGTCAAGATTTTCAAGTCCTACAATAACGGGCAAACGGCCAACAAGCTCGGGGATAAGACCGAACTTTACGATGTCGTGAGCAGTTACGTCCTTGAATACCTCAGAGGATTTCTTCTGATTCTTTGTCTTAACGTCGCCGCCGAATCCCATTGTGGAGTTACCCTTGCGCTTTTCAATAAGCTGATCGAGAGTATCGAAGGCACCGCCGCAGATAAAGAGGATATTCTCAGTATTGATCTGAATGAATTCCTGATTGGGGTGCTTTCTTCCGCCCTGAGGAGGCACGTTTGCTACAGTACCCTCAAGGATCTTGAGAAGTGCCTGCTGTACGCCCTCACCGGAAACGTCACGGGTGATGGAGCGGTTTTCGCTTTTTCTTGAGATCTTGTCGATCTCATCGATGTAAATAATACCGTGCTCAGCTGCCTGAATATCATAATCAGCCGCCTGGATAAGACGAAGAAGAATGTTCTCAACGTCCTCGCCTACGTATCCTGCCTCTGTAAGGGTAGTTGCATCGGCAATAGCAAAGGGAACCTTGAGAGTTTTAGCAAGTGTCTGTGCAAGGTATGTCTTACCTACACCGGTAGGACCGATGAGAAGAACGTTGCTCTTCTGAAGCTCAACCTCTTCGTCATCGTTCTTCTTAGCATCCTTATAAAGTAAGCGCTTGTAGTGGTTATATACTGCAACAGAGAGGCTTACCTTTGCCTTTTCCTGACCGATAATATACTTGTCAAGTGTCTCCTTGATCTCAATAGGACGGGGAAGACTGTCTGCAGAAAGTGTAAAGTCGGAATCAGCGTGTGTGTGATCGTATATGATCTCGTTGCAGATCTCGATACAGCTGTCGCAGATATAATGACCGGTAGGGGAAGGAATAAGGAACTGCACCTGGTTTTCAGTTCTGTTACAGAAGGAGCAGTGGCGCATATTTTCGTTGTTGTTAATAGACATTGTTAGCTCCCGGTGATTTATCTCTTTTCAATAACCTTGTCTATAAGACCGTACTCGCAAGCCTCAAATGCAGAGAGGAAGTTGTCTCGGTCTGTATCGCGCTCGATGATCTCGAGGGGCTTTCCTGTGTTCTTAGCAAGGATCTCGTTAAGACGGTTCTTAGTTCTGAGAATGTGGTCTGCGTGGATCTTGATATCGGAAGCCTGACCCTGCATACCGCCGAGGGGCTGATGGATCATGATCTCGCTGTTGGGAAGAGCAAATCTCTTGCCGGGTGCACCGCTGGAAAGAAGGAATGCGCCCATGGAAGCTGCCATACCGATACAGGTTGTGGAAACGTCACACTTGATGAAGTTCATTGTATCGTAGATAGCAAGACCTGCGGAAACGCTTCCGCCGGGGCTGTTGATGTAAAGGCAGATATCCTTGTCGGGGTCCTGAGCCTCAAGGAAGAGAAGCTGAGCAACAACAAGGGATGCAGTAACGTCGTTTACCTCATCTGCGAGGAAAACGATACGGTCGTTAAGAAGACGGGAATAGATATCATAAGCTCTTTCTCCGCGGCTGGTCTGTTCAATGACGGTAGGTACAAGTGCCATAATATAAGATATCCTTTCTTATAATGTAATAGTTTGTCAAAAAAACGTTAAAAAGTGCCAATAATCACAATCACCGCTGCCTTGCGGCAGCGGTAACTGATAAAAGGTGATTTAATTCAATTATTCTTCAGTAGAAGCAGCCTCATCAGCAGCCTTCTTTGCCTTCTTAGCAGCAGACTTCTTAGTGATAACAGCCTCTGCCTTGATAAGGTCAACAGCCTTCTTCACCTTGATGTCCATAGCGAGATCAGCTGCCTCGATAGACTCCTTGATCTTGGAAACTTCCATGGAGTAAGCCTCGGAGAGACGTGTGTACTCAGCCTCGATCTCCTCGTCGCCGGCGGAGATGTTCTCGAGTTCAACGATCTTCTCAAGTGCGAGACGTGTCTTAACCTGCTTCTCAGCCTGGGGACGCATCTGTGTTCTGAGAGCGTCGAGATCCATACCTGTGTACTGGAAGTATGTCTTGAGGTCGAGACCCTGCATACGGAGTCTTGTGTCGTAGTCACGAACGAAGTTCTCAGTCTCGTTTACGTACATAGCCTCGGGAATCTCGCAGTCGAGCTTCTCGATGATAGCGTCGATGAGCTGGTCCTCAACAGCGCGGTCAGCGTCTGCTTCCTTCTTCTCCTTGATTTTAGCCTTAACGTCAGCCTCATATTCAGCGAGAGTATCGAAATCAGAAACGTCACGAGCGAATTCGTCGTCAAGCTCAGGAAGCTCCTTAAGCTTGAGGCCGTTGAGCTTGCACTTGAAGATAGCATCCTTGTCTGCGAGCTCTGCTGCGTGGTAATCAGCGGGGAACTTAACGTTTACGTCGAACTCGTCACCGATGTTGTGACCGATGATCTGATCCTCGAAGCCGGGGATGAACTGGCCGGAGCCGAGAATGAGGTCGTGACCCTCGCCCTTACCGCCTGCGAAAGCTACGCCGTCAACGAAGCCCTCGAAGTCGATGTTAGCTGTGTCAGCAGTCTGAGCTGCACGGTCTGTAACGTCGATCATTCTGGAGTTACGCTCGCGAACGCGATCGATCTCAGCCTTGATCTCGCCTGCAGTTACACGGATAGTGTCCTTAGTAACCTCGATACCCTTGTAGCCCTCGATCTTAGCCTCAGGCTTTACGTAAACCTCTGCGAGAAGAACTACACCGTTCTCGTCTACAGACTCGATATCGAACTCGGGCTGGCTTACAACGTCGAGCTCAGAAGCCTTGAGAGCCTCAGTATAAACCTCGGGGATGAGGTCGTTGATTGCTTCCTCGTAGAATACGCCCTTACCGTACATCTTCTCGATGATAGAGCGGGGTGCCTTACCCTTTCTGAAGCCGGGAACTGTAATGTTCTTAACCTGCTTAGCATATACGCGGCTGATAGCAGCGTTGAACTTATCAGCATCAATGCCGATCTTAAGCTCATAAAGATTTGTTTCTTTCTTGTTTACAGAAATAAGACTCATTTTTATATATCTCCTTAGTTATTTAACAGAGTAAAAATTTACCTCTATATATAATACATATATTGCCGTGAAAAGTCAACAATTTTGATTGATTTTTTTATGCAAGACGGCAAAATTCAGTAAAATATTTTGTTAATTTGTCAATAATCAGAGGGGAAGGTGATCATTGGCACAAAATCGAGATAATCTGCAGAGATCATCGTCATCATTATGCCGTCGGTTTCAACCGTTCTCGGGATCGTATAGTTTGAATGGATATGTCCGAAATAGCAGTTTTTAACACCGTATTTCTTCATTGTTTCAATAAATTCGTTGCAGCGAAAGCTTTTGAAAACGGGAGGGAAATGAAAGTAAACGAGGATGGGCTTACCTGATTCTCCGCGAAGCTTCACAGCCTCGCGAAGGCTCATTTCAAGTCGGGAGTTTTCGCGGGCCACGATCTTGTCGTAGTCTGCGTTTTCCGTAACCTGAAGCTTTTCCTCAACGTACCAGCCTCGTGTTCCCGCAATAATTGCCTCGGGAGTTTCGTGGGCATTATTGAAAAGGAAATCAATGGTGGTAATATCGTGCTCCTCGAAAAAGGCCTTCATTTTTGTCACCGTTGACCACCAGTAGTCGTGATTACCCTTGCCGATGATCTTCTTGCCGGGGAGAGAATCGATGAACTTCAGATCGGCGAGTGCCTCCTCAAGATCGATGCCCCAGGAGATATCACCGGGAACGATAACGGTATCGTCATCAGTAACAACGGATTTCCAACGCTTTTCAAGCTTTTCGGTATATCCCTGCCAGCGGGAGCCGAACTTGTCCATCGGCTTGTCCACAGTCAGGGAAAGATGCAGGTCTGCAATGGAAAAGAGGGACATTTTGCCTCCTAATTAGTCGTTAAAAATACAGTCAGACATTTTGGAAGGATCGCAAACCTCAGTAAAGCGAACGGGCATTGTGAGAGTCGCCTTAAGAGGAGCGGGAGCTTCAGTGTTTGTCAGCTTTTCGAGAGTGTCGAGAATAACTGCGGGCTCGTCGGAAACGCAGGGAGTGCCGAGGGATGCGCAAACGTCCTGGCTGAACTTGTAGGGGCTTGCAGTGGAAGCAACTACGCAGGGAGTGTTGTCGCCTGTGTCGCGGCGGTACTTTTCAAGACAGCCGAGAGCAACGCAGGTGTGGGGATCTGCAAGGTAGCTGCGGTCCTTGTATGTTGCAAGGATTGTAGCGGCAGTCTCAGCCTCATCGCAGGAGTAGCCGTAGAATGTCTCGCGTATCTTTGCCATGAGAGCCTCGGGAGCCTGGTACTTACCCTCGTCTGTAAGCTTCTGCATACAGTCGCGTGTGGTTTCAGCGCCACCGAGAAGGTAAAGGAGACGCTCGAGGTTAGAGGAGATGAGAATATCCATGGAGGGAGACATTGTCTTGTGGAATACTCTCTGTCTGTCGTAAACGCCTGTGTTGATGAAGTCTGTAAGAACGCAGTTTGCGTTGGAAGCGCAGATCATCTTGTCGATGGGAAGACCCATAGTCTTTGCGATGTATGCTGCAAAGATGTTACCGAAGTTACCTGTGGGAACGCAAACGTTGATCTTGTCACCGCAAACGATCTTGCCTTCCTTCATAAGGTCACAGTAAGCGGAAACGTAGTAAACGATCTGAGGTGCAAGTCTGCCCCAGTTGATGGAGTTTGCGCTGGAGAAGAAGAAGCCGTTGCTGTTTGCGCGCTCAGCGAGAGCTGCATCGGCAAAGATCGCCTTAACGCCGTTCTGAGCGTCGTCGAAGTTGCCGTAAACTGCCATAACGTTAACGTTTTCGCCAGCCTGAGTTGTCATCTGCATCTTCTGCATTGTGCTGACGCCGTCAACAGGGAAGTAAACTGTAATATCGATACCCTCAACGTCGCGATAGCCCTCGAGAGCAGCCTTACCGGTATCACCGCTGGTTGCAACGAGGATGTGAGCCTTCTTTTCCTCGCCTGTCATCTTAAGAGCGGAGGAGAGAAGACGGGGCATGATCTGGAGAGCCATATCCTTGAATGCGCAGGTAGGGCCGTGCCAGAGCTCGAGGGAGTAAATATCGTCACCGATGTGAACGAGGGGAGCCGCGCCGCCGGGGAAACGAGCCTCGGAGTAAGCCTCTGTGCAGTCAGAAAGAAGCTTTTCGCGGTCATAGTCGCAAAGGAACATGGAGAGGATCTCGCAGGCTCTCTGCTCATAGGGGAGTGCTGCCAGCTTTTCGAGATCGGACTTGTTGAGTGCGGGGATCTCTGTGGGCATATAAAGTCCGCGGTCGGGAGCGAGTCCCTTCTTGATTGCTTCTGCGGAGGAAACTCCGATAGGATTTGCGGACACATCTCTTGTGCTAACGTAATTCATTTTAGGTTCTTCCTTGGTTGGGTAAATTATTTATAAAAAAATTGTAAGCATTGTTATAGAATACGCTGTCGGCAACGGCTCTTGTGTGCTTTTTCGAAAGCGCATCATAAAGACGGGGAAGGTCTCCTATATGGGAAATACCCTCGGGGGTGGAGCCTATTCCGTCAAGGTCACATCCGAGACAGACTGAATCCTGTCCCAGAATGTTAAGATAATGGTCTATATGACCGATTATATCTGAAATCTCAGCGGTTTCTCCCTTGAGATGGGGAGGGAAAAGTGAGATTCCGATAATACCGCCTGCCTCTGCGATGCCTCTTGCGTTTTCATCCGTAAGATTTCGCATATGGGGGCAGACGCTTTTTGAATTTGAATGGGTTGCAATAACGGGCCTGTGTCTTTCCTTCGCACGGGAGAGTACGTAAGATATAACCTCGTCGTTTGCATGGGAAAGATCGGGAATAATGCCAATGTCAAAGCAGCCTTCAAGCGTTTCCTTCCCGAAAAGGGAAAGTGAGCCCTCGCTGTTCCATGAAGCACCGACAGCAGTCGTTCCTCCCCAGAGAAGAGTCATCACCCGAACACCCGAATCGTAAAGTCGGGAAAGGTTTGAAATATCACCGCAAAGAAGCCTTGCATCCTCAACAGTCAGTATAAATCCTGCTCTTTGGGAGCTTTCAAGCTCTCTTGCAGTTGTTATAAAGCCGCCCGCTTCCTTTTTGAAATAAGCAGAAGCCTCAAAAAAGAAGTCGAGACAGTCGCTGTCGCATCTGTCACAGTCGCTCCAGACAGCGGCGCATTGAACGTATTTGTCAAATATTTCAGTCTTTTCGAGAGAAATATGAAGATCGTTATTTTGAAGATCCTTCTTTTCTCTGAAAAGCCTGTAGGGAGTATCGCAATGAAGATCAAAAAGCTTCATAATTATGAGCGGCGCACCGCATTTTCCATATGTACGATTTTGAGAACCTTGTATTTCTCGGAGCCCGGCTTTAAATAGACCTCGATAACGTCGATTCTCGGCTGAAGTCCTGAGGTCTCCTCACGATTTCTGCGAAGATACTCCTCAGCTGCGGCAATCAGCTTCTTTTGCTTTGAAAAATCAACTGCCGCCGCGGGTCTGCCATAACGATGGTAGACGTCGGGGTATTCGCTTCGGGTCTTGACCTCGGCAAAAATTATATGAGTTTTGTTTTTTGCAATAATGTCAGTTTCAAGGTGATTCATCCGCACGTTTCGGCCGACAATGGTGAAGCCCTTGCCGCAGAGAAAGGAAGCTGCGCTTTGCTCGCCCTTTTTGCCGAATTCCTTACTGTCCATCAGCCTCAGCCTCCCGCATCTCGGAAAGCCAGCCTTCAAGCTTTTCGCGGTCTCTCTCGAGGAATGAAAGGAAGGAGCGTCTGTGCTCGGGACAGGGGCCGTTTACGTATACTGCAAGCTTGTGAGCCTTTGTAGGGTAACCCTTGTGCTTTTTAAAGCCGTACTGAGGGTACTGGGCATCAAGCTCCATACAAAGCCTGTCACGGGTAACCTTAGCAAGAATAGATGCCGCCGCAATAGACTGGCTGGTGGCATCTCCGCTGACAATTGCCTTTGCAGGCTGCAAAAATCCGCGGTTTATATTTCCGTCAACAAGAACGAAGTCGGGCTGAATGGAAAGTCCCGCAATGGAGCGGCGCATAGCCTGGAGACTTGCCTCAAGGATATTGATCTCGTCGATCTCCTCGGAAGTGGAAAGAGCGATGGAGAAGGAGAGCGCCTTTTCGCATATCTCATCAAAAAGCTTTTCTCTTTTTTTCTCCGTAAGCTTTTTGGAGTCGTCAAGGCCGGGGATAACGATTCCGTCGGGCAGGATACAGGCAGCGGCAACCACGGGACCTGCAAGAGGGCCGCGTCCTGCCTCGTCTGTACCGCAGACGTATTTTACACCGTCAACCTTGAACTGATCGTCAAATGAATAATCAAGCATTGTTGGGCCTTTCGAGAGAAAGTCTGCCGATCTTTGCGCTTCTGAATTCCTCAAGAAGCATAAGAGCGGTTCTCTCTGTGTTGATGTCTCCGCCGCTTACAAGGAAGCCGCGCTTCTTGCCAACGGCGCAGAGAAGGTCGTAGGAATCAAGCTCGCAAAGGTCCTCGGCATTAAGCTTGTATCGGGCGCAGAACTCTGCGGGATAGATATCGTAAAGTCTCTTTGCGAGGATCATTCCGATCTCCTCTGTGTCAAGGATCTGATCCTTGATGGCGCCTGTTGCCGCAAGGTTTTCGCCTGTGAGGCGGTCCTCGAACTTAGGCCAGAGTACACCGGGCATATCGAGAAGGTCAAAGCCCTGGTTTGTAGTAACCCACTGCTTATCAACAGTAACGCCGGGGCGGTTTTCAACCTTAGCCTTCTTCTGACCGGAGAGCTTATTTACAAGGGAGGATTTACCTACGTTGGGAATACCGACGATCATAGCCTTAAGCTTTCTGCCGGTCATACCCTTTTCCTCAAACTTGCGAACCTTTTCAATAAGGATAGTCTTTACTGCTTCACCGATCTTGTTAAGATTTTCGCCTGTAATACAGTCGATGGGGAGAGCATACTTTCCCTTTTCCTTATATGCTGCAACCCACTGCTTTGTTACTGCAGGGTCAGCAAGGGAAGCCTTGTTGAGAAGAGTAAGGGTAGGGCGGGATTCGCAAAGAGATGCGATCTCGGGGTTTTTGGAGCTTCCGGGGATTCTTGCGTCAAGAAGCTCGATAACAATATCAACGTTTTTAATGTTTTCGGAGATCATACGGCGGGTTTTCGCCATATGTCCGGGAAACCACTGTATCTGATTCTGATTGGATGCCATAAACGTCCCTTTCTTAATCTTTATAGGGATTTTCAAAAACTGTGAAATCTGCAAAGGGCAGAATTCGAACGAGCGCCTTGCCGAAGATGCATCTTTCGTCAACAACACCGACAAGGGAGCTTCTGCTGTCTGTTGAGTGATTTCTGTTGTCACCCATTACAAATACGTGTCCCTCGGGAATGATGTAATGTCCGGTAGCGCTTGCGTAGTCCTCGTTTTTGATGTAGGGCTGGTCGAGCACCCTGGAAGTGCCGTCAGCCGCAATTATTGTAACAGTACCGTCGCGGGCGATATCCACAGACTCGCCGCCCACAGCGATAACTCTCTTAACGAGAGGCTCGCGAAGCTGAGGAGTCTGCAGAGCGGTGTTCTGGAGAACGACTATGTCACCGCATTCGGGCTCGTAGAGAAAATCGGAAACCACGAGATACTGATTCTCGTAGAGCGTATCCTCCATAGATTCTCCCTGAACCTTTGCGAGGCGGAAGAAAAGAGCAAAAATGACGATGATGCAGGAGATGCACACAGCAAAGACCTCAAGGAAATCAAAGAACCAGCTGATCTTTTCTCTTGTGCTGTTTTTCTGCTCCTTGGCGCCTTCATCTGTTTCATAGTAGGCACTGTTCTCCATCTCATCAAAGAGATCGTTGAGAGGCTCAAAGGAGGAGAACAGCTCGTTGTCGGTAACCTCGTCTGCAAGGGGAATGTTGAGCGCTTCATCAGCATGCGCGGGCGCTTCAACAGGCTCCTCGGTGAGTAATGCCTCCTCATCCTCATAATCCTCTGCCTTTGTAAGAACAGTTTCAAAGGATGAGGGCTCGGTGGGAGCAGGGGCGGAGGGCTTTGTCTTGTTTATGATGGGGATTTCGCGGTTAGTATGCATTGCAGAGATCGCGGAGCGATGAATCTTTCCCTCGGTAGAGGGCTGCTCGTCCTTTGTCGGAATGCTGACGCGCATCATTCCGAGAGCGATCTCGCGCTTTTTATTTTCTATTTCAATTTCTTTTTCAAGTTCTTCGGGAGTAAGATCGTATTCGGGAGGGAAGTAGCCCCTAAGCTCCTCATAGATATTATCATTTCCCATAGAGTGGCTCATTTGGTTCATTCCTTTCGCGGCTTTGCTGGCAAAGCTCAGTCGTTAAACATAATGTCAAGAAGAGTGCTGCCGTCGTCAACGACCGTGCCTGTCTCTCTTGAAGTATCCTCGTTAAAGGTTTCGGGGCCGTTCTCATCCTTTTTGCTGTCGTAGATAAAGAAGGGAACGTGATCGGAGGAATGAGTTCTGATTTCGATGGGTGTGGGATGGTCGGGGAGAACCATGATCTTGAAATCCTCTCCGCTTGCCATAAGGTAATCGTAAACAGGCTTTAAGATAAGGGTGTCGATCTTTTCGATGGACATAACCTTGTTTTCGATCTCGCCGCGGTGTCCGCACTCGTCGGGACCTTCAACGTGAACGTAAACGAAGTCGCAGCCGCTGTCGAAGCACTTGATAGCGGCTTCAGCCTTGCCCTCATAGTTTGTGTGGCAGTTTCCTGTTGCCCCCTCAACGTCGATAACCTCCATTCCCGCGCAGATGCCGATGCCCTTGATAAGGTCAACTGCGGAGATGATGGCACCCTTCTTGCCCCACTTGTCAGAGAAGGAGGGAAGAGCAGGCTTTGTGCCGGGGCTCCAGAGCCAGGGAGAGTTTGCAGGGCGAAGACCGCGCGACTTACGGGCCTGGTTCACGGGATGATCCTTGAGGATCTCGTAGCCCTTCTTCTGGAATTCGAGGAATTCAACGCCTCCGTTTTCTACCTTGGGGAGGTAGTCGCCGATTCTCTGACCGATGATGTCGTGAGGACGGTCAAAGGGATACTTGGAATCAGCATTCTTCCAAAGGAGACAGTGGCGGTAGGAAACGCCTGTGTAAAGATGCTTTATTTCATCTGCAAGACCCTCGTTAAGAGCCTTGATAAGCTCATCAGCCTCTTCGGTTGTTATCTCATCGGCAGAGTGGTCGAGCATGATGCGGTCCTCGTAGCACTCCTCGTCCTCGGAGAGGGTAACAACGTTGCAGCGGATAGCAGTATCGTCGTCTGCCATGGTGAGACCCATGCTCATAGCCTCGAGAGGGGAACGGCCCTTGGAGTATACGAGAGGGTTGTATGAAAGAATAGCAAGATTTGCAGTATCGCTCTCAGGCACCATAGTAACGGGCACGTTGAGAGAAACTCCGCAAACGCTCTTTTTGCAAAGTGAGTCCATGTTAGGCTTTACGGCAGCCATCATGGGAGTTTTGTCCTGAAGACTGGGGATGGGACGGTCTGCCATACCGTCGGGGATAAGTACAAAGTATTTCATGGGGTATGCCTTTCGGGGTATTATGATATACCGTATAAACGGTTTAGTTCAAAAAATATAAATTCATAATATTCTACCACAACGGCTTGAAATTTACAACTGTTTTTGGTATTATATTTAAAGAAAGAAACAGATATTTTGGGTGAAATTTCATCGGTGAGAAAAAGATGAAAAAAAGATGAAAAAAACTTGAAATATTTTGAAAAAACACTTGCAATCGCAAAAAGTTTGTGGTATGATTACTAACTGTATGAGATTGGTCACGGAAGCACCCTCTCAGGCTGAAGTGACGCTTTGAATTTTAATCAGGAGGACAAAATAATGCCTAACATTAAAAGTGCAAAGAAGCGTGTAAAAGTTACTGCTATCAAGACTCTTAGAAACAAGATGTTCAAGAGCCAGATGAAGACAATCATCAAGAAGTTCTACGCAGCTGTAGAAAGCGGCGACAAGGCAGCAGCTATGGCAGCATACAAGCCTGCAGTAGTTGTTATCGACAAGGCTGTTAAGCGCAATATCATTCACAAGAATGCGGCAGCTCACAAGAAGAGCCAGTTCGCAGTAGCTATCAACAAGATGGCATAAGCTAAGAAAAAACAAGACACCTTTTTGCCTGCTCCGCAAAAAGGTGTTTTTTCTTTTCTTCAATGCTTGACAAAAGTGAATCTGCAATATATAATATCCTTGTTCTCGGAAGCATAGCTCAGCTGGTTAGAGTACTTGCTTGACATGCAAGGGGTCACTGGTTCGATTCCAGTTGTTTCCACCACATAAATAAAACCGACCCTTGTGGTCGGTTTTATTTATGCGATCGAATTTTACGGATCGAGGCACGCCTGCTTGCAGGCTGGTTTTTTGCTTTGCTATCTATGAATTTAATTAAACCTAGGCGAAAAACGGGTTCAGATTCCAGTTGTTTCCACCAAAAGCACGATGTTTGATGCATCGTGCTTTTTTCTATAATCTATGCTTACGTATCTTTAGTGTAACATCCCCACTTGATAAAAGTTTCTTCATATGATAAAATTATTATAAGAAAAAACGGAGGCATTATTATGGTCGGCTTACTTACACCCGTAATCATCGGTATCATATGCATAGTGATCGGTATATTCAACAGCAAGGGAAATATAGAAACACTTCATTCCTACCACAGAAAAAGAGTTCGTGAGGAGGACAGAGTCCCCTTCGGAAGGCTTGTGGGTGCGGGAATGATCGTGATCGGTATTTCTCTTATAATCAACGGCGCTCTCATGGCTGCCGGTGTTTATTTTGAAAATGATATGTACGTATTTATAGGCACAGCAGTCCTTATCGCAGGCCTTGTAATCGGCATTGGAATCAGCTTTTATGCAATGATAAAGTATAATAAAGGAATATTTTGATAAGGCACGTGATCGAAATTTCTGTGCTGACTCAAAAGAGTATAAATATGAAAAAAATCTTAAAGGTAGCTTTGCTGCCTTTCCTCGTTTCGGTATTGGCTGCTTTGCTTTTTTTGCTTGTTGCGATCATTCCCCAAGAGGCTATTCAGAAAAATGCGGAGTCAACGGTAAAGCAGCTCCTTTCCCATCATCAATGGGAGATTGCTCTTAATAAAGGTGATCCTACATACACCTTCGATCTTTATACCGATTCCATTATAATGATGGAATCATATAATTTGAATACGGAGGATATTTCTTCCATTTTCAAAAATCCCATGCATACCTCAGAGGCAAACGAATGGAATGCCGCTATGGCAATGGACGAAGTTGTCAACGGTGATGCTCAGAACGAAAGAAGCTATACCAGATATTGGATGGGCTTCAGAATGATAGTTCGCCCCCTTCTTCTGATTGCCGATTATTATACTATCAGAAAAATAGTTTCCGCTGTATTCTTTATTTTGTTTGCTCTTACAACAGCGCTTATCGCCAAAAAGAAGGGAATAAAGATAGCTTTTTGCTTTGCTGTTCCCATAGCATTAATGAATCCTGCAATTATTTCACATTCATTGCAGTTTTCCTGCGATTTCATACTGGCGTTTATCTTTATCGTTTTCCTTTTGATAACGGATGGTAAAAAGTTCAGTGTTCCCGTAATGTTCTGCGCCTTCGGAGTGCTGACACAGCTTTTTGATTTTTATACAACGCCGCTCATCACCTATGCGCTGCCTCTTATCGTTCTTCTTACGTTAGAGGAATATGAAAACAAGCGCTGGAGCACAGCACTTGTATCCTTTGCAACGTGGATGTACGGCTATGCTTCGATGTGGGTAGTAAAAATGCTGTTCACAACGCTGTTCACGGATAAGAACGGATTTAAAGAGGCATTCAATTCCTTTGCGGGAAGAGTAGGTATAACAAAGCCTGCAGGCTTGGAAGAAAAATACGATTCTGTGGAAGCTTTGAGGCTTGTTTATAACAATATTTTTGTTGATACAACAGGCAATATCATATTCCTTGCTATTGCAATAGTATCAGTAACAGCAGTAATAATAAGCTTTCTGACAAATAAGCGAAAGGATTTCTTCTCACAGACAGTATTTATCTTTATTGCTGTTTTGCCTCTGTTATGGTTTGCCGTAGCGGCACAGCCCACGGTTATCCATTATTGGTTCCAGTACAGAACAGTGGTTGCAACCTTTGCTTCGCTTTTTGTATATTGGGTATGTGCTTATTCCAAGGTGCCAAGGCTTATAAAAAGGAAATAAAAAACTTCCTTCGGAAGGCTTGTGGATAGGCTTTTATGCAATGATATAGTATAATAAAGGAATATTCTGATGGATACAGATAAGCTTATAAAAAGCTCAGTTGAGAAAAATTTCAAGGCATCGGTTTTGGAAATTTCCCGAATCGGAAGCGGCGCCAGCGGCTCGGTATATCGGGTGGATCTTGAAAACTCAGAAACAATTGCCCTAAAGCTGAGCCCTCATGCCTCTCTTATGAAGCAGGAATATGAAATGCTCTCCTTTCTGAAAGCAAATACAAAGAGCAAAATACCAAAAGCTTTCTGCTTTGATACAGAGGACGGCTACGGCATCATCGCCATGGAATATATCAATGGTATAAGCGGTGCAAGCGAGGCTGTTAAAAATATTGCCGATAAGGCCTATCTTTGTGAGAGTATCGTTGATAACCTTATAGCTATTCATCAAGCTACAGGCGATAAGTTCGGCCCCTACGATAATGCCGAATACGATACATGGAATGAGTATTATAAGGGCTTTGCCGATGAAATACTTGAGTTTTCAAGAATGAAGCATTCCGAAAATCAGCTTGATTCATACGTTCTCGAAGCAGTAGAGAAGTCCTACGGTAATTTTAATAAAATATTCGGAGAAGAGAATTTTCGTCCTACTCTTATCCACGGCGATTATTGGATGCCTAATTTTATTATCGATCCCGAAAAAGCGGAGCTTCTTTCGGTGGTAGACCCATTTAACATAATGTGGGCAGACCCCGAGTACGAGCTTTTTGCCCTCGCCGTAGGCTACGGGGAAGAGCTTGGACTTTACGAGCTTTATAAAAGCCGGGTTAAAACATCAAAGTATTGCGATGTAAAGACAGAATTGTATGCCCTTTATTCAGAAATACTTTGGTATAAAAAATTAGGTGATATTGACCATTCGTTCCTGCATATGCGAGCAGATCGACTGATGAACGTAATGAAAAGATTTGAATTGATATAAAAAATGCCCTCCCGATTCGGGAGATCATTTTTTATTTATTTGATAACAACCGCCGTGCCGCTGGCAGTGACCATGAGCATACCGTTGTCGGTGCCCAGCACTTCATAATCGATGTCCACGCCGACTACGGCGTTGGCGCC
>JAZUAR010000208.1:0-3191 GCA_045638055.1 Candidatus Avispirillum sp.
GACTGCATCGTTGAGAACATGCACGAGCCTCACATCGTAGAGCTTCCCTCCGGTCGTCTCCTCGGCGCTATCCGCGTTCACGAGAGAAAGACAGAGCCTATGCTCTCTACATATATCACATACTCTGATGACAAGGGTGCAACATGGTCTGTTCCCAAGTGCATCGGTGTTGACGGTATGCCTCCTCACCTTATGGTACACTCTTCCGGTGCTGTTATCTGCTCTTACTCCAGAAGAACAAACGGTATCCGTTCCGAGCGCGCTGTAGTAAGCTACGACGGCGGCGAGACATGGACTGAGGATTATACAATCAACGATAAGGTTCCCTACGTTTGCGATATGGGTTATCCTGCATCTGTTGAGCTTCAGGACGGCTCTATTCTTACAGTATACTATCAGCCCTGGCCCGGCGAAGGCAATACAAGCGTTCTTTGGACCAGATGGCGCCTCGGCGACAACGCAGGCGGCGACGAAGCTCTCGAGGCTTTCAAGAAGCTTGATGCCGAAATGGCAGAACTCCGCAACTCCGGATATACCGGCGGTTGGGAATAATATCTCAAATAAAAAACCTCTCCTTTCGGAGAGGTTTTTCTATTATAAAGATTTCTCGTTTTACTCTAACCACGATTTTTCTTTTATAGCATCAATTACATTATTTACATCGGACAAAGTTACAACAAACAAACGCCCGTCTATGGTGCTGATATTCAGATGTATATTATCATATTCAATTTGATGGATATCCTCTAATAATATTTTCTCCACAGCATAGGGCTTCTCTTCGAAACAAACGCAAATAATTCCGGCTTCGCAAAAGTAGATATTACCATTTTTTATTTTTCCGTTTGCTAAGCTAAAATTACCGTTTGTTTTATAAAAAACAGGAGAAATAATGCTTTTCTCAAATTCGGAATATTTCTTTAAATAGTAATTAAAATATATGAGAAAATAACTAAAAAGCAGGATTGCGAATAAAGTTCCGCACATGACAGATAAAATCAAATTGAATTTACCGTATCCTAATATCAAATAACAGCAAAGACCTGCGAAAAATCCTAAAACCATAGAAAGAATGATAAGTGTTTTTTTGTTAAACATTTAATTATATCTCCAAATATCAGGTCGAAAATCTTTATCTGAACAGATCGAACCAAAGAGGCATAACGTTTTCGGGAAGATAACTTTCTGCCATTTTCTTTGCGTTTTTGCCCATAGTACTGAGTTTTTCGCGGTCGGTGAGCATTTCTACTACCGTATCTGCCATCTCATCGATCTTCTTATCCTCGATAAGATAGCCGTTTTTGCCGTTTTCAATAATTGCGCAGGGGCCCACGGGTACGTCAAAGGAAACGAGAGGAAGTCCCACACTTGATGCTTCGAGAAGCACCATGGGGAAGCATTCTGTGAGAGATGTCATCACGTATATATCAGAATTGAGCATATAACGAAGAACATCCTCCTTAGATACCATTCCCGTGATCTTTACCTTATCGGAAATGCCGAGGCTTTCGGCAAGGTCTGAAAGCTTTTTATGCTCGTCGCCACCGCCGACAATGGTGAGAGTTGCATCGGGAATCTTCTTCTGCACCTTACCGAACACCTCGATAAGGGTGGGAAAATCCTTTACGGGATGAAGTCTGCCCACGGAAACGATGCTGTTACCGCTAATCTTTGCAGTTTCCTCGGGGATATCCTCAAGAATATTGGGGATGCGCACAAGCTTTATCTTTTTGTTATCGGAAAGCCATCCGGAATGATTTTTCTCACTTCCCTCGCAAAGGACAACGAGCCAGTCAAGGTTTCTGAAGGATCTTTTAACTCTTTCAACGTATTCGGGAGAATCGTCGTGGAGATGCTCCTGTGTTACAGTCACAACGCCCTCGGGAGCATACTCGGAAAGCATGTCTGCATACTCAATTCTCGTTGAGAGAACGTAATCGCAGTCAAGCTTTTTGATCTCCTTGATCATAAGGCTTTTCTTTTTTCTGAGAATGGAAACAGCCTTGATTCCCTCCTTGAGTATTGCGAAGGGATTCTTTGACTTTACAGCCGCCTTAAATTCGTCTTTATTGGGCTTTGTATCCATAAGATACTTTATATTGATCCTCTCGTCTACGGGGTATGCAGGGGACGCAAGCATACTGTAGGTTGAGATAATATTCACCTTATATCTTTTGCAAAGCTCGTTTGCAAGAGTTATGGTCTGCTTTTCGATGCCGCCGTGCTGCATATGCAAAAGCAAAATTGTTATAGTTTTCATACTGACCTCGCTAGTATAAGTACTGAATTTATTTTATACGAAATATGTCGTTTCGTCAACTGATTTTCACATCTATATTATTGCAATCTTTAAACAAATGTGGTAAAGTGTAATTAATAAAATATATGAAAGGTAAGAAAACCAATGAACGAGCTTTTTAACATTCCCGTTATCAATTACGAGGGTCCCGAATCCAAGAATCCCCTTAGCTTTAAGTATTACGATAAAGACAGAGTTATCGGCGGCAAGACAATGGCAGAGCACCTCCGCTTCTCCATGTGCTACTGGCATACTCTCTGCGCTGACGGTACTGATATGTTCGGTATCGGCACAATCGATAAGTCCTTCGGCGGCGCTGATCCCCTTGAGATCTACAAGCAGAAGGTTTATGCAGGCTTTGAAATGATGCACAAGCTTGGTATCGAGTATTTCTGCTTCCATGACAGAGATATCGCTCCCGAGGGCGAGAGCCTCGCTGATTTCCAGAAGAATCTCGACATCATCGTTCCCATCATCAAGGAGCAGATGGCAAAGTACAATATCAAGCTTCTCTGGGGTACTGCAAACTGCTTCTCCCGCGCAAGATACATGCACGGTGCTGCAACAAGCCCCTATGCCGATGCTTTCGCATATGCGGCAGCTCAGGTAAAGAAGGCTATCGATATCACAATCGAGCTTGGCGGTACAGGCTACGTATTCTGGGGCGGCCGCGAGGGCTATGAGACCCTTCTCAACACTAAGATGGGCTTTGAGATCGATAACTATGCACGTCTTCTCAAGATGGCAGTAGCTTATGCTCGTTCCAAGGGCTTCACAGGTGACTTCTTCATTGAGCCCAAGCCCAAGGAGCCTACAAAGCATCAGTACGATTTCGACGCAGCAACAGTGCTCGGCTTCCACCACAAGTACGATCTCCTCAAGGATTTCAAGC
>JAZUAR010000209.1:0-3593 GCA_045638055.1 Candidatus Avispirillum sp.
AACCTTTATGGGTGTGAGAAATGCCGTTTCCGGCGTTTCCACTATTGACAGATACCTCAATATGTGGTCAAAGCAGTTTGAAAATTCAATGTATTACCTCTTCGACGTAGAGAGCTAAGGAGACCATTATGTATTTTAACGTAAAAGCAAGAGACAGACAGGATCTCCCTATAGACGTTCTTGAAAATCACTTTCCCGGAAAGCTTTCAGGCTTTACCGACTGCGAGTTTCTCACCTATAACGGAAAGAAGGCAGTAGGCGCAACAGGACTTCCTTATTATATGCCCGTTTGCCTCTATGCTCTTAACACCCCCGTATTTGAGGATTATCTTTGGGATAATAATAAAACAAGCCATCTTTTCGTCTTCGAGGGCGAAAAGATCTCCCACTTCACAGAGGAGGGAGAGGTAAAGGTTCCCGCCGAGGTAGAAGCAGCTCTTCTTGCAATGTATCAGCGCCTTGATGTAAGTGCAGGTGATATTGATGAGGACGGCGCCCACGTTATCGACCTCAAGGCAATCCCCGTAGGCCCCCACTTTGACGTAAACCTCCTTCTCGGAAACCGCGTAGGCTTTGAAAATCCCCTCCTTACAACTCCGAAATCCGCTCTTGACTCCCTCGGTCGCGGCTCCTTCCGCGGCAAGGCTGAGAATCAGGTTCTTGCAACCCGCTACGTTTGGAGAATGGAAGAAAACGGCGAGCCTGTAAACCGTCAGTTCTATCTTTATGAGGACGGCAAGCAGATCTTCTATTCCGCAAACGTAAATGAAAACGTAAAGACTGCAGTATGTCGTCATCTCCAGAACAGAACTGTTATTACATATGAAACAGAGTGCGGCCTGAAGATCACAAGAACTATCTTTATCGTTCCTCACGAGCACGATATGCCCGAGGCAGTAGAGGCTCAGCGAGTTGAAATTGAAAACACAACCGACAGCGACCGCGATATCCGTATCGTATTCACAGGTATGCTTTCAGTATTTGCTCCCGACGGTATTTTCGGTGATATCGTGTATGCAAATATCGTTCACGAGTCTGCTGTTGTAACTAACGATGAGGGACGCACAGTATGCGTTTCTCCCCGTCTCCATCCCCGCTACGGCAGATATTGCCGCCGCTTTGCAACCGTACTTGCAAACGGTGACTATTTCGATGAATACTGCGTAAACTACCGTGAATTTATGGGTAGCGGCGATATTTATCATCCCGAAAACGGCGGACGACTTTCCAGCCGTCAGAACAGAAAGGATGCGGCATTCTTCGCTCTTGCAAAGGCTATCACAGTCAAGGCAGGAGAGTGTGGCATTGCCGATTCCTATGCAGGTATCTGCTCTCACGATGATGACGTAACTGAGATATTCCTCCGTCAGTCAAACAATTTTATTGAAAAATACCGCAATCCCGAGGCGCTGTCAGCGGCCTATAAGAGCGTTGTAGACTTTGTTGAAAGCTATTCCTCTTATATCACCTTCAATTCCGATGACAGAAGAATGTCCTCCTATATTTCAAAAAACCTTCCTTTCCAGGTGCTTTATCAGTCCTTCGTAACCCGTGCATTCGCGTGGACAAACAAGGGCGGCCGTAAGGTAGGCTTCCGCGAGATCCAGGATATGTATGCATCCATGTATTATATGACGGCAATGGGCAACTCAGGCCTTGCCCGCGATATGATCTCAAGATGGGCTGAAAACGTATTTGAGGACGGATATGCATACCATAACTTCTATTGGGGCGGCGACGGTATCGGCGTCGGAAGCGACGACCAGCTCTGGCTTATGCAGGCAGTTTACAGATACGTAATGCTCACAGGCGATATTGACTTTGTAAATATGGAGCTTCCCATTGCAGGATGCGAGGATAAAAAGAGAACTATCTTTGATACAATGATGGCATCCGTATTCTATTCCGGCTGTATCTCCGTAGGCGACCACGGACTTCCTCTCCTCGACCATCTCGACTGGAACGACTGCCTGAAGCTTGATTACGATTCAATCAGCGCTCCCGAAAAGATGGAGCTTTACCGTAAGCAGATAGAAGAGAAGGGTCAGAAGTGGGGGCATCGCTTCGAGAGCCACTACTGCGAGAGCGTAATGAACGCATTCCTTCTTAAGGTAGCTTATGATAATATGGCAGAGCTTGCCGATCTCTCAGGCAGAAAGGAAGAAGCTGAGTGGCTCCGCGAAAAGTGCGCTACTCTTTGCGAAAACATCCAGGCTCATGCATGGAAGGGTGACTTCTTTGCCCGCTGCCTTATCAATAACCCCGAAAAGGGCTATACATATTTGGGTGCAGGCGGAGACGGACTTTCCCTCAATCCCGAATTTCCTGGCTCATATTGGCTCAATTCCTTCTCATGGGCACTCCTTGCAGGCTGTGCAACTGAGGAGCAGATGAGAATCATGCTTGATTCCGTAAACAAGTATATCAAGACCCCCGCAGGCCTTACTCTCACATCCCCCTGCGACCTTGATAAGGTTTCCGAAACCACAGCAATGGACCACTATTTCCGCGGCGACCGCGAAAATGGAGCAGTGTTCAAGCATGCAACAATGATGGCAACAGCCGCAATGTTCAAGGCTTGTAAGGTCATCAAGGACGAAAAGCTGGCAGCAGATTTTGCTGAAATGGCATTCTGGATGCTTGACCTTGTTCTTCCTTACCAGACTCTCAAGACCCCCTATATCACAAAGGGTAACCCCCGCTTCTGCACACAGTATAATAACAGCGAAACGGGAGAAAATATCGGACCTATGCTTTCCGGTACTGCAAGCTGGCTTTCTCTCACAGTATATGAATTCCTCGGTATCAACCACGTGGACGGCGGCATTGACCTTAAGCCCGTTCTCCCCTTTGATACAGAGCGCGCAAACTACGTAGTCCGTGTTGACGGCACAGAGTTTGATATTACAGTAGAAAAGTCCCTCGGCTTTGCCCGTCCCACAGAGGCTACAGAGTATACCTTCGACGGAGAAAAGTGTACAAGCATTATCCCCAATCCCCGCGACGGAAAGAAGCATATTGTTACAGTTAAGATGTAAAGAAAAAGCCTCCCGCAAGGGAGGCTTTTCTTATTTGTTATGGCATATATAACAAAAACAGATAAAGGTATACGATTCCTAAAAGCAAAAACGTTATGCCCAATACCCACTCCTTTGTTCCTCTGAATTTGTTCGGGTAGGCATGGCGGGGAAATCCTTTTATGTAAATTATGGGAGCTCTCGGCATTAATCGTCGTTCGGAAAAACGACCTTCAGCGGAGTAACAATATTGTTTTCCGTTAACGGTATATACGTATCCGTACCGTGTCAGAATCGGAATTATGTGGCCGTGTCTGCTTTTTGTATTTCTGTGAACATTTGGCTTGGTCAACACTCCGATAGATTTAGCGCGAAACCTTGGGAAAAGGCCGAGTATGGCTATCATGAGATTCCATGATCCGATTAAAAATGAAACAGCAGATATAATGATTGCGAGAATCATATTGTGACATCGCACCTTTCCAGTTCTCATTTAAGTATTTTAACTGAATTATACATCTATATTGTGTAAAAATCAATATTGAAACTTGCAGTTTCAGTGATATTATATTCGCC
>JAZUAR010000210.1:0-4151 GCA_045638055.1 Candidatus Avispirillum sp.
ATAAAGTTTTTTGCGGAGCTTTTTTTCAAAAAAGCGACCGTATCCCCTCCCCGATAAACCCGAATTTAACAAAAAGAAATCCGCCCGAGGGCGGATTTCTTTTATTTGAATCTGAGTGTTTTGATCTTGAAGGGATCGAAGGTGAGAGCAACTTTTCCGTTTTCTACTGGGATCTCTCTTATCTTTTCCTCCTTGAGGTCGGTCTCCTCTACTGCCGCAATGTAGGCAGGAACAGAGATAGTTACCTCTTCCCTCTTTCCGTGATACTCGCAAAGGCGCATAATAAAGCCGTTTTCATCGGATGCGGGCTTCACCGCGCTGATTCGCACGCCCTCTCCCGAAAGGATGGGCATTTCGGGGAGAGTGAAGCTTCCCGAAACTGCGTATACCTTATTGATATAGCTTCTCGCGTCCTTAACGGCACGGTTTTCACCAAAGGGAGTTGCATAAGATGTGAGAGCATACTCGAAATGATGGTGACCGGGGTCGCGCATTTCGTCATATGCCGTCATACTGTAGGATTCAGGCTCGTGGAGGTACGTGCCGACAGAGGGGCTGCGGACAAGAGAAAGAAGAATGGTCTTTCCGTCCTCCTCCTCCTCGATCTTATAGGAGGGAGTACCCTTATTGAAGAGAGCGACGGTTGCACCCTCACCCTCAACACCTGCAAAGCCGATGGCAGGATAGTCTCCCGAAGCGCCCGCCCAGTTGGAGGGGCCGTGTGGCCATACCATATTGGGCTCGTAGGGCTTTCTTTCAAGAACGCCGTAGGGGATCTCATAAACGCTTCTGCCTGTAAGGGGTGTGGGGAATGCTACTCTTATGCGGTGATTCTGAGTATCCCAGTCAACGTCCGCC
Source organism: Candidatus Avispirillum sp. (assembly GCA_045638055.1). Lineage (GTDB taxonomy): Bacteria > Bacillota > Clostridia > Oscillospirales > CAG-272 > Avispirillum. The sequence goes on from JAZUAR010000210.1 coordinate 859, forward strand.
GAGAAGTACACCTTCTTCTCACCTTTGGGCAGAGTCACGGTATAGAACACCTCGTAGCCTGCGTCAACTGCATAGCCCCAGTATTTCTTCGTGTGGCTGAACTTTATCATCTGATAATCCTCAGTCTTTTCAAAGCAAACGAGGAATGTTACGTCGGATATGGGCATACGGCGCTGATCGGTAGAGAGAGTTGCCCAGGGGCTTCCCTCGTCGTGCTCAAGAATCAGCTCGCCGATCTTGTATTTGCCTGCCTTGAATACAGCCTGTCCTGCCTGCTTGTCGAAGATCTCGAGGATTCCGTGGCTTTCTGCGGTGATCTTATAAAACTCGTTTTCAATAACGAAGGTCTCGCCGCCTGCCTTTTCAGTTTCCTCGGAAACCTCATTTCTGAGAACCGCGGAGATACCCTTTCTCTGGGCATACTGGAACTTATGGAAGAACTTTTCTTCCTTGTATTCCTGAAGGGTGCATACAAGAGTTGAAAAAGGAGGAATGTTTTCAACAAGAACAGTTGAAAGCTCGCCGTCTCTTTTGATAATTGAAAGGCGCTTTCCGTCCTCAGTTACGGGAGCAAAGCCCTCGGGACATTTTACTGTCACTGCGCCTGAATATTCCTGACCGTAGGGGTTCACAATTGTGATGATATTTGCAAGCTCCTCGGGGGTGAGAAGCTCTGCCTCCATCTTTTTGAGAGTCTCGTCGATCTCGCTATGTACGTCGCAAAGCTCGTCATATGCTGCGTCTACCATAGTTCCCGTTACCGCATCGTGGAACATTGTGAAAAGGATCTTTGACCAGAGCTCCTCCGTATCAACGGAATGACCCTTCTTTCCCGAAAGAGCATTCATAACGCTGAGGGCCTCAAGGCCGTATATGCGGCTCTCTATATTTCGAACGTTCTGCTTTGTCTTGATACGGGAAACATAGGTGCCTGTATTGTTGAAGTTTACCTCGCAGGAGGGATGAAGCTCATCCTCGGGAGGACAGTCCACCTTTTCAAGGCGGTCTGCATAATAGCGGTGGGCAAGCTCCTTGCAGTTTGTGAAATAGATGTTATATTTGTCGCGGTTTGCCTCAATCCAATCGAACATCTCCTCTGTGGGGAGAAGCTCCTCGCCGGAGATGTAAAGATAGCCCTGAAGGTCCTCGCGCTGGGGGGAATCATAGTCTACACCTATGCGGAAGCGTCTTCTTTCAGCATAGGGAACGTCGATAAGCTTGCCGCCGCATTCGGGGCAGGATTCGTCGCCCTTTCCGTGGCAAACGGGACAGGGGCGGTACTTTGCATAGCCGCCGCAGATGCCTACCTGCTGGGGGTCGATATTTGCAAGGGTGGAGCCGTCAAGGCCTCGCCAGTAGTTGCCCTCGAGGTTTGTATAAACCACGTTGTTGCAGAATTTCTGACCAAATCCGCGGGCGATCTGAGGAAGCTGAGCGGAGTTTCCGAAGGAGTCATTGCGGTCAAATCCCTCGGAGACGTAGCCAAACTTGTTTTTCATATAGTTATAGCCGAAAAGATAGCTGCGGATAATGCTCTCGCCTGAAATAAGATTGGAATCCACGATATTGTGACCTGTGAAGGGGAGATGGATTCTGTCCTCATCCAGATACTTTTTGATCTTTTCTTCATATTCGGGGTTGTTACCCAGGAAATTCTCAAGAGTTGCAACACACTCGATGGAAAATCTGTACTCGGGATATTTCTCGAGAAGGCGCAGATTCTCCTTGATATAGAGGGACTGCAGATGGGCATAGGAAACGTAGCTTTCGCCCTTGTGCTCTAAGGGGCGTTTAAAGCAGCGGCGCCATGTGAGGTCCTGATGATTCAAAACAAATACGGGCAGATCGCGTTTTTTCATATACTACTCCGAAAAATAGAATTTATATTTATATAGTATCATTTTTCAGTGGGAATTGCTATATTAATTTTAAATATAATGGGAAAATGTTTAAATGATCGTAATTTCAAAAAACTTTTTATAAAAAATCGAAAAAACTTTTAAAAAGGTATTGCATTTTGATTTTTTCTATGATATAATAGCTGAGCGATTTAAGGATCGCACACGGAAAGGTGGCTGAGCTGGTCTAAGGCGCACGACTGGAAATCGTGTAACGGCTAATACCCGTTCGAGGGTTCGAATCCCTCCCTTTCCGCCATAAAAAAGGACATCCAATCGGATGTCCTTTTTTGTTGCGGAAAGGATATAACGGGATTCGAAAGGGCGGTCGCATGCCGTAGGCGCGACAAAAACAGTCCGGTGGACTGTTTTTAGCCCGTTGTGCTGCATTCACTAAGAATTTAAAAACCAAGAACGACCGTGAGCGCCAAAACTAGTTTTGGCGAAACCTTTAAATTTAGCCTATACCCTCCCTTTCCGCCAAAGTATAACCGCAATCTTGATACAAGGTTGCGTTTATTTAATTTTTGTGGTAGAATATCTATAAAGGAGGCGAGATTATGAAGCTATTTAAACAAATTTTGTTTGTACTTTTGCCCTTTGTTTTGATTGTATCTCTGAGTGGTTGCATCATAATTCCCTTGACAGAGTACTATGATATCGCCGCTGAAGAAGTAGTGTCTGTGCAGTTTTATGATTTGCGTAATCAAGATTCAGCACATTACTCCGGATTTGATACAATCCTTGAGCCTGTCTATACTATACCGGAAGAAGATACAGAAGATTTTTTAGATGATTTTTCAAAGCTTAAATTTTCTGATTCTATTATAATTGTCCTTGCAGCAACCGATCCCAGTTTTTATTATGGCGATTGGGTCGTAAGAATCAACTTTTCTAATGGTCAGTATACCTTTTATTCGTGCGGTGGATACGGTGAAACCTTTGATGCCGAAGGCAATTGCATATCTTCCACGCACTTCAGTTGCGATGACGAAGAACTCAAAAATTTAGTCGGTAAATACTATGAAATAGAGTAGTCGCATACATAATTATATATTACAATGTTAATTGCGATACAGAATTTATTTGCGTGGTTCGACGATGCCCCCTGAACCCGATTTGCACCCACTTAACTCAAAATGGGGTGCATTTGTATTAAAATTAGGGTTAGTCTTCATGCAAAAGGACATCCAATCGGATGTCCTTTTTGGTTGCGGAAAAGATATAATGGGATTCGAAAGGGCGATCGCATGACATAGTGGAGGGGTTTCCCCTCCCGCGAACCTAAGCCACATTTACAGCGTACCGTTATATCTGTAATCGGGAGGAGCAAGCCCCTCCCCTACGAAAAAAACGTTTATTAGCCTTTCAAATTTCAATTTACGAAGAGGAATA
>JAZUAR010000211.1:0-4240 GCA_045638055.1 Candidatus Avispirillum sp.
TTTATCCTTACGCGGAATACTGGAACGAAATGATCGTTTCAAAGCTTCGCAAGGACTACGGTATGAGAGTTAATGCGACCTATGCATCAGTTGGCGGCAGTACTGCAAGCGACATGGTTCAGTATACAGACCGAGAGGTCACCTCAAAGGCTCCCGACCTCGTATTCATCGAGTTTGGCGCTAACGATGCAATGAACGAAAGCCAGTCCAGCTCAGGCAGTCTTTCAAAGCTTAAAAGCGCATATAAGAGCGCAATTATAAGAATGATCGAGGAAGTTCGCGATACTTATCCCAACTGCGAATTCGTTCTCGTTGCGCCCTTCTATTGCAACCCCTATTGCCACTATATGTCCTATTTCGAGGGCTGCCGCGATGCTCTTAATGAGATCTCTGATCTTTACAGCGGAGTTACCGTTGCAGACGTAACAGCAATGCACAAGTCCCTTCTTGAATATAAGGACTATCTTGATTTCTCAGGCGACAATATGTGCCATCCCAACGACTATATGGCAAGATTCTACGCTCAGGTATGTCTTGAGACCATCGTTCCCGGCGGTATCGAGCCCTACACAGTAGATGCAGAGCCTCCCGTTGCTGAGCCCGAGGAAGGCAATTCAACAAGCGCTGCTCCCTCCGGATACGGCTGGCAGTGGCCTGCGGCCGAGGCATACGGCTATATAGGAAACTACGGCGGAAACGGCCAGGATATTGAATTCACAGTAGATCTCTGTCTTATCTCCTCTGCTGCAGAGGATGCAGTTGCACAGTTCAGAACAGCGGCGGGCGGATACATTGAAATAACTCCCTTGGGTGTTAAGATCGGAGATTCAAGGCTTTATTCCTACATCTGGGGTGAGGCCGACGTTTCAACCTGGCATACTGTTACCATTAAAATTCTCAACGGTAACGCCTCCGTTTATATCGACGGCAGACAAATCGGACGTGAAGAAAGCGGATTTACAGTATACACAGATTATCAGCTCTTCTTCAGCTATGCAGGATGTATGGCAATAGACAATATGAAGATGACCTCATCCAACGGCACAGTATATTTCGACTGTGACTTTGAAGACGAGGCAGAAGCTAAAAAGCTTATGTCAGAGGGTCTCGGATCACGTACTCTCCTTGCCGCAAATACAGTTTCCTACGATATGAACGGCGGTGAGGGCACGATCAAAAATCAGATCAAGACAAGATCTGTGCCTATTCTCCTTTCCGATACAGTTCCCACCCGCGAGGGATATACGTTCCTCGGATGGGCAACAAATAAGGATGCTACCGCACCCGAATACCTTGCAGGCGCGGTTTATGCTGCAGATGCATCCGCAACCCTTTATGCAGTTTGGGAAAAGGATACTGCTCCCGAGCCTGAACCCGAACCTGAACCTGAACCTGATCCCGAGCCCAAGCCCGAGATTATAGCAGGCGACATTAACGGCGACGGTGAGATCAATTCCTTAGACTCAATGATGCTTAAAAAGATTATTGCCAACGTAATTACACCGACAAATGAAGTCATTGAAGCTGCTGACATGGACAAGGACGGCAAAATTACACCTTATGACTCCAATATCCTCTCCCGCAAGCTTACAGGTAAAGCATAAGTAATGACAGCTTCATACTTTTCACTAAAGAGAGAATACGAAATAAAATGTAAGCTTTTTGCCCCCGAGGAGGGGGAGATCAGGCAAATAATCGTTGGTGTTCACGGCTTTGCGGGAGACAAGGACAGCTCAATGCTGAAAAGACTTGCCGAGAGCTGTAAGAACACCGCCCTCATATGCTTTGATTTCCCCGCTCACGGCAAAAGCCCCGAGGCTGAGGACTCCTTCACCGTTGCAAACTGTATTGCAGATCTGAAAGCAGTTTGCAGCTATGCCCGAGAGAAATATCCCGAAGCTAAAAAAGCTGTTTTTGCCACAAGCTTTGGAGGATATATCGCTCTCCATTGCAGCGAAAGCATTTCAGATTATCAGCTTATCTTGAGAGCTCCTGCTATAACGATGGCTGATATTCTCGTTGATAACGTGCTGAGGATAAACAAAGAGGATTTTTCAAATAAAGGCCACGTTATCTGCGGCTTTGAAAGAAAGATCGATCTTCCCTATAGCTTCTACACAGAAATGCTGGGTCTCCAAAGCCTTCTCAGCCGTGATTTTAACGAGCCTATGCTCATAATCCACGGCGATCGTGACGATATCGTCCCTCCCCCCGTTATCTATGAATTTGCAGAAAAGAACCCTTCTGTTACCTTAAAGATAATCGAGGGCGCCGACCATCGCTTCAAAAGAAGCGGCGAGCTGGATACAGTAATCCGCTATACAAAGGAATATCTGAAAATATAACAAAAGGAGCTGCTGCTTTACTGCAACAGCTCCTTTAAAATTTGGGTTTATCGTGGAGATTGTCAAGCCTCATATGCCTAAAGTAAGGGCCGGCTTGTCCCAAAGGCTTCCCCTTGAGGGGAGGCTCCGCCGTAGGCGGTGGTGAGGTGTAGCCGCGAAGCGGCGTGGGTCTTACGAATCAAGAAAAAGCTCAAGCTGCTACGCAGCACAACGGCAACTTACGTTGCCTACACCTCATCCGTCACCTTTCAGGTGCCACCTTCCCCTCGAGGGGAAGGCAACTCACCGAAAAAACCTAATTTATAATCAACATCCAAAACTATAAAATGGTCTGTTACAGAAATCTGCAACAGACCATTTGTATTAGTCTTCAAATTCAACGTTCATTACGCGTACAACGTACTGACAGCCGTAGGGGAAGCCGGATGCATTTACCCAGAGGTGATCGCCGTGCTGAACGAAATCGATAGGCTCCTCGTTATCGCTCCAGCAAACGCTTTTAACCTTTCTCTTAACGTTTGAGAAGTGCTTAAAGCCTACGCCGCCGCCTTCAACTGTAACGTGTGCGTTACCGAGAATAGCAAGGTCGTGGATATAGAGATAAGCGCGCTCGCCATCCTCAAGAGCAAAGTTCTTGAATTCACCCTTGATCTCGGAGGGCTTACCCTCATAGATAGACTGACCGCAGGTGCGTACCCAGTCACCGAGACCGCGAAGCATGATCTCCTGCATAGGGATGATGTTTCCGTCTCCGTCGGGACCGACGTTGAGGAGGAAGTTTGCACCAACCTTACGGCATGCACAAAGTGTTTCGATAAGCTCGGGAAGGCTCTTATAGTGGAAGTCTGCCTTACCGTAGCCCCAGTGGTCATTCATTGTCTGGCACATTTCAGCCGCAAGATACTTAGGTGTTCCCTCGCGGTTCATGGGAGTAGGTCTGCCCTGCTCAAATGTTACGCTGTCGATCTCGGGATGACCTGCGCAGCCGCGTGCATCAAGACCTGTATTGTTTATAATAAGAGCATCGGGCTGATGCTTTCTGATGATAGCATAAAGGGTATCCTCATCCCAGTCTGTGAGGGGACGGGACCAGTTACCGTCAAACCAGAGACCGCCGATCTTTCCGTACTGTGTGCAGAGAAGCTCAACGCTGTCGTTAAGATACTTAAGGTACTTTGGGAAATCGTTTTCAAAGGACTTCTGCTTCCAGTCAAGAGTAGCGTGATAGAAGATGGGAAGGATTCCCTCCTCGTTACATGCATCTACAAGCTCACGGATAAGGTCACGTCCGCAAGCGGAATGAACTGTATCATAGCCCTCGTTAAGATCCTTGGAATCGTAGAGGCAGAAGCCGTCGTGATGCTTAGTTGTGATATTGATATACTTCATGCCTGCAGCCTTTGCGATCTCAACGATCTTCTTTGCATCAAAGCCCTTGGCTGTGAAGGTATCCTTAAGGGGAGAATACTCCTCGAAGGACATACCTGCGATATTCATTATCCACTCACCGCAGCCAAGCTGGGAATACATACCGAAGTGGATAAAAAGACCGAGGCCCATTTTTTCAAAATCTGCTATTCTTTTTTCGGGAACAGGAATTGCCATAATAATCTCCGTTTCTATTGTAAAATAGATAAAAATATACTATAATTATATTAACACAGTAAATCTTTTCTTTCAATGGATTTTTGTGAAAAATAATTCAAAAAAGAATAAAAAAACTATTGCAATCTTCCAAAAGATGTGATATAATTCCATTCGTATGCGGCAAAGTCCGCCCGAACGGTCCAATGCAGCTCAGTACGAACGTTTCGGAACCAAAAGAAAAAAAGGAGAAGTCAAAAATGACAAAACTTCAGGCTTTTGCAAGCGAGCAGCTGAGAGCAGACGCTCCT
>JAZUAR010000212.1:0-5702 GCA_045638055.1 Candidatus Avispirillum sp.
TCAAGCTTCTCGATATCGCCCTCTTCACCTCTACCGTCGGTAATCTTGGTGAGAAGCTCAAGCATTCTCTTGGTTCCCTCACGGCAGGGCGCGCACTTACCGCAGGACTCGTCTACTGTGAACTCAAGGAAGAACTTTGCAAGGTCAACCATACAGGTATCCTCGTGCATAACGATAAGACCGCCGGAACCCATCATGCTTCCTGCTGCGATAAGGTTATCGAAGTCGATAGGAGTATCGATAAGGTGAGCAGGGAGACATCCGCCGGAGGGGCCACCTGTCTGAGCTGCCTTGAACTTCTTACCGTTAGGAATACCGCCACCGATCTCCTCGATTACCTCACGGAGAGTTGTTCCCATGGGAACCTCTACGAGACCTGTGTTTGTGATCTTACCGCCGAGAGCGAATACCTTAGTACCGGAGGACTTCTCAGTACCGATAGCCTTGAACCAGTCAGCACCGTTAAGGATGATCTGAGCGATGTTTGCATATGTCTCAACGTTGTTGAGGATTGTGGGCTTAGCAAAGAGACCCTTAACTGCAGGGAAAGGAGGACGAGGTCTGGGCTCGCCGCGCTTACCCTCGATAGATGTCATAAGAGCTGTTTCCTCACCGCAAACGAATGCGCCCGCGCCGAGACGAAGCTCGATATCAAACTTAAAGCCTGTGCCGAGGATGTTGTCACCGAGGAGGCCGTAGTCTCTAGCCTGCTCGATAGCGATCTCAAGACGGCCAACAGCGATGGGGTACTCTGCACGGATGTAGATATAACCCTGGTCAGCGCCGATAGCGTAACCTGCGATTGCCATTGCCTCGAGAACTGCATGGGGGTCACCCTCAAGGATAGAACGGTCCATGAATGCACCGGGGTCACCCTCGTCACCGTTACAGCAAACGTACTTCTGACCCTCGCTACCCATAGCGAACTTCCACTTGAGACCTGTGGGGAAGCCTGCGCCGCCACGGCCGCGGAGACCGGAATCGAGGATTGTCTGAACAACCTCCTCACGGCTCATCTCTGTAAGAACCTTACCGAGCGCGAAGTAACCGTCACGTGCGATATACTCATCGATCTTCTCAGGGTTGATAACACCGCAGTTACGAAGAGCGATTCTCATCTGCTTCTTATAGAAAGCAGTATCGTTAAGAGAAGAAGTCTTACCTGCTTCCTTCTCTTCCTCTGTAGTCTTGTTATAAACGAGTCTTTCAACTACACGACCCTTTACGATATGCTCGGAAACGATCTCGGGAATATCGTCTGCTTCTACTCTGGAGTAGAATGTGCCATCGGGATATACGATCATGATAGGACCGAGAGCACAAAGACCGAAGCAACCGGTCTGAACGACCTTTACCTCTTCTTCAAGGCCGGCAGCCTTGATCTCTGCGTTAAGAGCATCAATAAGCTTTAAGCTGCCGGAGGAAGTACAACCTGTACCTCCGCATACAAGAATGTGTGAACGAACCATACTATTTTATCCTCCGGATTAAATATTGCCGATAAGGTATTCAGCTACGGGAGCGCCGCCCTTAAGGTGCTTTGCAACAACTTCCTTTGCCTTATCTGCTGTCATCTTTACGTATGTAACCTTTTCCTTGCCGTCCTCGTAGATCTCTACAACAGGCTCATACTGGCAAATACCGATACAACCGGTCTGTGTTACCTTTACGGAATCTGCAAGACCCTGTGCAGCAACCTCCTCAACAAAAGCATTAAGAACAGGTCTTGCTCCTGCGGTGATTCCGCATGTTGCCATACCAACAACTACGCGAACTTCGCCGCTTCCTGTACGGATAGCGACCTTATCCTTCATCTGCTCTCTGATAGCAGCAAGTTCCGCTAAAGTTTTCATGATATTTGTTCCTTTCGTATATATAAATAATTAATTTTGTGCATATTGATCCTTGAGAAAGCCTCTTATAAACTCGAGTATCTCATAGGAGTTCAGGGGGATATCGTCCCCGAGAATCGCCCTCATCTCGCGGGTATCCATACCGACTTCAGTTCCCTCATCAGAGGTATGACTGTAAACGAAATCGATATCGGGGCTTCCCTGAACGAGGGTTATCATAGTTTCAACAAGGTCCCCCAGGGGAACGAAATCGATGTGATCGGAATGGAACACAGCAGATACTGTAGTTCCGTGATCCTCAAATTCCTTTTCACTTTTTGAAACTATGCTCACCGTTCCTCCCGTCTGCTCTGCCAGCATTCGGAGAAAGGGGATTCCAAGGCCAACCTTTCGGGTTGTTCTTGTTGTAAAAAAGGGGTTTGAAAGCTTTTCAACCTGCTCGGCTGTCATTCCGCAGCCGTCGTCTGTAATTGTTACAGTCAGGACCTTATTTATTTCCTCAAGCTTTACTGCGATGTTTTTCGCACCTGCGCGAACGGAGTTCATCGTTATATCCAGAACATAAAGTGACAGATCAGTCATTTATTTTCCCTCCAGAAGATCGATAAGCCTGTCGCGGACAAGCTGTGAGGAATAAGGCTCGTCATCAAGCTCAAAATAGCTTTCAGCCTCTGAAATATCCCAAAGATAGTGGGCATCGGAGCTTTTAACGCAGGGCATATTTTTGAGGATGGGGAATTTTGCCTCTTCCTCTGCTCTGCTGCCCGAGCCGCTTATCTCATATGCCGTATATCCCTCCCAATCGGGGAAGGTTCCGAGAATTGCAACGGCGCCGTTTGAGGTGCGGTCGATATGAGCGGGATAGCATACACCGCCGCACCGGCGGCAAAGGTCTGTGCCCTCATCGAGAGAAAGAGTAGTTGCATTTAAAAGCAGATATCTTTCCTCTCTTATGAAGTTATCCTCCTCGTCAACCACCTGCTGGCGGCCGAATATCTCGGGACGGTTATCATAGGGGATTTTATGCTCATCTACCCTCCGACCGAATTCCATCGCCTCCTCAAGCGTTCTGAAAAGGCAAAGAAGATGGATATCCTCAGCCACTGTCAGCTCCATTCCCGGAATGGGAATGATACCGTGTCTTCTGCAGGCTTTGAAAAAGGCAGGCAGATTAGCTGTTGTATTATGATCGGTGAGGGCTATGATCTGCAGACCCTTTATTGTTGCCATTCCCGCAATATTGGAGGGAGTCATATCATCGTCTCCGCAAGGGGAAAGGCATGAGTGAACGTGCAGATCGTAATAATACTTATTCATTGTTTTTAAGATACTGTCCCACAAGACAGCACAGCTCAAACGTTGAGCGATCATCGGAGAAGATAGTGATATCCTTTTCCTCTGCAACCTTCAATACGTCGCTGTCGGGAGTTACTCCCTCAGCCATAATGACGCAGGCGCACTCGGTAAGGCTTGCAACAGCAACAACGTTGATATTGGACATAATAGTTATCCAAACGTCGCCGTACTGTGCATGGCTCATTACCCAGCTGAGAAGGTCTCCCGCATAGGAGCCACAGATCTCTTTTGAAAGATCGCCGCAGATATGCTTAAGTCCGATCTCCTTTGCAAGGCTTTCAAGATTTCTCATCTCAGCTTTCCTCGCTCTCATCGTTATTTGTTTCTCGGCTGACCTTTTCATAGGGATGAGCGGAAAGATAATCATGGAATACCTTTCTCATGAATACTACGCACTCATCGGCACAGATCTCGCCTCTGATTATATCCTCTGCAAATGCAGCACAGCTCGGTGCTCCGCAGGAGCCGCAGTCAAGATCGGGAAGATCCTTTCTGATCTCCTGGATCTCTGACATCATCCGTCTTGCTTCCTTTCTGTCCTCAGAAAGGGGGGCTGTGGGAATATACTCAAATCCCTCAAGAAGCATAGAATCGGGAACGTCTCCATCATCGGGATGAAGGTTGGGAGATACGGGAAGGTATCTTCTCAGCGACTGTATTCTCGCTCTTGCTATGTAGGGATTTGCAACAGTCATAACTCCGCCGACGCAGCCGCCGTTACAGGCGTTAAGCTCGACAAACTCCAGAAAAGGAAAATCGGAATTATCTATCTGCTCAAGAACTCTGATAACGTTCTCGATGCCGTCTGCCGCAAGATATTTATCGTTAAATACCGCAGTACATTCGCCGCCGGAGATAGCCCAGCTGACGCCTACGTTTCCTGCCTCCGTGCTTACCTTCGGCTCATTTGACTTTTTCATAACGTCAATAAGCTTGAAATAAACGTCGGAAACGGAAACCACAGAGTCCACGTTGCTCTTCTCTCCCGAAAAGCTGTTCTTCACGTAGCTGACCTTTGCAGGACAGGGTGAAATAAAGATACAGCCGATATCCTCGGGGGAAAGCTCGGGATGAAGTGCAAGTGCCTTTTTTCTTGCCAGCATTCCCGCAACCTCAACGGGAGGGAGAATGGGCATGATATTTTCGCAAAGGAAGGGGAAGCGCATTCTTATAAGTCTTACGACTACGGGGCAGGCTGAGCTGATAACAGGCTTTTTCAGCCCTTCTCTTTTCAGGTACTGCCTTGTATAGCCCGACACAAGCTCTGCTGCCTTGGCAACCTCGAAAACGTCGTCAAAGCCCATATCGTAAAGGCCCTGAATTACGAAATCAATATCGTCAAGGTTATCAAACTGGCCGTAGAGCGCAGGTGCGGGAAGCGCTATTTTGTATTTATAGTTATTAAGACAGTCAAGTGAGTCATGGGTAGCTTTTTTCGCATTGTAGGGGCATACCCTTATGCATTCGCCGCAATCGATGCATTTCTGCGAGTTGATGGCGGCACTGCCGTCACGTACACGGATAGCCTCCGTGGGACAGCGCTGCAAGCAATGCGTGCACCCCTTACACTTCGACACGTCAAGGGACACGGAATGCTTGTACTCTATCATAACTGCTCCCTGTCGGCAATTATATATTGACCTTCATTGTGATCTTTGTACCCTTGCCGACCTCTGTTTCGATCTCTAAAGAATCAGTATATTTTTTCATATTGGGCAGGCCCATGCCTGCGCCGAATCCGAGTGAACGGATATTATCCTTGGCGGTGGAGAATCCCTCCTTGAGCGCCATGGATACGTCGGGAATACCGGGGCCTCGGTCCTCAAGTATCATAACGATAGCCTCGTCCGAAACCTCAACGGTTGCAACACCGCCATCCGCATGGATGACCATGTTGATCTCGCCCTCATACATTGCAATGGAAACGCGGCGGATTATATCGGGAGAAAATCCCATCTGTCTGAGATGCTTTTTTACCTGAACGGATGCCGCACCTGCAGATGAAAAATCTTCGCCGTCTACCTCAAAGGTGAATTTTACTACGTCCTCATGCATGGGAGGTACCCTCTTTTGATCCGCAAAGGCCCTCACTGTAGAGAATACCGCAAGCCTCGAACATACGAAGGTTTGACTTCATAAGCACGATGCCGGATTCCTCGGCAAGAGCTATCATATCCTCTGTGGGAGTCTTTTTGCGAACAAAAACAACACAGCGCATATCCATCATAACAGCAGTTCTGATAACCTGGGGGTTAACAAGACCTGTGAGAAGAACTGCCTGATCCTTAACGAATGCGAGCACGTCGCTCATCATATCGCTGGCACAAGCAGAATGAACCTCGCTGTCAAGCTCCTCTGTGCCGCAGAGAACCTCTGCGGAGAGAAGATTTGCAATTGATCCGATCTTCATAAGAGGATTCCGCCTATTAATACTTAGCGATGATTCCGGGGATATCGTCTACTGTAAGTCTGCCGTATACGTCCTCGCCTACT